>JBHEKP010000080.1:0-2806 GCA_041859375.1 Candidatus Hydrogenedentales bacterium | reverse complement strand
GCAGGCTGAATCACAACCCCACACCCCGGAGTTCCGCACATGCCGACGATGCCCCGACGAACCGGCCTGAAACCGCCCCCCGGCCCTGTTCAGAGAAGCGCGCTCCCAATGGCGCTGCTGCTGACCGCATGGGCGGCCTTCGCCGCAGCCGCCCCCGAACTGACCTTCCCCGCCGACGGCGACGTGCTCACCCGCCACGACGGCAGGGAAACGGCGGACGCGCTGGAGGTGACGGTGACCGGAACGGCCCCGGAGGGCGAGCCGGTGACGGTGAACGGGGCGGCGGCGCGGCGCGACGGCGCGGCCTTTGCATGCGCCGTTTCCCTCAGCGCCCGCGAGTCGGTGATCACCGCCGAGTCCGGCGGGGAGCGGTCCGTGGCGCGCGTTTTTTGGAACAAGGGCAGCCGGAAGCGGTACCGGTTCTCCGTGGATGACAACATCCAG
The DNA here is from genome assembly GCA_041859375.1 of Candidatus Hydrogenedentales bacterium. Taxonomy (GTDB): domain Bacteria; phylum Hydrogenedentota; class Hydrogenedentia; order Hydrogenedentales; family CAITNO01; genus JBHEKP01. The sequence continues at coordinate 2,362 of JBHEKP010000080.1, read as the reverse complement.
TTCCTGAAGGATCTCGGCTCCGACCCCGCGGCCTACCCGTCGCTCTTCGACCACTGGTACCTGGCCTTCTGGCGGGAGATGCACGAGACCTTCGGCACGAAAATACACATCAACATCTATTACCAGACCGACGGTTTCGACCTCACCCAGATGCCCGACACCTGGCGGGGGGAATGGCGGGCAAACGCCGGGTGGCTCCATCTGAGCTTCCATGCGCTCCAGGACAAGCCGGACCGGCCCTACCGCAACGCGGGCTACGGGCAAATTGCCCACGATTTCGACCTGGTGACGGGGCACATCCGCCGCTTTGCGGGCAATGAAGTGCTGGGAAACACCACCACCATCCACTGGGCGGAATGTCCGAAGGCGGGCGTGGCCGCCCTGCGGGACCGGGGCATTGAAAATCTCATCGGCCTCTTCGGCGTTCACGGCGGCGTGTGCACCACCGGCTATTACCTGGACCCGGAGCAGTGCGCCCGGTGCGACAGCCGCCCCGCATGGCACGATTATGAGACCGGCATCACCTTCATCCCCTGCGCCATGGTGGTGAACAGTTTCAGTGTGGAGGAAATCGTGCCGTTGCTTGAAAAGCGGGCCGCGTCGCCGCACACGGGCGAGCTCGTTGAACTGCTCATCCATGAGCAGTATTTCCGGGAGGAGCTGGACCTGCACCAGCCCACGGTGAAGGACAAGGTCCGCGCCGCGCTGCAATGGGTGACGGACAACGGCTACGAGCCGGTGTTCTGGAGCGACGGATTTCTGGGCGTGCAGGAACCGTAAAAAAAAAAGGAAGCGGCGGACACCGCCGCCGCTTCCATGGTCCTTTCGCATACTTTCCGTCAGGCGCTCACACGTTCTTGCCGAAGCATTTCAGCGTCGCCTTCAGGATGTCCTCGTTGTTGTCCGTGGTGGACCCGCACTCCAGCGCCACGAAACCGTCATACCCCGTGTCGGCGATGGCCTTGAAGATGTTGGTGTAGTTCAGCTCGCCGGAGCCGGGTTCCTTGCGGCCGGGGTTGTCCGCCACGTGGAAATGACCGATGTTCTTGATGTTCTTCGTGAAGTTGCGGATGACGTTGCCCTCGGTGATCTGCTGGTGGTAGATGTCGAAGAGCATCTTCACGTTGGGGCTCTTGACCTCCTCGATGATTTCCATGGTCTGGTCGGTGCGTGTGAGGAAGTAGCCCTTGTGGTCCACAAGCGGGTTCAGCGCCTCCAGCACGATCATCAAGCCGTTTTCCTCCGCCATGGGCGCGAGCCGCTTGAGGCACTTCACCATGAACTCCGTCTGCTTGTCGGCGGGGACGTTCTTGCGCGTGTTGCCCGACAGGCCGATGAGCCGTTTGCAGTTGAGCTGCTTGGCCAGCTCGATGCGCCCCTTGAACTGGGCCACCACCCGGTCATGATCGTCGGGATCGAGCATCTGGCGGGGGGCAATCGCGCCCGCGCCCACGATGCAGCTCAGCTCCAGGCCCAACGCGTCCGACTTGGCGCGGATGGCCGCGAAGTCACCCTCCGGGCCAAGCCACTCATAGGCCGGGAAGCCCCACTGGGCCACCTTTTCCAGCTTCTGGTCCGTGGTGCCGTCGAAAAAGTCAATCGGCACGGACATGCGGAAGGGCAGATCGGCAAAGGGCCCCTGGGGAGCCGCCGCCGCCTTCATCCCCTTGAGCAGCGCCGCCGCGCCGCCCGCCACCGCGCTGGCCATCATGAAATCCCGTCGGTTCATTGTCATGCTCTCCTGTTGTTGGGCTTTTTTTTCAGTCCGTCAGTCCGACTAATGTAAGGAAACACCGCACCGGTCTGCAACATGCCCCGAAAACCCGCCGGAATTTCAACACGTCCGGCGGTCTTTGTCCTCCAGTTTCGCCACCCCGGAAACCTCCGTCAGCAGCTTCATTTGCTGGATGGCAATCTTGTTCAACCTGCGGAGGCGCTCCGCCTGGGGAATGTTTTCACCGATGAACAGGGCGTTCAGGTTTTCAAGGTTGGACAGGCACACCAACTGGGACACGTCCGCCTCGTCCCGTATGTTGCCCTTTGCGCCCGGATTCGCGTCCCGCCAGGCTTTTGCCGTCATGCCAAACAGCGCCATGTTCAGCACGTCCGCCTCAGAGGCGTAAACCAGGCTCACCTGTTTTGCGGTGAGTTCCGGCGGCACAAGGTTCGCCTTGATGGCGTCGGTGTGAATACGGTAGTTGATCCTGGCCAGATTGCGCCGGATGTCCCAGCCCAGCTGCTTCTGCTCCTCCGCCTTGAGCCGCTGAAACTCCTTGATCAGATACAACTTGAACTCAACGGATATCCATGAGGCAAACTCGAAGGCAATATCCTTGTGGGCATAGGTTCCGCCATATCTGCC
>JBHEKP010000019.1:0-36075 GCA_041859375.1 Candidatus Hydrogenedentales bacterium | reverse complement strand
CGACACAAGGAATCGTCCGTACTGCTCCGGCCGCGCGCACCAAGGAGCAACCTGCGCCTCCGGCATGTCATCAGGCCGCACCAGCGTCAGGCCGTCCGCGCCGGGTTCCGGCAGCAGCCGCTCCACAATCGGGATGAACTGGATGAAACCGCTGCCCTGCTCCCGCAGGAAGCAGTACACGTCCAGCGGTTTTTCCACGTTGCCCGCGTGGATGCAGGTGAGTGTGTTGAACTCCACCCCGTGCCGCTTCAGGCATTCCAGGCCCTTCATCACCTTGTTGAAGGTCGGGTGGCCGCCCTTGTCCCGCCGGTATGCGTTGTGCAACGGCTCCGGGCCGTCAATGGAAAGGCCCACAAGAAATTCGTTTTCCTTCAGGAATTCCGCCCAGGCATCGTTGATGAGCACCCCGTTCGTCTGGAACGTGTTCAGCACGCGGCGGCCCCCGGCGTGCTCCTGTTGCAGCGCCACCGCCCGCCGGAAAAAGTCCACCCCCAGCAGGGTCGGCTCGCCACCCTGCCACGCAAAGGTAATCTCCGGTGCCTGCTGCGATGCGATGAATGAACTGATATGCCGCTCCAGCACCTCCTCCGCCATGGCCCACTGTTTCTTGTCCCCGTAGAGTTTTTCCTTTTCAAGGTAAAAACAGTAGTGGCAGTCCAGGTTGCAGATGGGGCCGGTGGGCTTGGCCATCACGTGGAATGCGTACGGCAGGGGGGGGAGGGTTTCTGGACTTGGCATGACCGGCTCCTGAATGCGCGTTTATTCCGGCGGAATTGTACACGACCCTCTTGGGTTTGCGGAAATGGCATGGCGCTATGCGGTGTTGTATAATAACAAACAGTAAGAAGCATGACAATGGGAGCGCGCATGGAGATTAAGGCGACAAGCAGGGTGAATCCGCTGCTGCGGCTACTGGGACGTGTTGGGCTGTGGCTTCTCGGCTGGAAGGCGGAAGGTCGTGTGCCCGATGCGGACAAATGGGTCTGCATCGTGGCACCCCACACCTCAAACTGGGACTTCTTCCATGGCCTGCTGATTTCTTGGGTGCTTGGCATCAAGGGCAACTGGCTGGGAAAAGATTCGATTTTCCGGGGGCCGGTTGGGCCGCTGTTGCGCGCATTGGGGGGCATCCCGGTGGACCGCAGCCGCCACCATGGACTGGTGGAGCAGGCGGTGGAGGCATTCAGGGTACAGCCAAGAATGTTTCTGGTCCTTGCGCCGGAGGGCACGCGCAGACGGACGGAATACTGGAAATCCGGCTTCTACCGGGTCGCGGTGGAGTCCGGCGTGCCGCTGGTCCTTGGTTATTTGGACTACAAGCGCAGGGCGGGCGGACTGGGGCCGGTGCTCACCCTCACCGGCGATGCGGAGGCGGACCTGGCCCGAATGCGTGAATTCTACGCCGGAATCACCGCCAGGCATCCGGAAGACTTCGGGGAAATACGCTTCAAAGAGCGGGGGTGACCCGTCATCCCTGCAACTTGGCGGCGGACTCCGCATCCAGCAGGCAGTGCAGGTTCGGGTGCATCCACAGCAGCGATGCGGGGAACTGCGTGGTGATGGGGCCGTGCAGCAGCCGCGCCGCGGCCTCCGCCTTTCCCGCGCCGTTGATGACGAGCACGATCATCCGCGCCTGAAGCACCTCCGCCATGCCCAGCGTCATACCGTGGGTGGGCGCGGTGCGCGCCGACTGGAGCATGGCGTGGCGCAGCGTCTCCGGACCCGTCACATGGGCGGTCGGCGGCAGTTCCGCCGCCGGATAATTCAGGCCGATGTGGCCGTCCGCGCCCATGCCCAAAATGCACAGGTCCAGCCCGCCCGCCGCCGCCACAAGGCCCCGGATGCGGGCGCACTCCGCCTCCGGCGTCGCATTCTCCGGGTCAAACCCGTCCAGGTGCTCCTTCGGCAGTCCCATGGGCGTCAGCACATGCCGTTCGATGTAGGTCTGGCAGGTGGACGGATCATCCGCCGGAATGCCGCCCCACTCGTCCAGCTTGAGAAAGCGCGTCCGCTGAAACGCCTCCGACCGCGCCGCCATCCCGGCGTAAAGGCCCCTCGGGCTGTCCCCCGTGGCCAGGCAGACCTACCCCTCCGGCCGCGTCCGCACCGCGCCAAGCACCAGGTCCGCACCTTTCAGGGCCAACTCCGCCGCGTCTGCGGCAACTGTGATTTCAGGCAGTTTTTTTGCCATTTTCCTTTTCCTTTGTAGGGGAAGACATGCCGGGCCCGTCCGTCCTCTTACAGGCGCCATCCAACCATTGAAACCGTCATCGCGGGGCGGAAAACACCATCCGGATTTCGCCGGTTCACGGCATCATCACCTCCAGGCATTCGACGGGAACGGGGCTGTCGCCGAAATTCAGGATGATGGTGTGCCTGCCGGAGGGCAGGTTTTCCACGGCAAAGCGGGGGGCAGCGGGTGATTCTTTGCCCTCATGGCACACGAGCATGCCCGCCGGATTCCCGTCCACCAGCACCTCCGCGCCGCCGAAGTCCGGTCCCGCAGGAGCCCAAATTTTGAAACCGGCTCCCTCGATGTTCCACTTCAGTTGCAGTCCGGCACGGGCGGGGACAATGTGGGAACCGCACCGGGAGTCGGGGGTGTCCACCACCCGCCAGTCCGCCGACTGTTGCGCGGCGCAAAGCATCCCCTCGCGCCATCCCCAGAAAAGTGACGCGGGGCGTCTTGTTCCGCCCACTTCAAAGCGGGTCACTTTGGCATGGCTGTTTTCGCGCAGGATCATGCCCGGCACTCCCGCGGGCGCGGGCAGGGCACCCGTCCAGACCATGGTCTTGTTGAGCTGGATGGTGAGTTTATCTTCGGCCCATTCCATCTCCAGCGCGCAGTCACCCGCCACGGGGGCATTCCCCGACGCCGCCACCGCAGCCGTGCCATTCTTGTCCACCCGCCGCAGGGCCCATCCCTTTTCACCCAGTTCCAGCCCTGTGTATCCAGCCAGGGCATGGGGATGGGGCACCGCGTCCGAAGCGGGCCTGTCCGGGTCCGGCACGCCAGTGTAATCCCACAGGATTTCCGCCGTGCCATGCAGGGTCAGGTCCACCTTCAGGGAATGCATTGCCATGCCGTGCTTGAGCAGGGTGATGGACGGGCCGCCGTGGCCGCTCAGCGTAAAACCGCGTTCCCTGAAGGGGCGGTTCCAGGGGCGGGAAGCCAGGTTGATGGTGCCGCAGCCGTTCTTGTCGCGGGAGGGGAACATGACGTTGAAGGTTCCGGCGGCGTCCACAAACCCGGAAAAAGTCTGGCCCCAGATGCCCGCCGTTTCCCATTCCACCGGATCGGCATGCCAGATCGAGCCCGCCTGGAAAAGTTCCCACGCCGCCGGATCCATCGCCCGGTCAAGGGGGGCGCGGAAAAGAGCCTGATAGTTACGGTTGCGCGCCACCGATGTGGCCGGGGCGTACACCCACCCCTCATGAACAAAGGCGGGGAAAAATTCCAGCAGCGGTGGGTGCCATGCCGCCCTTTCGGGGTGAAGCAGCAGTTTTGCCTCCGTCCAGGGGCCCTCCGGCGAGGGGGCGGTCATGCCCGCCAGCGCCCAGCCGAAAAAGGGCCCGGAATCGGTGAGGGTCAGCACCAGCCAGTCCTCCGCCCTTCGAAGCAGGGTGGATGCGTACATGCGCCGGTATTTGCCCAGCATGGGTACCTGGGCGCGGGTGGTGACCACCGGATTCGCCACGGGGTGGAAGGGGCCGCCCGGCGTGTCCGACCAGGCGTAGCCCGCACCGCTGTTTGCCTCCGTCGGAGGGTTGGATGCGTTTTCCCAGGTGGTGTTCTGGGAGGCCCAGTCAAAAACCATGTGATATTTGCCCTTGTCATGCAGCACAGACACATCGGGTGCGCTGTGCAGGGGGGAGACCTCCCCGGTGAAGAGGTGGTTTCCCTGGGCCAGCGCCCTGCCCAGCGGTTCCCAGTGGCCGCCCCGATCGGTGGAGCGCAGCACGGTGCAGTGGGAGGGCTGATCCGTTGAAAAAGCATAGCCCCGGAGATAATGGCCCACGTACAGGTACCAGTGCCCGCTGACGGGATCCTCAAAGAGAAAACCGTTCACCGGCCACTCGAAGGGTTCCGTGCCGCGCACCACGGGATTGGCCGGGGCGCGTTCAAAAGTGTCAAAGGAAGGATCGCCCAGCACGGGATGGCGCAGCCAGGCATCCTGGTGCGCGCCAAGCGCGTAATCAACGGTTTTAAACGGGGCGGCGGCGCATCCCGCCATTCCCGCAAGCAGCAGCGCGGTCATAATCATGCCTCTGATGTTCCTTCCTGGGTTTGGCCGAATCCGTTTCATTTTATACGCCGGACCACCGTATCCCCAACCCCTTCGGGGAACAACCGGTCCCGGGTTGTCCTGCGGGTGCGCCGGGATGCTATGCTTGTCCCCGTTTTGGGGATGTTTTGCGTTATAATTGTCAGACGGAAACCATTTTGGAGAGTTTGCATGAAGAGCAACGGCGGCTTCACCCTGATTGAGCTGATTCTGGTGACGGTTATCATCGGCATTCTGGCCGGCATGGTGGTGGTTAATTATGGTGGCCGGGTGCGTGACACCCAGATACGCGCCGCCAAGGGCGACATCGCCAGTTACGGCAGCGCCGTGGATCTCTACGCCCTCGACAACAATGATGAGTACCCCAAATCGCTGAATGATCTGGTGGGCGGCAAACGCAATTACGTCCGTGAAATCCGGAATGATCCCTGGGGAAACCCCTACATCTACACGCCGCCCACGGACGTGATGAAGGCGGACTACAGCATCTCCTCCGCCGGCCCCGACGGCACCCCCGGCAATGATGACGATGTGACCTCCGTGTCAGCACTGCCTTGACGGCCCGTCCCACTGGCGAAACGGCGTCATGGAGGCGGAAATGACCGACCTGCCCCGCGGCGATCCCCGGCACCGCGCCGCCCTTTGCGGCGGCGGGGGCTTCACCCTTCTCGAACTCATCGTGGTGCTCACGCTGATTGGGGTGATCACGGCCTGCGTGGTGCCGATTTACGCCGGTTCCATGAACGCGGTGGCAACGCGCGGCGCCCGCTCCGACTTCATCTCCAAACTGCGCTTCATCCAGGAATTGTCCGTGCGCGAGTCGCGGGAATTCCGCATGTGCATAGACGACGAGAACAGCACCTACTGGGTGGAGCGCCTGGCCGGGCTGGAGGACAACGAGAAGGTGTTCCAGCCGGTGGAGGAGGACTACGGCGTTGAGACGAGGCTGCCGGACTACCTCAAAATCACACGGGTGAAGGCGCGCAAACTGCGGGGCTCCAACACCTATTTCATCGCCTGCCATCCCAACGGCGCCTGCGATGCGGCCAGTGTGACCATGACCGACGGAAGGCTGCGCGGGGGCGGTTTCACCATCGAGGTGGCGGGCACGCTCGGCAGGGTGGAGGTGAAGGAATGAGGCGTCTCCGGCCGGCGGGCTACATATTCGTGGAGACGCTCGTGTCCATGGGCATCCTGAGCATCAGCATGATTGTCATTCAGGACGCCGTCCGCCAGGCCATCATCACCCGCGCCCAGGCCCAGGACTACACCACGGCCCGCTTCCTGATGGAAAAGGTGCTGGCGGAGCGCACGCTCATCTACGAGCAGCCCGAGGGGGAGGGCAACGGGGTGTTTGACGCCCCCTTTGAGCGCTTTTCCTATGACTGGAAGGTCAGCCGTGTGGAGGTGCCCAAACCGCCGATGCCGCCCGACATGACCCCGGAGGAGATCAAGCAGTTCAATGAGACATTCCGGGGGCATATCGGCAAACTGACAGTGGACGTCTATTGGAACCGCGCGGGGCTGCCCTTTGAGGTGAAGGCCGAAACCCTGCTGAATCCGGGAAAAGTCTGGATTCCGCCCGAGCAGGCGCAGTTGGAGGGGCAGACGCCATGAGCCCGCGCATGTTCAGCGCGGCGCGCGGCGCGCGCGCGGGCTTCACCCTGGCCGAGGTGCTGGTGGCGGCCACGCTGCTCAGCATTGTGATGACCGCCGTCTACACCCTGTTCCATTCCGCCCTGGGCGCCTGGCGCGGGGTGGAGGGAGGCTTTGACGCGCACCTGGAGGCGCGCTCCTTCATGACCCTCTTCGGCCACGAGTACGGCAACCTGATGTACCAGGCGGGCCACCTTTTCGAGGGCAAGGACGATGAGATCGTCCTGTTTGTCATCACCCAGCCGGTGAACCTTGAGGAGGGGGAAAGCCGGCGGCTGATGCGGGTGGAGTACACCTACCGGCGCGGCCGGGGCGAGATTTTCCGCGAGGAGGCCTTTGTGGACGCGGCCCTGCCCAAACAGCCGCCCGAGGGCCAGGAGATGGACCGCACCCGCATCAAACTCAGGGACAAGCACCGCACCGTGGTGGCGAAGAATGTCACCGACTTTGAAATCAGCTATGTGTGGATGCCCATCGAGGAGGGGCGGGATCTGAACCTGCCGCCCAACCCCGAGCCGCCCATTTACATGGACCGGCACGAGGAGGGCTGGTGGCTGCCGAACGGCGTGGAAATCACCCTGGAGGTGTCCGATCCCGACGAAAAGCAGCCGCCCTACCGAATCACCTCCACCTTTCCCACCCGCGCGCCCTCGGGCGGACGATCGCGGCTCATGCTCGAACAGATGTTCGACAAGGGAAAGGACAGGCGATGAACCGAAACAACCGGGGCTTTGTCCTCCTTTGCGTGCTCTGGGTGACGGCGCTGCTGACGGTGCTGGTGCTGGGCTTCGGCAAGCGGGCCATGCTGGACCGGCGCGCCGCCGCCTACGCCATGGATCACAGCCTGGCCATGGCGGCCGCGCGCGGCGCGGTGGAGCGCGGCGTCCTGGAACTGCAAAACCGCCAGATCATGCAGCGGCTCCTGCCCCCGGATCAGCGCGGCGGCACCCATCTGGGCGAGTCCTGGGCCAACCCGAAGAACTGCGTGGGCGAGGGCTATTACGAGCAGGAGGAAATGTTGAAGGGGGACGAGATTACCTACATCATCACCGACATGGAGCGGCTGATTGACATCAACACCGCCCCGAGGGAGCTGCTGGAGGGGGTGGAGAGCCTGAACCGTTCCATGATCCGCCACATCTGGGTGCGCCGCACCGAGGAGACCAACCAGGGCGAGGGCATCATTCCCTTCCACGCGGTGGAGGAGCTCAGGAACCTGCGCGGTGTGGGCGACGAGGAATGGTTCGGCGACAAGCGCAAAACGGGCGTGAAGGATTTGCTCACCATCTGGGGCGACGGAAAAATCAACGTGAACACGGCGTCCCGCGCGGTGCTTGAAAGCATTCCGAACGTGAGGGAAAGCGACATTGACGTCATCCTAGACTACCGCGCGGGCGGAGACGGAAAACTGAACACCGGCGATGACAGGGGATTCATGAACATGGACGACCTCACGGTGAAGACCGGGGTCACGGGGGACACGCGCGACGCGCTGAACGGCTTTTGCAAGTGCGATTCCTCCTACTTTAAGATTACCGGGCTCGCCACCCGGCGCAACGGCCGGGTTCGGGCCGTCTGCACCGCGGTGGTAAGCGCGGTTGACGGTCTACCCTATGTGGTTGAATGGCAGGAGAAGGCACTTGGCTCGTAAACCCGAACAACACAGCATCCTCCAGTTCGACAGCCAGGGCATCGCCTGGGTGCGTGTCGAGCGGCAGCCCCGCGGGGGTGTCGTGCTGGCGGACCACGCCTTTCTCCGGGGCGACTGGCCCGACGGGGCGGCGCTTGAGGAGGCGCTCGGCGCCTTCGCGCGGGGAAGGGGCGTCAGGGATGATGTCATTTTTTCCATCCTGCCCCGCCACGAGCTGACCACGCGCATCCTCACGCTGCCCACCCATGACCCGCAGGAAATCGCCGGCATGCTCCGGTTCAGCGCGGAGGAGTTCGTTCCCTATTCCGCCGATGAGCTGGTGATTGACTACGCCGTCCTCCGCGAGCTTCCCTCCGGCGAGGCGGTGGTCTTTGCCGCGCTCGCCCACCGCGACGTGGTGGAGCGCCATGTGGCCGTGCTGGCCGCCGCCGGGCTGGAGCCGGAAAAGCTGCTGCTCAGCACCGCCTGCGTCGTTTCCGCCGCGATTGCCGCCATGCCCGCCGAAAAGGGCCGGTACGCCGTGGTGCATCTCGGGGCCGGAGGCTTTGAGGTCGCCGTCATTGACGGGGGTGTGCTGGTGTACAGCCGGGGCATCGCCACCACCCAGGACTGGCAGGCGCTGGCCCGGGATCCCGGCGCGGGAACGGGCGGCGGGCTGATTCAGGAAAGCGGCGCGGACGAGCTTGCGGCGGAAATCCGAAGCTCCCTCGGCGCCTTCCGGCGCGAGTCGGAGGACGGCGCCGGGGTGGATCGCGTTTACATCGCCTGCGACGGGGAGGATGTTTCGGCCCTGTGCCGTGTGCTGTCGGAGTCGCTCGGGCGCGAGTGCGTCCCCGCCGGGTTCGCGGAGAAAGTTGTTCAGGCATTGGGCGCGCCGGGCATTCCCCTGGCCGCCGCGGGCGGCGCGTGCGCCGTGGCGGGGGGGGGCGCGCTGGAGGTGAACCTGCTGCCGAGGCGCATTTCCGAAAAGCGGAGACTCCAGGGCACGCAGCGGCTGGTGCTGCGCGCGGCGGTTTTCGCCGCGGTGCTCCTGCTGCTGCTGGGCGCGCTTTACTGGCAGAACCTGCGGGTGCGGCGCCAGTTAATCGACGAGTTTCAGTCCCGCGCGCTGGCCATGGAGCCGAACGCGCGCGGCATCAGCGAGAAACGCGCCCAGCTCGACATCCTGCGCAGGCAGGTGGACCGCAAGGGCTCCATCATCGAGCAGTTTGCCGCGGTGGTGGACGCCGCGCCCGACGACCGGGTGAACATCACCCGGATCAGCCTGGACCGGGAGGAGGGCGTCAGCATCTGGGGGCGCGCCAAGACCGTGGACGACGTGGCCGAATACGCCCAGCAGATACGCAACAAGGCCGAATCCGTGCTGCCCTTTTTCGCGGCGGCCCGGAGCCTGTACGAACAGAAGGCCATGGAGCAGGACCAGGAGATTTTCACCTACCAGATAGAGGTTCCCGTGGAACCCGAAGCGGCCGAAAAGAAAACACCGGAGGCCGCGCGCGATGTTGAATGACATGCTTGCCAGGCTGGGCGCGCTGTGGGCGCGCATATCCCCCCGCGAGCGGCGGCTGGCCCTGCTCACCGGCGGGGTGATTCTCTTTTTCGCCGTTTTCACCATGGCCGGTTCGGCCCGTGAAAACCTGCGCATGCTGGACAACACCATTTACCAGATGCAGGACACCATTGTCAGCTACACCGACCAGATGGCCCGCAAGGGAATGGTCGAGGAGTTGTACGCCAAGGTGGCCGCGCAGCATTCGAGCGCGTGGAGCGAGGCCGAAATCCACGACCGGCTCCGCCAGGAAATCTACCGCCTGGCCCGCCGCGAGCCCCAGCAGCTCGACGAGCGGGGCATTCCCCTGAACGAGCCGAACCAGTCCGGCAATCTGGTGGAAATCCCCTCGCTGGGCAAGGGCGAGATGACCCGGGGCGGCGAGGGCTACCGCCAGTACATGATCAACCTGCGCATTCCCGACACGGACATCGCCTCGCTGGTGGACTTTTTGGAGCGGCTGCAGCAGAGCCCCCAGGCGTTGCGCATTGACAGCCTGGAAATCAACCGCATGCCCGAATCCAGCAGGGTTGCCGCCAGCATCAACATCACCCGGACCATCGCCGACGGCTCAAAAACGGCGTCAGTGTCATCCGGCGGGGGGGGCGCCGCCGTTTCCTCCCCGGAGTCGGCGGACGCGGAAGGCGGCCCCGGCCAGACGGGAAAGATTCCCCTTTCGGCCTCGGACTGGACCGTGAAAGGGTGCGAGGCGAAGTTGTTGGAGAACGAGGGCGGACGGCCACAGGTGGAAATCACCGCGCTGGAATCCGGCGCGGCCGCCGAACTCCCCCGGAAACTGCCTCCGGGCGGCGCGTTTGAAATGTATGTGGAGGCCGCTTCCAGCGGTCCGGCAAAACTGGCGGTGGCTGTCGCGGGCGGCGGCGCCAATTTCCCCGATGCGGCGGAAATGCGCGACGACAACCTGGTCTACCGTTACCATGTTCAGTTTACCGTGCCGGAAGGCGGCGGTGACCGTGTGGCCTGTCCCAGGTTTGTGTTGCCGGAAAAGGGCGTTTCTGTGAGGGTGCAAACCCTGCTGTTGCGCAAACTGTCGGAGTAGCCAGTGGAACGAATCGTCAACATAACAGGCGGCGGACTTGTGCTTCTGGCGTTTGCGGCGCTTGTCCTGAATGTTTTGAACAATCCCACCGCATCCCGGAAGGCCGAACTTGAGCAGGCGTTGGCGCAAATTCGCGCGCCCGAGGCCGGTGAGGAAACCATGGCGTGGGATTTTGACGCATGGAACCGCGCCATCACGGAAAACGCCAAGGTGTGGACGGCCATGGTGCCTCCTCCTCCGCCGCCCCCGCCGCCGCCCCCGCCGCCGCCTGAAAAACCCAATCTGGCGCAAATGGCCAACGGCCTCAAGGCCACGCGCTCACAGGTGGGTTCCAAGGTGAAAATCATCACACCGGAAAATCCCCGGGGCTCATTTTTCTCCGTTGGGGATGAAATTGCGGGCATGAAGGTGAAAAGTTTTGACAAGACAAAGGTGACCCTGTCGTTTCTCTGGACGGAGACCAACGAGGAACTCACGCACGACTTGCCAAGGGAATAGGGCGAATATTGCCTAACATATTACATTATATTGATTTATGCGCGCTTTATGCGGTATAAATACGGTGGCCGCGCCGCGGTGCCCGTGGTTCAAACAGCGTTTTACGACTGCGTTTCGGCAAAATCAGGCAAGTAAGCCGCCATGCCGTGCGCGAACCCAATCAGGGAGATGGTCGTTATCCGATGAATAATTCTTTTGCCTCCTTCATGCGCACCTTTGCGGGCATTACTGTGCTGGTGGGTTTGTGCTGGAGCGTTTCGGCGCAGAGCCAGTCCCCCACGGCGCCCACCCCCCGTCCGGCCGCCAATGTGCGGCCTTCCCCCTCGTCGGGCGTGCCATGGGACGGCGCAAACGCGGCGGGCGGCGGCGGTCTCGACAGCCAGCTTGGCGGCGGCGGCCGCACAGGCAGGCGTTCCGGCGGTTCCCTTTTTGATCGCGACAAGCAGGGTGCCGGGGATTCCACCGGAACTGAAACCGCCGGAACCGGCACGGAAACGGAAAAAGGCCGCAGGGGCAGGGACAGGGAATCAAAAGAGGCCGAAAAGCCCGGCGAAAATGAACGGGAACAGGGCGCCGGCAAGGCGGCAGCCGACACCGGCGGGGGGAAGGAGTCATCCTCCTCCAGCAGTTCCTCTTCGGGCGGCGTGCAAACCATTGGCGGCGGCTCCGGTGGCGGGGGAACGGGCGGCGGCACCCAGGGCGGCGGCGGGGGCGGAGGCACAAATTTCACCAAGGGCAACCCCGGCACGGTCAGCGTTGCCGGAGACAGCAAATTTGAGCCGGTGCTGGAGCGGGATGTGAGCTACGGGGAGGTTCCCGACGAGGGCGAACCCATCACCCTTGAAGGCCCGATGTCCATTGCCGAGTTTCTGGCGGCCATCAACCTCGCCACGAACTGGAACATTCTTGCGGCCCCTGAGCTCCAGGATGTGCAGCTGCGTTTTTGGATTAGTGACACAAAGCCCAAGGACGCCCTGGACATACTCAAGTTTTACAAGATCTACTACGAGTTTGAGCCGGAGACAAAGTTCCTCCATGTGATGTCCGAGGAGGACTACCTCAAGCGCAACTTCGGCAAGCGCAAGCCCAAGGAATTCCACGTGGAGAACGTTGACGTGGCCTTCGCCGAGTCCATGATCAAGTCGCTGCTGTCCGAAACGGGCCGCGCCGTCACCGATCAGCGGACGGGCATCATCTACGTCTGGGACACCGAGGACAACATCAACGAGATGGACCGCATCTTCAAGCAGGTGGACGTGCCGCTTCAGCGCGAGGAGTTCAAGGTGCTCCACGCCGACCTGCCCGACATCGAGTCCGTCCTGTCCTCGCTGCTCTCGCCGAGCGGAAACATGCTCGCCGACGTGCGCACGGGCCAGGTGTTTGTGTGGGACTCGCCGGTGGTGCTTGAGCAGATGCGCCTCGCCGTCGAGCGCCTCGACCTGCCGGTGGAATCCAAAACCTTCGAGCTCCGGCACGTGAACGCCGAGGATGTCACGGACAGCATCGAGTCGCTGCTCACCGAGCGCGGCTCCATCCAGGTGGATCCCCGGTCCAACACGCTTATCGTGACCGACCTGCCCACCCGCATCGAAAAGATTGCGGGCGTGGTGGAGACGCTTGACCGTCCGCTGGAGACGCGCACCTGGACCATCCAGTACGCCGATCTGGACTTCATCGCGGACGAGATTGAGACTTTTGTGCCCAGCGAGATGGGCAACATCATCGTCAACGAGGACGCCCACCAGATCACCGTAAAGGCGCTCGCCTCGCGCCTTGAGGAGATTGACAAGCTCATCACAACATGGGACATCCGCCGCAGGCAGGTGCTCATCGAGGCCTTCATCGTCGAGGTCAGCAGCGACGTCGAGCGCGCCTTCAACATTAACTGGTCCTATTTCGGCTCCACCAACGGCAAGCCCGTTTCCGTGCAGGGCGGCGAGGGCTTCACCAACAGCACCGCCGCGCCCGGCACAGGGCAGAACATGAACGTGGGCCAGCTTCCCTATGCGGTCCCGCTTTACGGCGCGCTGCAGCTTGACGAGTCCGGCAACATCGTGCGGCCCCAGCTGAGCGACATCTCGGGCAAGCCCATCATCGACCGCTTCGCGGGCAACAAGCTGGCGCTGGCCCTGGATTATCTGGACAAGCAGAGCAAGGCCACCATACTCTCGTCGCCGCGGGTGACCGTGCAGGACGGCGAGGAGGCGGTCTTTGAAAACGCCACCCGAGTGCCTTACGTGTCCGCATCCACCTACTACGGCGGTGGCTACGGCGGCTACTACAACAATAATAACAACAATAACAATAACAACAACTATTACCCGAGCTACGGATACGGAAACAACAACACAAACCGTGTCGAATTCATCGATGTGGGCACCATCCTGACCGTTTACCCGCGCATCACGGAGGACCAGAACATCCTGCTTGAAATCAGCGCGGAGGACAGCAACTACACCGACAAGAACGTGAAGGTCAACGACCAGGAATCCACCATCCCCGAGAAGACAATCCGCAGGGCGGACACGGTGGTGCGTGTCAATTCGGGCGACACAGTGGTGCTTGGCGGGCTCAGGAAGGACCGCACCAAGGATTCCTCCACCAAAACCCCGTTCCTGGGGGATCTCCCGCTTGTTGGCCGTCTGTTCAAGAATCCCAGCAAGGCATCCGCCAACAATTCCCTTTTGATCTTCATCACCACAACCATTGTTGGCGAGGAGTCCTCCCCGGAAACGATGGATTTGCTTAAGATCGACCATGACTTGTCCAGCAGCCACCGCCACAACAAAAAAGATCTGTGGGGGCGGCTCAGGGACGATTTGAGCAAGGGCGCCAACGAGATTGGCGTGTCCATCGGCCAGGGCGGCCAGATGCATTCCGGCGGCAAGGCGGTTACCCTGGAGGAGGTGCGCGCCAAATTCAACGCGGTGACCACGCCCGCCTCCGTGAGGGTGGTGCTTCGCAAACACCCCGCCGCGCCCCTTGATGTGGTGAACGGGGTGGTTGAGGCGGCCATGGAGGCCGGCATGAAGGTGGACTTTGACACCGACATGGCGCCCATCATTCCGTCCGCCCCAAAGGAAAAGGGCGGTGCGGGCAGGGTGGAGGCGGCTCCCGCCGCAGAAACCGCGGCAGCCCCCGCCGAAGCGGAGGCACCCGCCCCGATTGAGCCGGTGGAGGTTCCGGCGGAGCCAGGCAACCAGTAAAACGGCCTTACAACGGCGGATATTGTTTTTTGATGCGGCACCGTCCCGTCTCCCGTTCCGGGCGGCGCGGGACGGTGCCGCAGAGTTTAACCAGGAGGATTCCGGAATGGCACGGATGATGTTCGCCCTTGCGGCGGGGTTGTTTTTTTGCGCGGCGGCGCAGGCGCTGGAGGGGACGGCCGTGTGCGGTGTCTGGACCGTGCAGGACGGCCGCGCCAGGGTGGAAATATACAAGGCGCAGGACGGCACCTTTGAGGGGAAAATTGTGTGGACTTCCGAACCCAATTATCCGGACGGCGATCCGGAGGCGGGAAAACCAAAACGGGACAGGGAGAATCCGGACGCTTCAAAGCGGGACAGGCCCATCCTTGGGATGGTGTTTATGGAGAAATTCACCTTTGACGGCAAGGAGCAGTGGAAGGGGGGGCGCGTGTATGACGCCGAAAGCGGCAATGTCTACAAGTGCAAAATGAGCATGGAGGGGGAGGACACACTGGATGTGCGGGGGTTTATCGGCATATCCCTCATTGGCAGGACGGAGAAATGGACCCGTTACAAGGAAGGGAAATAGGCAAAAAGAGCCCGCCCGATCTTGCCTTGCGGCAAAACCGGGCGGGAATAGAGGCGTATAGGCAGGCGGATCAGGCGCTGGCCGCAGGCTTGAAGTTGCGCGTGCCGCGCACGGCCTTGGTGAATTTCCCCGCCTTGATGTAGCGAGCGCAGACTTTCATCCGCTTGATGGAGCCGTCCTCGCCCACCACGCGGATGGTCTGAAGGTTCGGTTTCCACCGGCGCTTGGTGATGCCGGTCACGTTCTGACCGATACCGCCCTCACGTTTGGCCTTACCGCGGCGCACCACACGGTGGCCGGTTTGCGGACGTTTTCCACTATATTGGCATACACTGGACATGACATGCTCCTGAAGCAATTTGCCGTTGGGTTGAAGATTCCAGACGTGCTATAATCCGGCACAAGCGGACGAAAGTTTAACATATGAAGGTCCGCCAGTCAAGTTTGCCTTGGGGGTGTTCCCGGGGCTCCCCCGATGCATATCTCCGTTGGTGGAAAGGTGTTGCCGTGGCAATGCGCGCCGCAGTGGTTGGCGGATTACTCGCGTTTTTGGGCGTCTTTTCCGGGTGCGCCTCCCTGGGGGAAAGGCTGCGGCAGGAATCGCTGCCGCCCGGTGCCCCTTCCGCCGGGGAGGTTCTTGCCGGACTCGCCGCCAATGAGGAGGCGCTGAAGGGGTTTCGCGCCACCGGCACGGTCATTATCCAGTCCCCCGAACTGGAATCAACCCAGATTTCGCGGGAAAGCTCCATCACGTTCCGCCCCCCGCTGGATTTGCATGTGGTGGGCCGCAAGTATGGCACCCGCTTTGTGGAGCTGACCTGTTCCGGCCCCTCATTCCTTATCGTGCTGCCCACGGAAAAGCAGTTTTATTACAGGCCGGACGGGGAGAAACTGCATTCCGTGTCCACTTCACAGATGGCGCGGGAGATGTTTCAACCGGAGGACTGGCGGGATATTCCCGAAAGGCGGGTCCGGGTGGCCGCCTATGATCAGGCCACCCAGACGGCAACCCTGCAAATTTTCAGGAACAGCCGGGACAAGGCCCCCCACAGGATTCTTGTGGTGCGTGGAACCCCCTGGGTGGTGCTGGAAAACCATCTGCTGGACGGCCAGGGCAACGAACTCGCCATCACGTCCCGCTCGGATTATTATTCCCGGGACGGGGCGCTCTTTCCCAGGCGGGTGGAGTCGGAATTTCCCGGAGAGGACGCCCGCATGAGTTTCACCATGCGCAGGATTGATTTCGGCCCGGTTGCGGATGACACCGTGTTTGACATCGGCGCCAAATTATCCGAACTCAAAAAGAGGAGTTACCGTCAAGTGGACACGCTCCGCGGCGGGGGGACGGCCGGGGCGGCGCAGGGCGACACGGGGGACTGGGGGTATGTGGACAATTTTATTGATGACGAAGGAATGGAAAAGGACACCCGATGAACCCACCCGCACCCTCCATCCACGGCCTGTTTCCTGAGGAACTGGCGGAAGCGCATGGATTAAAGGCGTTTCAGGGCAGGCAGCTCTTTGAGTGGCTTCACGCCCACCGCGCCTCCGATTTTGAGTCCATGACCAGCCTGCCCAGGGCGTTGCGCGCGCAACTGGCCGAAACCGCCCGCCTGGACACTGCGGTGCCTGTGCGGTCGCAGCTTTCCCCGGCGTCGGACACGGTCAAGACGCTTTTCCGCCTCCGCGACGGCGAAACGGTCGAATCTGTGCTCATCCGCGACGGGGAACGGGTGACGGTGTGTGTTTCCAGCCAGGCGGGATGTCCGCTGAAATGCTCCTTTTGCGCCACGGGCGCGGCGGGCTACCGACGCAATCTGGAGGCCGGGGAGATCACCGCGCAGGTGATTTGCATGCTCCGCGAGGGGAACGTACCCAACGAGGCCAGCCCCAACATTGTCTACATGGGCATGGGGGAGCCCTTTTACAACTATGACGCCGTGGTGAGGAGCATCCGCCTGCTGATGCATCCCGGCGGACTGGCGGTGGGCGCGCGCCGCATCACCGTTTCCACGGCGGGTGATGTGAAGGGCATCGCCGCCTTCGCGGCCGAGGACTGGCAGGTTCGGCTGAGCGTTTCCCTGCACGCGGCCAACGACGCCCTGCGCTCCGAACTGGTGCCTCTCAACCGCCGCTATCCCCTGGAGAAGCTCAGGGAGGCGGTGATGGACTACAACCGACGCACCGGAAGACAGATCACCTTCGAGTGGACCCTGCTCGCCGATGTGAATGACGGCCCGGAACAGGCGCGGGAACTGGCGGCTTTTTTGAGGCGGTTGAAGGCGATTGTGAACCTGATTCCATGGAACCCGGTGCCCGGGCTGCCCCATGCGCCCGCCACCAAGAAACGGTGCGAGGCGTTTCAGCAGATGCTTGAGAAGGCCGGAGTGAAGGCGACCCTGCGCAGGGAAAAGGGCGGCGACATAGACGCCGCCTGCGGCCAGTTGCGCGGGGTGGTGGAGGATGAGGGGCGGTCCGGGGCGGCGGAGGCCTAGAGTTCCGCCGCCGTGAGGGCTTCGGCCCCGCCGTTTTCAACGCACTCGTGAAGCCGGTTCAGTGACACCTCGACCTCCAGCCGGGTTTTCTCGATGTCTGCGGGGTCTTCGCTTTTGGGCGGCGGCACCGGTTCGCCGTAGGCCACGACAATCGTGGAAAAAGGCATCGGAACGGGAAAACGATCCCATGAATTCAGACGCCTGGCCCTGAGGGGGATGTAGGCGTGGGGAACGATGGACAGGCCTGTGCGCGCCGCAAGCAGCGCGATGCCCGCCTTGGCCACCCTTCTGGGACCCCTCGGACCGTCCGGGGTGATGGCGACACCCCTGGCGTACCGGGTCGCCTTCACAAGTTCCCTGAGGCCCTCGCCCCCGCCCTTGGAGGAGGAGCCGCGCACCGCGCCCTGGCCGGAACGACCGACGATCCGTGCGGCCATTTCCCCGTCGAAACTGTAACTTGTGATGGTATGGTAGCTGGAGCCGCGGTATTGCCAGCAGGAAAGGACCATGCTCTCATGCCAGAACGCCAGCAAAAGCCTGCCGTCCCGCTCCATGAGTCCGTCAAACCGTTGCCTTTGGTGGTGGACATATTTGGTTGTGGACATGAGCAGGCTGATGGCGCCCCAGGCCAGCGGGGGAACCACGGCGAGTTGAATTTTTTGAGCCGCGGAAAATTTGACCGGGCTGGTGTATGTGAGTTCGGGGAATTTCAACGGCTTTCCAATGCGCGCACCAGTTGGTAGACCACCTTGGTGCGGGGCGTGGGCAGGGAGGCTATCTGCGCGCGCCGCAGGATTTCACCGCTGATGGCGCGGATTTCGGTCTGTCTGCGGTTTCGGATGTCCTGGAGCATGGAGGAAATGTTTTCGCGTGTTTGCCGGCACAAATCCTCGGCGGTTTCCACCAGACTGCGGGAGAAATGGTAACCCTCCGTGGCGGCCACCTTGGTGGCCTCCACCACCAGGTCGCGCATCAGGTGCCGGATTTCGGTTGTTTCCAGCAAACGGCCGTTGGGCACGTCCAATATCGCCGTCAACGGGTTTATGGCGGCGTTGATTACGGCCTTTTCCCAGATAATCTGGCCCGGAGCGTCCGTGAGCTCAACTGTAAACCCCGCGTCACGGAGGGTTCGGTAGGGTGTCTCCGCGGCGCAGGAGGTCCAGGCGCCGAAAATGCTCCGGCCCGGCGCGGCGTGGAACACACGCCCAGGTCCGACAAGTGTGGCGGCCTCGGAAGTGGTGCCCGCCAGCACGCGCGCGCTTCCCACCATGCCGCAGAGGGTTTCCACATTTCCCAGCCCGTTTTGCAGGGTCAGGATGGGCGTGTCCTGGGGCAGTTTAAGTGCGCCGGTGCAATGGGATTTCACAAGCACAAGAACGAAGTCCACCCCCTGCGGCACCTGTGCCGCCACGGCAACCCTTTCGGTGAAGGGGGCCGAGTCCGGCGACTCCACGGTGATCCCCGACTTCGCAAGCAGTTCGGCGCGTTGGGGCCGGTAGTCAACCAGAAAAGTTTTTGCCCCGCCGCGCGACAGGCGCGCCGCGAACAGGCATCCCAGCGCACCGGGGCCGATGACGGCTACTTTGCTCATAAATGGCATCCAGTTTGCGGATTAGAGGGGACGGACAAAGGCCTCGCCCAGCCCCGCCTTTTTCCTGAGACCGGCGCATGCCGTTGATGCCGCGTTTTTGTCGGCATACCCCGTCAGCACCACTCGGTGATAGTTGTCATCATCCGATTTGACGATGACCGCGTTCAAGCCATGGTCTTTCTTGACCATTTTGAGGAAGGACTCAGCCTTGGCTTTCCGTTGCGGTCCCGTGAATGAGGCCAGTTGAACCGCAAAAGCTCCGGTCCCTTCCTTGGCGGTGCTTTCAGTTTTGGGCGTGGCGGCCGGTTTTTGTTCCGTGGGCTTGGTTGCGGCGGGCTGGGCGGTGGTCTGAACAGGGGCCGCAATTGTTTCCGCCGGAGGTTCAACGGGGTCCAGTGGTGTAAGGGGGGCCGGTTCCGAAGCGGGTGCCGCAGGCGCGGCGGCGGGCGGTTCCACCGTGGCGGGTTTTTCAACCACCACCGCCGGGGCGGGCTCCTGTGCCGCGGGGCTTTCATGCGGATCCGACAGGGGGGGGAGTTCAGTGAGCCGTGTGCTCGGGGTGTTTGTCAGCGGATTGTTTTTTGGCGGGGGGGCTTGGGCGACCGCCGGCTTGTCCACCCCGGTTGGCTGAATGACCTGCTGGGGTGGGGCGGGGGCGGCTGTTTCTTGTGCGGGTGCCTGTGCGGGTTGTGCCGTCTGGGGCTGGGTTGTGTCCGTGGCCGCGGGGGCGGGAGTTGTGCCTGCCGGCTCAGACGCCGGGACCGGTGCCGGTGCGGATGCGGGCGCGGCGGCGGGTTTTGGCGTGGAAGCGCCCGCGTCCATTGCCGAGACGGTGTAGGTTTCCGCCGGACCAGTCTGCGGGGTGGCCGCCGGCGCGGCGGACTCAGCGGTTGCGGAGGGGGAAGCTTCTCCTTCAGCAGGCACCGCCGCAACGGCCGTTGATGCTTCCAGGCTGTTGTCTATTCTGGCCACCTGGACACCCACCCCGAAAAACACCGCAAAAAGAAACAGGACGGCGCACATGGTGCCCACGAACTGCCCGGTGGTGAACTCGGCCACAATAAGCTGGCTGCGCCCGTCCGGCGACTCTTCTTTTCTAAGGTGAAAAAATTTCATAAGCCTTCATGCCCCCGTTTCGGCGGCAACGCCGCCTGAAAATTCCGGGGAAGGTTGGGGAGTTTCCTCCGGGGGATCCGGTGGGGTGCCGTCATCGGCGGCCGCCGGGGAAGCAGGTTCCGCGCCGCCATCCTCCATTGCGCGCAGACGCCCCAAAAGCGCCACCCGCGCGGCGTCCATCTCCGCAAAAGTGAAGTTTGGATCACGCACTTCAATAAGCCTGTTGCCGATGCGGTCGGCGTAAAGGGTGATTTTCACCTCACCATCCGATTCGTCCGACTCCTTGATTTGCCTGAACACCTTCTGCCGTTTTAACAACTGCGCGGCAAGATAGGCCATGGCAAGGGTGGTGCGCTCTTCCGACTCGCTGGCGTCGTAGAACAACTGGCGCAGCGGGGAAAAGACCTCCGGCGGTTGCTGTTCCGCCACTTTGGGATCGTAAAAACGGGTTGTCCAGGCGGAAAAGGCCTTTTTGGCGATGTCACCGCTCCAGCAGGAGGCGCAGTAATCCTGGCGGAGCAATCCCTCCTCGCCGAAATGGGCGAGGGAATGAAGGGATTCTTCGTGGACGAATTCCCGACCGCACGTCTCGCAGGTCTTGGCACTTTTTCCTATTCGAATTTCCACGCGACAGTGTCCCTGGAAGTCAGAACCAGCCTCACCAGCAAACCTCCCAATGAGTGGTTAAATTATATTCTTTTCCCATATGTGGTGGCAAGAAGTATGATCTGTCTCCCACATATGGGATTCAGGGGGACGGGGCGTCACTGTTGCCCCCCTGTTGTTGCTGTCGGCTGGCGCCAAGCAGGCCTCCGCCGGTTTTCAGCACGGAAATGAACAACTGCCGGGGCAGATCAATAATTTTTACGGTGTCACTGGTCATCTCCGCCGCACCGCTGACCAGCGTCACACCCATGGAGGGAAGACCGGCGATTTGGCTTGTGGGCTTGAAGGCGGGGCCGGTGATATGAAAACCAAGGTCGATGGTCCGGTTTGCGATACGGTACCCCTCCAGGTTGAAACTGCTTTGCATGAGGGGGATCTGCGCCGCCGTTTCCGGGGTCATGCTGAGGGTAAGGGTATAGTCAATGTCACCGTCCGTTATCCAGGTGCCGCCGCCCTTGATGGACATGCCGTCCATGAGAATCGCCACATTGTCGGTGCGGATATGGTCGCCCTTGAGGGCGACGTCCGAGGAAAAACTGCTGAATTTGAGGGCGGAGGGGTGGAGACTGCGCATGCCCCCCGCGAAACTTTCACCAAAACGCTCCGCCAGTTCATCTGAATAGAAGTGACCGTCGCGCACGTCAAATTTTGCGGTTCCGTCCAGGGTGTTTGGATCGTCCAAATCCATGGTGTAGTCCACCGTTCCGGTGACCCTGCCCTCAAGAAGTTCCGGCAGCCCAATCTGTCGGGCAATGTACACCGAGGGCACGCCGTTCGATTCCGCCTTGAGGTTCATTACGTTGCTTTCGTCCTCGTGGCGGTATGAACCGGCAATGCGGCCCCCGTCCACAAGGGCCTCAAAATGGGAAAGACCGGTTTCGGGGCCGTTGTCATAAACATCGCCCTTGAACTGCGTTCCTTTCCATGGGGGGAGCGCGATATTGTCCGCGGAAAGGGTGTACTTCCAGGTGCGCGTGGGTTCCGGCGGCTTGTTTTCCTCCCCCGGAGTCACCGGCTTGACGTAGTCCGCCGGTTCCAGGGGAAGCATCCATTTTTCAGAAAAGGGAGGCACATGCGCGTCATCCGCATGAATGGAAATGAGGCCCGTGCGGGTGTCTTCCATGGAATTGTCCATGGTCACGCTCACCCTGGCGTTGGTGCACTCCAGCGGGACGGTGCATCCGTCGGCGAGCATGGAGACTTGATCAAACACACCGCCGATGGTGACGATGGTGCCGCCGTCCCAGTTTCCGGCGGCATTCATTTCGTAGAATCCGTCCGTGACCGTGCCGCCGGTGGCGGTGTAGGGGATGTTTATGCACCTGCCGCCCGTGTCAATGTCCAGGCTTGGCAGTTCCACCCTGAGATGGTGGTTTTCAAACTTGCCCTTTTTACCCCATTTATAGTCCAGCGCGGCGACCACCCGCGTCTCGTCCACGGAGGCCTCGCCCCTGATGGTCAGGGTCTTTTTCGGAATGATTTCCGCGGTGATGGTGTGGATGACCGCGCCCGTGTGGACGGGTTTCCGCAGCCACCATTCGAAGTCAATTTTGGCCATGGTGGCGTCGGCGGAGGCCTCAAAAATCATTTTTTCGGGGGATATCGTGCCGCTTGCGCGCGCACCCACCGCACCATAGATGAACAACTCCTTGTCAAGATTGTGTAGCGGTGTTTTCTCAATGTCCCTGATGGTGCCCGCGATGGAAAAATCAACCGTTTTTTTGGCGATGTCTCCCGCGGCGCGCCCCATGAACGGCTGGCCGTTCACCTCCGCCGAGAAAGGTTCCAGCCGGACCATGCCGTCGGCGAGCATCACATTTGCGCTCAAGCGTCCCAGCCCGACCCCCTTGTAGGGTTTTTCGATGCCACCGTCGGCAATTAACACGGTGCCCGACGGTTGGCCCTTTTCAGAGTCCCATGCAACCTTCACCGGTCCCAGGGTTAAAAATGCGGGGGGTAACCCTTTGGTTTTGGGGCCGAAACGGAGTTTTGCCCCGGCGGCCTCCGCGCCGATTGAAAGGACGGGTTTGGGAAGCCTTCCTTTTACGCTGGCGGAAAACTGGTAGGGGGGTGAAATCTCCACTCCAGCCTTGCCGTATTTCTCGGTTAACTGTGGCAGATAATGGGCAATCACGGGGTCAAGGGGCAGTTTTTCCGATTCCAGCCGCAGGTCGAGTTCTGGAGCCTCCCGGCCTAGGGAGACTGTTCCCTTGATGTTGCCGGAAAAATACTCTGAATCCAGTCTTGCGGACTGCACAACCAGTTGTCCCGCCGCCATGTCAAAAGTGGTTGTGCCCCGCAGGGTTCCCGTCAAGGGGGGCAGGAAGCCTGGTTGTTCCACGAGTGAAAATTCGGTGATTTCCGTGTCCAAGGCCAGCATGACCAGTCCGCCGGGATGTCCGGAAAGGGTCAGCGAGGGGTTCAGTGTCCCGGAGAGCACCGTCTTGTCCAGGCCGGGGAAAAAACCGGCCAAAGCCTCCCGGGTGACCGTTCCGAGGCGCGCACGCACGTCAAAATCGTCGAAATTGGCGAAGCGGACGGTGGCGTCCAGCCCAAGGCCGGGTTGTCCCTCCAGCGCCAGGGAAAGCCGGCCGAGTTTGTCCACCGCGCCCGGCTGCTGGGAAATGTCGAAATTGATTGGGGCCACCACTATGGGCGCGTCCCCCGGCCCGTTTATAACGCGCAGTGCGCATTCCCTGCCAATGATCCGGAAGGGAAGGGGCGGAACGGCGGGCAACGCGGCGGGATCAAGGGAGGACGGCAGCTTTTGCCACCATTCACCCCCATCCGAAGGCTGTGAGGGCGCGAGGACCGTCTCCACCACGGCTTTTTCAAGCTCAACCTGACCAAGGGACACATTTCCCGAAAGCAGTTCCGCAAGATTTACCGTGACCCGTATGCGCGGCGCATCCACCGTCCACAGGCCCTTTTCGGGGGAGCCAAATTTGGCCTGCGCGTTTTGGATGACAATTCCGCTGACCCCCTCCAGGCGGACGGCGTCAAAGCCGAGCCGGATTCCCAGCCGGGACTCGGCCTCCGCCACCACCGTCCGCCGCAACCCCTCCAGTTCGCGGCGCGCGGACAACACCCCGTATGCCACAGCCCCCGCCGCCAGCAGCAACAGGAGCAGGCTCAGGCGCACCCACTGCCCGTGTTGTTTTTTCCGCGCGCCGGACGTTTCGCCCGGCTGTTCAGTCGGCGGATTCATCATCCGCGCCGGGCTTTGACGACCAGTCTATCCCCTTCAGTTCAATGAGCCGCGCGCGCAACTGCTCCGCCACATCGGGGCGGTCCTTGAAGTATTGGCGGGTGGTTTCCCGTCCCTGGCCCAGGTTTTCGCCGTTCATGGAGAACCATGCGCCGCTCTTCTGGACAAGTTTGGCCTCAATCGCCAGGTCAAGGAGGTCGCCCTCCCTGCTGATGCCCTCGTTGAACAGAATGTCAAATTCCGCCTGGCGGAAAGGCGCGCTGAGCTTGTTTTTGACCACTTTCACCCGCACGCGGTTGCCCACGTTTTCCTCGTGGTCCTTGATGCCCGAAATGCGGCGGATGTCGAGGCGCATGCTTGAATAGAACTTCAGCGCGCGGCCGCCCGTGGTTGTTTCCGGGCTGCCGAACATCACGCCGATTTTTTCGCGGATCTGGTTGATGAAGATCACCAGGGTCCTCGTGCGGCTGACGATTGCGGTCAGTTTGCGGAGCGCCTGGGACATGAGCCGCGCCTGCAGGCCCACGTGGGAGTCGCCCATCTCCCCCTCCACCTCCGCCTTGGGCACCAGCGCCGCCACCGAATCCACCACGATGATGTCCACGGCGTTGCTGCGCACCAGGTTCTCGCAAATCTCCAGCGCCTGCTCCGCCGTGTCCGGCTGGGACACGAGCAGGTTGTCTATGTCCACGCCGATTTTGGAGGCGAAGGTCGGATCCAGCGCGTGCTCCGCGTCTATGTAGCAGGCGATGCCGCCCGCCCGCTGCGCGTTTGCCACCACATGCAGGGCGAGCGTGGTTTTGCCGGATGATTCCGGGCCGTACACCTCCACCACGCGGCCCCTAGGCAGGCCGCCGATACCCGTCGCCATGTCCAGCGAAAGGCTTCCGGTGGATATCACCTGGACGCCCTCGCGGAAGGAGTCATCCCCCAGGCGCACCAGCGTCCCCCGGCCAAACTGTTTTTCCAGTTGCGCAATCGCAAGGTCCAGCGCCTTCGTTTTGCCCTTGTCTTCCGTGTTCGCCGCCATTTTCAAATCCTCCAAATTATACTGAACATTTATTCACCTGTCGCCATAGTCTGACACATTCCGGCGGCCGTGTCAAGCGCCTTGTTTCAGCCCCTGAAAACCCTGAAAAAAAGCGCGGACCGGACGTTGGCCCCGGCCCGCGCTCCTTGTGGATTTTCGCCAAAAAAACCCGTCCGGATCAATTTTTTCCACGGCGGTCCCGGCGGCGCAGCGCGAGGACGCCCGCCAGTCCGACAAGGACCGGCAGCAGCGCCGCCTGAAGCGGCAGCGGGGGGGCGAGGGCGAGCAGCCCGTTGAATGTTTCCGTCGCGCTGTTGCCCGCCGTGTCGGTGCCGGTCACAGCGATCACCGCGCCGCCATACGGGTCGCTTTCCAGGATGACCAGCGCCGCCGAAAACGCGTTGGCCTTGCCCGGCACCGGTTCCGCGGCGCGCCCGTTCACTGTGATGGCGGGATCACCCATAAGGGGCTCGCTCAGTTCCACCGTAATGGTGACCAGATCTCCCGGTCTTGCCGGGTTTGGCGTGGCGGATATGGCGGTGACCGCCGGGGGCGTGTTGTCCACGGTGAGCGCCGTGTTGAATGCGCCGGAACCGGGGTTTTCCGCCAAATCCATCCCCTCAATAAGAATCTGGGCCGGACCCTCGGGATCCCCCGAATCCGGCGTGGTGGAATACACATAATCCTGCCCGTTTTCCGACACAAGCGCGGCGGCATGTCCGTTGACCGTGACCGTGGGGGGCGCGGCGAGCGGCTCCGACGCGGAGAAGGCCAGGGTGGCCGCCTGCCCCGCGCGGACAAAGGGCGGCGTCGCGGAAAGGTTGGCGAATTCGGGCGCGGTGACATCCGGTGCCGCGGCTCCGTTGGGGTAGGTGTCGGGCAGCACACGCAATCCCGTGCTCAATTCAAGGGTCCCAAAAGTCATTGTGGCGTAAAAGCCCGTCCAGCCCGAAGCGGGTGCGGGTATCTGCACAGTGTAAATCCCGTCATTTTCAGGATCATCCACGAGAGAGCTGGTCCAAACCGGCCCGATGTTCTGCAGGCGGAAATCGCGTGTGACGGCATTGTGGGCCTGCCACAGGGTCACCTTCGACGGACGCGGGTTCGGCGCTGCGATGCGGATGGAGCCGTCTTCCTCAAAGGACCAGTCGAAATCGGGGAAGGTGACCCCGCTGTTCGGGATGAAGGCCTTGACGAAGCTGAGCAGCCCCACCACCACATCCATGTTGTTGGTGTCGATGTTCAATCCGTGATCGGTGTTGGGCAGGTAATAGACGTAATTTTTTCCGGGCAGGTAATCGAAATAAAATTTGATGCCGTCGGGCAGGAAAAACTGGTCGCCTGTGCTGTTGAAAATCAGCTTGGGCATGGTCAGGCGGTCCCGGTAGGTGAGCGGGTCCACGATGCGCGCCAAATCCCTGCCCGCGTTTGTCTCCAGGCGGTCGAATATCTGAAGGTTGGTGTAGTCCTTAATCGCCGTCGAATAGCCGCCCAGCATGTTTTTTGACGCGTCGTTCGGGGCGTAGCCGCTGTAGGCGTTCTTGTGGTGGATTATCTGCCTGCGCATGTTGAGCACGTCAATCACAATGGGCACAACCCCGGCCACCCGCCGCTGCGGATCGGCGGCGGCCGTGAGCCAGGTGGTCCAGCCGCGCTTGGACGCGCCGCCCACAATGAACTGCGTGATGTTCATCTGTTCATTGGCGGCAAGAAATTCCTGCGCCGCGTCCATCGCCCGCACGGCGGCCTTGGTCATGGGCAGCAGCAGCGGCCAGCTCGGATCGGGGTGGGCGGAACCCTCCTGGTAAAGGTCCATGTATTTGTCGTAGGTGTAGGCGATGATGCTGTCCTCGGTGCGGTTGAACCCCTCCCCCGCAAAGCGCACCGGCTCGTTGGGGATGTATTGAAGATAAGCGACGCTGACCCCGAGCAGCCCCGCGATGAAACCATATTCGCTGATGTCGTCGGGGGTCGAGCGCACGCTGCCGCCCTCGATGACCAGGAGGCAGGTGGACGGGTCGGCGTTGTCCGGCACCACCAGGTGCAGCCAGTGGCGCCACACCTGCTTGTTCGGGCTTGCCGTGGCAAATTCCGGGGCGCTCCGCCAAGTCTGGGAGGTCATGTTCAGCACATGGATCATGCCCGTCTGCACCCCGCCCAGCCCGAGCAGCGGGGTGGAACTGTGGAGACTGTAGGTGTAACTCGGATCAAACTGGGCCACGTAGTCGTCCAGCGCGGTGTGGACCGGTTCGGAGGCGGAAGCCGGCGG
This sequence comes from Candidatus Hydrogenedentales bacterium, assembly GCA_041859375.1. Lineage (GTDB taxonomy): Bacteria > Hydrogenedentota > Hydrogenedentia > Hydrogenedentales > CAITNO01 > JBHEKP01. Next base: position 9,223 of record JBHEKP010000019.1, on the reverse strand, counting down.
GAACGGCGCGGTCCAGCAAAGAACCGCCAAAAGAAACAGGGGAAGAGCGTGTTTTTGGCGCATGGATGTCATGACTCCTTGTAAAAAGACCGAAAAAACGAAAAAATTCTGAAAAATATATAACCGTTGGGACCTGTTTGGTTCCCCAAAGCGTTTCCCCGGCGGCTGGTTATTTTTCCCGGATCAGGAAACGGTTTCCCTCCACCTCGAAACCGTATCCCTGTTCTGGCCATTGACGGATAAGCAACTCGAACACCGTGCGTGTCCGGACATTCTGGAACACACAGGGGTTGATTGGGATGTCCGCCATGCTCCGCCGTGCGGCGACCTCGATCCCAAGTTGACGGGTGAGGGGGGTGAGGACTTCCCTGAGAGGTGTCGCTTTTGCGGCAAACGCTGTTTCAACCGGATTCGCACCCGGTGCGGGGAGGACCACCGTCACTTTCCTGTCCAGCAGCGCCTGTTGTTCTCCGGTCAAATTCTCCCCATTTAGCAGCACTGAAGGGGGATTTGTGTTTTTTACGGAAAAGAAAAAGGTGTATTCCCCGTTGGACTCCACCCGGAATCCCCCCGGCGCAATGCGCGCCGACATCAGCACGGCCTCCAATATCCGGGGCACCGGAGCGTTGTCCAAAAACATTTCACCGCACACCGCCTCCGCAAGATGGTTGTCCACAATCAATGTCGCGCCCAGGCTCTGGCTTAGCACGGCAAAAACGTTGCTGAGCGGGGTTTTCGCCCCAAAGGCGATGCTGGCGCTTTGTCCGGCGATGCCCCCGTCAAGTTTTCCCTCAAGGTCCAGCGCGAGCAGGCCGTCATACCCTTGGGGGTAGATGAAATAACCATTGGCAAGCGGTTCAACCCGGCCGTCAACAGCCCCGGCAAAGCGGTTGGCCAGCTCCTCATAGGTGGCGCTTCGAAAGTCCGTGGCGGGCATGGAATACTCCTCCAACCCGCCCATGAGCACCAGCCCGCCGCCAACCTCCTCGCCCACCTTTCTCACCACGTCCCCGAGCGGCATGGTTTCATGGAGAAAGGTCACCTTTGGAAGGGACTCCGCCGTTTTCTTTGCGCGATCCGCGGAGGAGGGCCTGTTGATCCTGTCCACGCCGTCGGTCCCGCCCGTTCCCCTGCATCCCGCCCCGGCGGCCAGCAGCAGGACCGCGATTATAACGGCGGCGCGCGCCGCCGGTGATGGTTGAATTGCGGGGGGCATTGTTTCCTCCTGTTCAAAAAACATGCGCGCCGTCCGTTCATCCGCGTGCCGCGCGCATTTCCAAGGCGGTTATTGTGTGCCTGTTGCCATGTTGCCGTCAACCGGCGTTCCACATATAATAACGCAATGATAATGTATTTGCTCATGGTGCTCGCCCAGGTCCAGCAGACCGACGTGCTTTTTGGTGGCCCGGTTCCCGCGGACGTGCCCACCTTTGAGGTCCGGGACGGACGCAGTGATCCGTTTTACGCGGGTGTCAAGGTGGACGGCAACTGGCTGCGCGATTCCAACGCGGAGCTGGCGCCCACCACCAAGCTGGAGCTTTACCCCGACATTCCGTGGCAGGGCCAGGAGGTGTACAGCCGCCTCAAGCGCGGAGTGGAGCTGAAGTATGAAACCCCCGTGATGCGCCGGGAGCGTCTCCGCCGCGTGTGGACCGATTACGGCTACACCTTCATCGAGACTTCGGCGGGCTGGCGTCCGGTGCTTCAGGACGATGCGAATTATTCGGAGCGGGCGCGGCAGTTGATTGCCAAGGCCGAAACACGGCAGGCCGCCCTTGCGGCGTCCGCGCCTCCGGATGCGCTGGCATCGGAAAAAACCGGCGGCTCCGCGGGAGGTCGGGGGGGGCTCCTTGCGGCGGCGCTGGGCGTCCTGGTGGTTGGCGGTGTGCTTCTCGCCGTCATCATCAAGATGATGGTGCTTCCCGGGGAGGAGCCTTGGAAGCCCGTTGTCTGATTTCTGCCACAGGAATGCCGGAAACAGTTTTCACATGATTTAAGGAGAATGATGCCATGCTTTACACGGAATTTGGCCGCACCGGCAAGACTGTTTCCCGCCTTGGCATGGGTGGCATGCGCTTTGAGGCGCCCGGGCGCATGGATGAAATGGCTGCGGTGGTCCTCCGCGCATTCGAGCGGGGCGTTACCTATTTCGACACCGCCCCGATCTACTGCGACGACAAGAGCGAGGAAATCTACGGCATCGCCATCCGTGAAATGAAAAAAAGCGGCCGTCCCTTTTATGTTGCGTCGAAAACCATGGCGGCGGAGCCGGACGAGGTGCGCGCCCAGTGTGAGCGCTCCCTGGCGCGCCTTGGTGTGGACGCGATAGATTTTTACCATGTGTGGTGCCTGGTGCAGCCGGGGGATCTGCCCGGACGCAAGGAGAAAGGGGCGCTGGACGCCTTCAGAAAACTCAAGGAGGAGGGGCTCATCCGCCACATCTGCGTTTCAACCCATCTTGAGCACGACAAGGTGGCCTCCATGCTGGACCAGGGGGAGGGGCTGTTCGAGGGCATGCTCATAGGCCTCAACGCCATCAACTACCACCTGCGCTATCCCGGCGCCAGGGCCGCCATGGAGCGCGGACTGGGTGTGGTCACCATGAACACGCTGGGCGGCGGGCTGCTGGTGGACAACCCCGGCCACTTTTCCCCGCTCATGCGCGCCGGGGATGTTTCCATGGTGGATGCCGCGGTCCGTTTCAACCTGTCCCTGCCGGGGGTGACCGTGGCGCTTGTGGGATTCCGCAACCAGGCCGACGTGGACAGCGCCGCGGACGCGGTGGATCGTTTCAGCCCCATGGACATGGCGGAGGTGGAGGGGGTTCAGGAGGAAATCAGGCTGTTGCACCGCGACTTCTGCACCCAGTGCGGCTATTGCAGCGACTGCCCCGCCGGGGTGCCCGTGGTCCGGCTCATGGACGCCTACAACCAGCGGCTGCTCAAGGGGCCCCAGGCGGCCATGGACCAGATGAAATGGCACTGGTGGTCCCCGGATGTGGAAAAACTGCTTGAATCCTGCGTGCGCTGCGGCCAATGTGAGGCCGACTGCACGCAGCAACTGCCCATTCTTGAGCGTTTCGACCAGCTCCGCAAAGACTATGCGGAACTGTGCGGACAATAAAAAAGGACACCCCGATGAATTACCTTGCGGAACTGTACCAAAAATCGGAATCTTTTCCGGCCTATGCCGGGGGTTACCTGGCCCGGGTGGCTGAATTGTGCGCCAAACTGGACCGCGACGCCATCGGCCGGGCGGTGGAGGCCATGGACAAGGCCCGGCGCGACGGCGCCGCCCTCTATTACATGGCCAACGGCGGCAGCGCCGCGGTGGCCTCCCACTGGGTGAACGATCTGCTTGTCGGCTCCACCGTGAAGGGAAAGCCCGGATTTCGCGCCTACTGCCTCACGGACAACCCCTCCTCGGTGACGGCCATCGGGAATGACAGCGCCTTTGAAAACATTTTCGCGGATCAACTGCGCGTGTATCTGCGCCCCGGCGACGTGGTGTACGCCATGTCCGTCAGCGGCAACAGCGAGAACATCATCCGGGGCATGGTCACGGCGAAGGAACTGGGCGCGGTCACCATTGGCGTGGCGGGCATGACCGGCGGCCGTCTGCTGGGCGTGTCGGACATCGCCATCCATATCCCCGCAACCTCCGACGAGTACGGTCCCGTGGAGGACGCCTTCGGGGTTGTCGAGCACCTGATGGCGGGTTACCTCACCATGCTTGGCGGCAAATGGATGCACCACTGACCGCCGCGTCGGCGGGCTGTTGTCCCTTTCGGACGGCTGGGAAAAATCACGCCGGGTCGGGTACACTTAACAAAAGATGATTTGCCGCGCGCGGGGCGGATTTGAGTGGAACGCCTTCCGGCGGGACAGGGCCGTTTATGTCAAAAGCAGTGCTTTTTTTTCTGGCCGCGTTGCTTTCCTGTGCGGTGGGCGGCGCAGGGGAATTTTCGTGCCTGGATGGAACCCTCCATGCGTCATGGCCGGTGCTTTTCTCCTGGGAGGAGGCGGCCGGGGACGGTGTCGTGCATGGATACCGGGTTTTGGCGGAGGATGCCGCGCCCGTTGACCTGTATTTTGACGGGAACTGCCGCCCCCTGACCCCGGATGATTTGGCGCGTCTTGGCCTGCCTGAAAAGGAGTGGGAGGCTCCCCGGAACAAAATGCCCGAAATCGGCCATGGGTGGCCCTTCAAGAAGGACAGGGATGTTTTTGTCCCCGCAGTGGATCCGTCGCTTCTTGTGTCATGCGTTCTCCCCCCCCTCAACGGGGATTTTTCCGAAGAGGACCGCGAGGAGGAGGCGGCCAAGGGGGTGCTGAAAATCGGGAACGTCGAAGAATTGGAATTTTCCGTGGTGCTGGAGGGTGCAAAGGAAGGTTGGGGGCAGTGGTTTGTCCTGCCGGACGGTTCTTCGGTGTGGGCGTTTTCAATCGCCAGCGCGGGGGCGCTTGGACAGCGGCTGCATTTTGGCCGTTTGGAGCTGCCCGAAGGCGCGGCCCTCACCGCATATGCGCCCGTCGGCGGCACCGGGGAACAAATTGCCGCCGCAGGCTGGTCCGCAACCATCCCCGGTGAGAATTGCTGCCTGGAATTGCGGGTGCCCGGCGGTGTTTCCCTGGATTCCCTTGCCGTTGAAATTGACAAACGGGCCTACCTGTTCAAGAACCCACTGGAGGGGATGAAGTCGATCGGTTCCTGCAACATCCGCATTGCCTGCCGTCCGGGTTGGCTCACCACGGCCATGGCGGTGGGGCGGCTGGCAAAGGTTGACGACGGCGGGGCATGGGCCTGCACGGGCACACTGCTGGCCGATGCCGCGCCGGAATCCGAACTGCCCTATTTGCTCACCGCCTTTCACTGTGTTGGCGGCCAGCCGGCCGCCTCCAACCTTGAGGTGTACTGGCTTTACCAGGCCAGCACCTGCGACGGTGCCGCCCCGGTCCTGGGCGACATGCTGCGCACCACCGGCGGCGCGGATTTTTTGGCCGGTTCCGGCAGCACCTACGGCAACGACTTCGCGTTTTTAAAGCTGCGAAACGCCCCCCCCGCCGGGCTGGTGTATGCGGGATACTCCTCGTCCACCGTGGCCATTGGCGCTTCGATGACGGCCATCCACCATCCGCAGGGCGAGGAAAAGCGGATATCCTTCGGTCTGAATGTGGATTCCGGCAGTCCAAGCCAGGGGGGCGGGCATTACAAACCCCTGGAAAGATTTCATGAGGTGCTGTGGTCCCAGGGAACCACCGAACCAGGTTCCTCGGGATGCCCCGTCTTTGCCGAGGCCGGGGGGCTTGTGGTGGGCCAGTTGTACGGTGGCTTCGCCAGTTGCACCTCAACGGCTGAGCCGGATTATTTTGGCCGTTTTGATTTGACCCTTCCGGTGATTGCCAAATGGCTTGAGTCGCCCACCACTGTGGAGGGCGAGCCCCAGATGGAGGGTGAGGGTGAGGGTGAGGGCGAGGGTGAAGGTGAAGGGGAAGGGGAAGGCGAGGGGGAAACTGACGATGACCACTCCTGCAAATGGTTTAAGACGGGAAATGCCGACACACTGGGAATGATCTCGGTTGTCATGGGTTTTCTCATATGCGGCAGGTTTTTTCTGAAGATGCCAACCCAGTGACGGCGGATGACACATGACCCTTTGGCTGCAAAGATCCTTGTTTGGCGTCCACGGGGGACGGGGGATGGGTGTGGCGGTGTGGGTTCTTTTTTTTACCAGCGCATTTCCCGCGACCGGGGAAATTCCGTCAGCCGTCTGGTGGCAGCGGGTTGAATCGGACGGCGCCGCATGGCTGGTTGAGGCGCAAATGTTTCCCTCCGCAGGCGGGGAATGCGCCCGGATGGTCTACCGGCGGGACGGACACGTGATTGATGCCGGGGAGGCGGCGCGTTTTGGCCTGTCCCCATGCGCCCCCGAACCGGCGGATATCTCCAGTCAGATGTCACCCCCCTTGTCCGGCGCCAAAAGCGCCGCATCTTTCGCTTCCGTTTGGCCGGCGCTGTGGGAGAAGTCGGCGTTGCCGCCCGTGGCTCCCCTGGTTCCGATAGACATTGCCGCCGTTTTAGCGGAGGATCAGGCGCTCGGATTGGACGGTGCAAAGGATGCGCTCCGCATTGGCGTTTTTCGCGATTTGCCGTATCCGGTGACGATGGAAAATTCGGGCGAATGGGCGGTTGACGCCCTGGGTAACCGTTACGGTTTCTTTCATGTCGCCTCTCCGGGGGCGGTGGGGATAAGGCTGGCCTTCGACGTGCTGCAATTGCCCGCCGGGGCGGAGCTTCGCATTGTGGGGGGGGAGCCTCCCGTGGTGATTCCGGTGCCCGCTCCGTCCTCCGGTGCGGAGGCGCCTTTTTGGGCTCCCGCCTGTCCCGGGGACAACCTTGCCGTTGTGTGCAAAATTCCCCCGGATGCTGACACCGCTGACGTGCGCATTTCGGCGGGGAGACTGGCGCACATTTATCTTGATCCCCTTGACGGCGGCAAATTGGACGCGGGTGCCTGCAACCTGGATGTCGCCTGCGAGCCTGAATGGGCTTCGCTGGCCACCGCCGTGGGCGGGCTTGGCACCATCTCCACGGAGGGGGTGCTCTTCTGCACCTGCACCCTTATCACCGACGGCAACCCCTGCGCCGGCATCCCCTATGTGCTCACGGCCAACCATTGTGTCCGGGGGCAGACGGGCACGCGCGGCGCGGAGGTGCTGGAGTTTTACTGGCTGTACCAGAACACCTCCTGCAACGGCGCCCATCCGGGGTTGCTCACCGTGCCGCGCACAACCGGAGGGGCGGACTATCTCGCGGGCACCGGCGGCACGGGTGAAACCGGCGGGGGTTCGGATTTCACCCTGCTGCGGCTGCGCCAGGAGCCGCCCCTTGAGCTGGCCCGGGCCGGATGGACCACCACTGTTCCCGCCGTTGCCACGCCGGTCACCTGCGTCCACCATCCCCGGGGGGACTTCAAGCGCATCAGCCACGGGACGCTGTCCAATCTGGACAACCCCTATTCGGCATGGTTCCATGAGGTGCGGTGGGGCGGCGGAACCACCGAGGGCGGCTCTTCGGGGAGTCCCCTGGTGGTTTCGGCCACCGGATTGATCGTGGGACAGCTTTGGGGCGGCACCGCCTCCTGTGTCAGCCCGTTTGAGCCCGACTACTATGGCCGCTTCGACAAGAGCTGGACCATGATGAAGACTTTTCTCGCGCCGCCCGCCGCCAATTTTGCCGTCACCTCGGTGGAGGTTTCCGAGGGCGCCGGTTCGGTTTCCCTGCCGCTCAGCTTTTCTTATCCCCTGCCCGGCGCGGTGGATGTCGGATTCGTCATTGATCAGGGTTCCGCACTGGCCGGCACGGACTACACCGACAACGCCGGCCCCCGCACCCTTGCGCCCGGCGGCGGATTAACCCTTTCCATCCCCATCCTGCCCAACATCCACCTGGACGGGGATCGAACCTTCACCGCGCGGCTTGTGGCTGTTTCCGCCTGTGCAGGGGTCGCCGCATTTTCAACACAGGCGCTCGTCACCATCAAGGACGACGACGCAGACACCGACGGCGACGGTTTCTCCGACGCGGAGGAGTCTTCGGGTTATTTTGGCTATGCCACCGACCCGCTGCGCGCCGATACCGACGGTGACGGGCTGTCGGACAGGGAGGAAAGCACGGGCCTCCGGGGATTTTTTACCAGTCCGCTGCTGCATGATTCGGACGGCGACGGCGACGGTGACGGGGTGGAAATCCGCAACGGGCTGAACCCCAACGATCCCGCCGACGGCCACCTGCTTTCAGCCTTTACCCTGCCCTGGTTCACCCCCTGACGGACTGCGCACCATGCACTTTTGCGCGGCCGCGCCGCTTCCACGTATAGTATGCGCCGCCGGTTTTTGCAATGATGAAACGGAATGCAGCATGTCCCGTCAAGAGGAACACCCCCCGGAACAGGAACTTGAGATTACTTTTTTCAGGAGTTCCGGTCCCGGCGGCCAAAAGAAAAACACCACCGACTCCGCGGTGAGGGTGAGGCACATTCCCACGGGGCTTGTTGTCGTGGCCACCGCGTCCCGTTCGCAGCACAAGAACAGGCAGGCGGCGCTGGACGTGCTGGCGGGCCGCCTGGCGGAAATGCGCCGCGTGCCGCGCAAGCGCACCGCCACAAAGCCCTCCAGGGCGGCGGTGGCGCGGCGGCTGATGGACAAGCGGATGCGCTCGCACACGAAGTCGGGACGCCGGCCGCCGCAGGCGGACGGGGAGTAGGCCCGCGCAGGTTCCAACACGCAGGAGATGCCCGGATGCGTTTTAACATGTTGAAGGCCGCCGTTTTTGCCTCGGTGTGCCTGATGGTCGCCGGGTGTGTGACGGGGCGCGGCGGGGATCCGACAGTGGTGCGCGGCGCGCAGTGCGCCGCATGGTCCCTGGACACCGGGAGCGGGGAGATGATAGTGGCCGTGTCCCCCGTGCGCCAGACCCTGCAAATCATGGGCAGCATCGGCACGGTGGTCGGCGCGGGCATCACCGCCGCCCAGGACGCCTCCCATAAAAAGCGGATCATGGAGTCCATCGGCGACTACCCCACGGGAAAAATTCTTCAGGAACGGCTGGCCGCGTCCATTGCCACCGCGCTCGGTGAACAGTCGAAACGCGTCGCGCCACTGGGCAACTCCACCGGCTACGCGAGCATGAAGGACGCCGAAAAGGAGCGTCTGGCCCGGCTGGGCAGGGAAGACTTCGACTATCTTCTCGACGTGTCCGCCATGCACGGCGTTTTCGGCTATGAGGGGGATTTGGTGGTGCAGTTGAACGCCGTGCTGCGGAGTTTTCCGCGGGGGCGGATTGTCTGGCGCGACAGCCTGTGCATCTACGGCGGGGACGTGCTTTTTTCGCAGCGGCTGGGCGACCCGACCGACCGCCTGAAATTCAATCTCGCCTCGCCAAGACTCGCGTCCAAGGAGAATGCGGTCAGCCAGTGGACGCGCGGCAACGGCGCCCTTTTCAAGCAGTCCTTTGAGACGGCGGTCAAGCAGGCCTCCGAAGCGCTGCTGACCCGTCTGGGGCTCATGGAATCCGCCGACGGCTATTACGCCCTCGGCGTGGACGCCATGAACAGGCGCGACTTCGGGCAGGCCCACGCGTGGCTTTCGAGGGCCCATGAACTCGCGCCCGCCAACCCCGCCATTGTCAATGCCATTGCCGTCAACCTTGCCCACAACGGCCA
>JBHEKP010000291.1:0-10335 GCA_041859375.1 Candidatus Hydrogenedentales bacterium | reverse complement strand
AAAACGTTGTTGACCTTCGCGACCAGCATGCCTGACGAAATGCCCGAGCCGACCATGACACAGCCGCCGTCGGCGGTGAGAACCATGTCGTTGGCGGTGGCGTCAGGCAGGTCTTCCGGGACCGCGTAGTCCCAAAGCGGCACCCCGGCGCCGGTGAATTTTGCGACCATCATCGCGCCCACGTTGTTTGAGCCGGCGGCCAGAATGTCCCCCTGCGGGGTTTCCTTGATGGCCTTTGGCGCGCGAAGGGTTGAATCGTCCGCGTATGCGCTGCTCCAGAGCAGGTCGCCGTTTCCGTCCAGTTTGGCCATCCAGGGGCCGTGAATCAGCGCCTTGGTGATGTCGTTCACCAGCACGCCGCCGAAGACATAGCCGCCGTCGGCGGTCTGCGTGACGGCGTAGGCCTCCGCGCCGTAGCCTCCCTGGGTGTACTGGAAGGTCTTTGAGAAGACAAGGTTCCCGAGTGCGTCCAGCTTGATGAGCAGCGCCAGGTATCCGTGGGGGGAGCCGTTGTCGGAATAGCCGCAGAGGACGTAACCGCCGTCCGCGGTCTGCTGTCCGGCCACAATCTCCTGGCTGTACGCCCGGGCGTTGTCGTTCACCACTTGTATGAATTCCATGTTCCCCTGGGCGTCCGTCTTGAGGGCGCTCGCCAGATCGTACTGGCCCACATAGGAGGAGCCCGCCACAAACCAGCCACCGTCCGCGGTGGGGACAAGCACGCCCGGCTCGTTGTTCACGCACATGTTCCCGGCGCTGTAGGGGTTCTGGGGGGCATAGGTCTTGGACCAGTAAATGCCGCCCGTGGCGTCAAGGTTCACCAACAGGAACGACTTGTCCGGCATTCCGTCCCCGTCGTTTTTGCCCGCGCCCAGCATCATGTAGCCGCCGTCGGCGGTCTGCGCGAGCCCGCGCGCCTCATGACGCCACAGTTCGCCGTGGCTGCCGCCGGCGCTGAGGTTGGAATACACCTGGTCCCACTGTTTTGCCCCCGTCCCGTCCAGTTTCAGCGCGTACATGTCATAACTGGAATTGTGCCCGCCGCCGACAATATAGCCGCCGTCGGCCGTCTTTGAGACGGTGACCCCGTAAATGGAGTCCTCTGCGGGGGTATAGGCCCATCCCAGCAACGGCAACACCGGTTTTTCACAGCACCCGGCCGTCACAAGGCACAGCACAACCATTGAAAGAACCGCCAGCATGCGTCGCGACATTGTTTCATCTCCCACACTGTTTGACCACTCATTGACCGGCTCCCTTCCTAAAAGGGACGAATCATTATTATCCCATGGATGAACAAAAGCAAAAATACCCCCATGGCGTATTAAAGGGGCCTTCCGGCGCTTGCCAAAGGATTTTTCCGGGTTCATAATGGCTCCGGCAAAGCAGTCGGGGCCAACCACAGGAGGCGGGCGAGCGATGAAACGACGTGATTTTCTTGCCGGAATCGGAACCGCAACACTAGCCGCATGGGCGGGGCGGAACCCCGCGGCGCACGCCGCCGCCCGAAAGGCCACGGAGGGCCTGAACCGGGAAAGAACCCTCCTGCGCAACCAGAACCGTTCAACCGTGGCCTGCCGCAACGGGATTGTGTGCGCCAGCCAACCACTGGCCGGCACGGCGGGCCTTGCCATTCTTCAGGCGGGCGGGAACGCCGTGGACGCCGCCATTTGCGCAAACGCCATGCTCGGCCTGGTGGAGCCCATGAGCTGCGGACCAGGCGGCGATCTTTTTGCCCTTGTCTGGATCGAAAAGGAAGGGAAACTTTTCGGGCTGAACGCCAGCGGGCGCGCCCCCTTTGAGTGGAACCTGGAGGAGGCGAAAAGGCTGGGGCTGGAGGGCATCCCGGGGCAAAGCCCCCTTTCCTGGAGCGTGCCCGGCTGCGCGGGCGGCTGGCAGGCCTTGTCGGAGCGCTTCGGCACCATGAAAGCGGGGGAACTGCTGGCGGCACCCATCAACTACGCCCGTGAGGGCTTCCCCGTGTCCTCCATCATCGCGGGCGACTGGGAGTTTGACCCGGAAAAGCATCCCACGCTGGCGCGGGTCTTCGCGCCGGACGGAGCCGCACCCCGCTACGGCGACATTTTCAAGAACCCCGAACTGGCCGCCTTTTACGAAACACTCGCCCGTGACGGATTCCGCGCCTTTTACGAGGGTGAACCGGCGGAACGGATCGTAACCTTTTCCAAAGCCCAGGGGGGACGGTTCACGCTCCGTGACTTCCGGGAGCACACGGCAACCTGGGTGGAGCCCGCCACCACCAGTTACCGGGGCTTTGACGTGTGGGAAATCCCGCCAAACGGGCAGGGCATCAGCGTGCTGCAAATGCTCAACATGCTGGAGACCTTTGACATCGCCTCCCTTGCGCCCAACTCCCCGGAACAACTGCACCTGTTCATCGAGGCGAAGAAACTCGCCTGGGAGGACCGCGCCGTTTATTACGCCGACATGGACTTTGCGGAGGTGCCGCTCGGCATGCTTGTTTCAAAGGAATACGGCAGGGAACGGGCGAAGCTGATCGAGCCGAAACGGGCCGCCCACAGGGTCCAACCGGGGAAGCCCGGAGGCGGGGACACGGTGTACCTAACCACCGCCGACCGGGAGGGAAACATGGTTTCCCTCATTCAGAGCATTTACCATGGATGGGGCTCCCGTCTGGTTCCGGACGGGCTGGGCTTTGCCCTGCAAAACCGGGGCATGTCCTTCAGTCTGGACCCGAATCACCGCAACCGGCTAGAACCGCACAAGCGCCCCTTCCACACCATCATTCCGGCCTTTGTAACCAGAAAAAACCGTCCGGTGTTTTCTTTTGGGGTGATGGGCGGCGACTTCCAGCCGCAGGGCCATGCCCAGGTGCTGATGAACATGCTGGACTTCGGCATGTCCCCGCAGCAGGCCGGGGAACAGCCCCGGGTGGAGCATTCGGGCGGCTCCACCCCCCAGGGAACCACGGGAAGCGGACCCGGCGTTGTGGCTCTTGAACCCCTGATTCCCGAAACCACCCGGGCGCGGCTTGAAGAAATGGGGCACACCATCCGCAAGGGTGCGGACACCTTCGGCGGATACCAGGGCATCTGGCGCGATGAGGAACCCCGCCGTTACTTCGGCGGTTCGGACCCGCGCAAGGACGGCTGTGCCATGGGCTACTGAGTCCCCGCCGCCAGTTGTGCCAGCGCAATCGCGCCCAGCACCCCGGCCCTGTTTCCCAGGCCCGGCGGCACGATGTACTCTTCCATGTCGCCCAGCAGCACAGGCGACTGTATGTAGTCATTGAGGATTGCGCGCACATGGCGGCGGATTCTGGGGAACAAATGAGCCTGATCCATCACACCGCCGCCCATGATGATGCGCTGCGGGGAAAGGATGTAAATCTGCGGCAGAATGCCGTGGGCCAGATATTTGGCCTCAAGCTCCCATGCGGGATGGTCGGGTTCAAGCTCCCGCGCCTTAATGCCCCACCGCTGTTCAATCGCCGGTCCGGAGGCCAGCCCTTCAAGACAGTCCCCATGATAGGGACAGGCACCCGCGAAGGGATCCTTCATCCGATCATGGGGCGGCATCACATGGCCCATTTCCGGGTGCATCAGCCCGTGCACCAGCCTGCCGTTCACCATCGCCCCTCCGCCGATGCCCGTGCCCACGGTGACATAAACGAAGGTGTCAAGGCCGCGCGCCGCGCCCCACTTGGACTCGCCCAGGGCGGCGCCGTTCACGTCCGTGTCAAAACCGACCGGCACGCCCAGCGCGCGCCCAACCGGCCCCGCAAGGTCCGTGTGCGCCCAGCCGGGCTTCGGAGTGGTGGTGACGTGACCAAAAGTGGGCGACGCGGGATTGGGATCAACGGGGCCGAAGGAGGCGATGCCCACCGCCGACAGCGGACCGTGCTCCCGGCCCATTTCCACGAAGAATTCCACCGACCGGCGGATGCACTCCTCCGGTGATGTTGTGGGGAAACGCGCCTCCCCCCTCACATCCCCCGGTCCCGTGCCCACGGCGCACACGAATTTCGTGCCGCCCGCCTCAATGCCTCCGAACAAAGACATGGCCTATCTCCCTGCCGTTCCGCGCGGCGGTTCAGGTCACATAAAGGCTTTCGGTGGAAAAGACCGGATCGCTGGTCAGGTTTATCCCCAGGTTTCTCAGGCCCGCCTCGTCGCCGGGCGTGGGGATGTGGGTGCTGTGCATCTCGCATCCCCGCAGGTTGCGGAGCTGTTCGACAGCCATCTTGGCCGCGCTGTTGAAGGGCGTGGAGGCGCCCACGGCAATCAGCGCCTCCTCAAGGTCCAGGCTGACGTTCTTGCCGGCCTTGATGTCCTTTTTCATTGCGCCGACCGCCTCGATGATGTTTGGGGAAATCAGGTGCATCCTGTCGGGGATTTCCGCCATATGCTTGATGGCGTTCAGCACGGCGCTGGTGGCGGCGTGCATGACGGGCGAGTTTTTGCCCGTGATGATGGTGCCGTCGGCGAGCTGGAGGGCCGTGCCGCAATAGACGCCCTCGTGGCCCTTGCCCGCCGCTTCCGCCTGGCGCGCCGCCTCCCTGGCGGGGCAGACCACGGGCCGGTCCTCGGCCTGCACGCCCAGTTCGTTCATGATCAGCTCCACCCGTTCCACCGTTTCCCTGTCAACCAGGCCCATGGCATATTCGCAGCGGTACCGGAGCGCCCGGCGGATGACCTCCTGTCTTGCGGCCTCACGGACGCCCTCCTCGTCAACAATGCCAAATCCGGCCCGGTTCACCCCCATGTCGGTGGGCGAATGATAGAGGGACTCCGCCCCGGTGATCTTTTCAAGAATGCGTTTCACCAGGGGGAACGCCTCAACGTCACGGTTGTAGTTAATGGCCACCTTCCCGTAGGTTTCCATGTGGAAGGGATCTATCAGGTTCACGTCCTTGAGATCCGCCGTGGCCGCCTCGTAGGCCATGTTCACCGGGTGCTTCAGGGGAAGACTCCAGATGGGGAAGGTTTCGAACTTGGCATACCCCGCCTGAACTCCCCGTTTGTATTCATGGTAAAGCTGGGAAAGACAGGTGCCCAGCTTGCCGCTGCCGGGCCCCGGACCGGTCACCACCACCAGGGGGTGGGTTGTCTCAATATAGTCGTTGCGCCCGTAGCCCTCGCGGCTGACAATGAGATCCACGTCGGTGGGGTAGCCCTTGGTGGCGTGGTGGGTGTGGACCCTGAGGTTGCGCCGTTCAAGCTTGTTCCTGAAAAGACGCGCCGAGGGCTGGTCGTCATAGCGGGTGATGACCACCGCCGCTATGTCCAGCCCCCATTCCCCGCGGAGGTCGTCAATCAGCTTGAGCACGTCCACGTCGTAGGTGATGCCGAAATCGGCGCGTATTTTCTTGCGGTCGATGGCCCCGGCGTGGATGCAAAGGATGATGTCAATCTTATCCTTGAGCTGCTGAAGGAGGCGCATTTTCACGTTCGGGTCGTAGCCGGGCAGCACCCGCGCGGCGTGGTAGTCAAAAATCAGCTTGCCGCCGAATTCCATGTACAGTTTGTTGTCAAAACGCCTGATGCGCTGGAGGATCTCCCCGGTCTGCTCCTCCAGGTATTTGTCCACGTCAAAGGCCGCCCTCTTTTCAGTCATTAAAAGCCCTTTCCTTTCCGCAATGGTTCTCACCCCACCCGACCGGGCACGGTTTTCCGGCGGCATTTCGGCGGCCGCCGCGCGCCGGGACCTGAACGCGCGCCGCACGCGGTCGCGGTCCCTGTTCAAACACACCCCTCCCCGCCATCGCCGCATGGCGGGAAGGGGTGATTTTCAAAGCAAGACACCCGCCGAATCACACGCTCCAGGGGCTGCGGTAATCGCGGGTCATCCATTCGGGCTTGCCGCTGCCGCGGGCGAACTTCATCTTTTTCGGGTTCCACTTGATGACCGCGTGGTTGTAGTAGGCCTGGTTCATCAGGTGGCAGCAGATGGCGCTGCGGCCGCCGACCTCCTCGTTGGTGACGGGACGCTTGCGCGATTCCACGCAGTCCAGGAAGTCGCGGATGTGGTCGGCGCTCTTGTACAGCTTGATCTTCGCCTTGGCCAGATACTCCTTCTCGACGAAGGAAAGGGCGGAGCCGAGGGAACCGCCGTCCTCGCGGCTGGTGAACCCGGCGATCCGTTTCCCGTTGAGCACAAACTCAAACTTGCCGCGGTTGACCTTCACCTCGCCGTCACTGCCGAAGAAATGGGCGCCGAAGCCGTTCTTGTGGATGACGCGGATGGTTTTGCCATAGTGGAGCACCGCGCCCTCCTTGGCGTTCGGATCGTCGGGCGGGCGCACCTCGTCGGGGCCGCTCTCGTCCATGCCCAGGCCCCACTGGGCGATGTCAATGTGGTGGGCGCCCCAGTCGCACACCATGCCGCCGCCGAATTCCTTGTAATTGCGCCAGTTCGGGAAGTGGTCGTGGACGCCGCGCGGACTCAGCTCTGAATGGTAGGGGCGCATGGGCGCGGGGCCGACCCACATGTTCCAGTCCAGACCGGGCTCCATCTCCTCCTCAGGCAGGTCGCAGGGAATTCCGGGGGGGCCGAAGCTGCACTCCACCCGGTCAATTTTGCCAATGGCGCCGTTGCGCACCAGTTCGCAGGCCACACGGAATTCCTCCATGGACCGCTGCATCGAACCGGTCTGAAGCACCCGCTTGCTGTCCTTGACCGCCTTTATCACCGTGACCGCCTCGTGGATGTTGTGGGTCAGGGGCTTCTCGCAGTAGACGTCCTTGCCGCTTTCCAGCGCGGCCAGCGTCGGGATGGCGTGCCAATGGTCCGGCGTGGCAATGCACACCGCGTCTATGTCGGTGCGCGCGATGATTTCCCGGAAGTCGTTGTAGGCCTTGCATTCCGGCGCGCTGAGTTCCGGACGGGACTTGTAATGATCCGCCACCTGCTGCTGCGCCGCGTTCCGGCGCGTTGTGTCCACGTCGCACACCGCCACCACGCGGCAGCGTTTGTGCTGCAAAAACGCGTTGATCAGGTGCTTGCTCTGCTTGCCCGTGCCGATGAACCCCATGGTGATGAGGTCGTTCGGGGACGTTTCCGCGGCGCGGACGGAGGCGGGCAGGATGAAGGGCGCGGCTGAAAGGGCGGCGGCCTGCATCAGGAACGAACGGCGGCTGGTTTTCATGGTTGACTCCCTGCGGGTTTCCGGTTAGTTTTCCGCGCCCCCGGCGCGGCTTCCCAAAAGGGGGGCAATGGGGGGCGCGAACCTCAAACCGGAAAAGTATAGGTCCGCAGGCCGCACGTCATCAAGCCTCATTTTTCCGGAATTCGCGCACCTCCATGCCGGTGTCTTTTTGAAACTGGCGGCGGCGGCATGCTGTAATGGGCACGGGGAGGAAGGTAAAGGATACCGGTCATGGCGCAGGGCGGGCTGAAACTGGCGGTGGTGGGTTGTTTTTTGGCATTGCTGTCCCTCTCCCCCGAAGTGTCCGCCGCAAAGGAGCCCCCCCTCCCCCCCATTGCCGCATTTGCCACACCGGCCACAGCCCCGGTGGAAGCGGAGGAAATGCGCCGGTTGATCGAGGAGGACTGGCTGAAGTCCGTCTCCACCCCGCTTAGCACCCGGTCGGATGCGGCGGGCGCCTGCGACGGGGTGAAGAACGGGGCCTACGGCTTCCATGTCGGCATGCAGGCAAATCCCTGGTGGCAGGTGGATCTGGGCGGGCCGGTGAATGTCGGGCGTGTGGTGGTCTACAACCGCCTTGACTACGCGCCGGGCCTGCACAACGCCGACACGGTCCAGATCCTTTTCTCCACCGACGGGCAGAACTGGACGCTGGCGCACGACAACCAGGGCCGGCATTTCGGGGGGATCAGCGGGGGCGCACCGCTGGAATTGCGCTTCAGTCCCCAGACGCCGCCGACCCGGTATGTGCGCCTTGCGATTCCCGGCGGCACGCCGCTCTTTTTCCATTTGGACGAGGTGGAGGTGTATGCCGCCGGGGACGACAGCACCAACATCGCCCATGGCAAACCCGCCGACCAAAGCAGCCTGAGCCAGTGGTCCACGCCGAAGACCGTGGGCCCGCCGGAATATCCCACGGCCCGGCGCATCGAAAAGGCCCGGGCGCTGGCCGTGCAGCTCCAAACGGACGGGCATGACGTGTCGGCGCATCTGCGGGAGCTGGACGGGGCGGCGGCGCGGCTCGCGGCCCTGCCCCCGGACGCGCCGGAGGAGGCGCGGCGCGCGCTGTATCTGGAAACCCGCTGGATTGCGCGGCGGCTGGTGCTGGCCAATCCGCTGCTGGACTTTGACAAGCTCCTTTTCGTGAAGCGTTTCACCCAGGAAACCTATCCCGACGTGTGCCTGAACCACATGCCCTGGGTGTCCAAGCCCGGCGGCGACCTCTGCGTGCTGGAGTCCGGCGATGGAAAGCCGTTGT
The DNA here is from genome assembly GCA_041859375.1 of Candidatus Hydrogenedentales bacterium. Lineage (GTDB taxonomy): Bacteria > Hydrogenedentota > Hydrogenedentia > Hydrogenedentales > CAITNO01 > JBHEKP01. The sequence goes on along the minus strand of JBHEKP010000291.1, from coordinate 1,948 downwards.
TCAGCGATCCCGCCACGGCGGTGTCGGTGCACACCCTGCTCAACAAGGCCCTGGGGCCGGGCCATGTGCACGGGATGGATCTGTGGTTCGGGGGTGACCGGGTGGTCTTCGGTTATGCCCGTGCGCGGAGCGAAGAACCGCCCGAGGGCTGGCTGGACCGCGCACAGAGCTACCGCCTCCGCCGCGAGGAGGAACCCACCCACCTCTATGAACTGAACCTAAAGGACGGCGCGCTGCGGCAGTTGACGGACGGGGAATGGAGCGACCTGGACCCCACCTACACGCCGAACGGCGACATTGTCTTCGTTTCGGAGCGCTGCGGCACCTCCCTCCAGTGCAACGAGTACGACAAGGACGAGACGAGCTGCAACCTCTATGTGATGCGCCCCGACGGGGGCGGCATCCGCCGGATGAGCGTGAACAAGGACGGCGACTACCTCCCCCACTGCCTCGACAACGGTATGATCGCCTACACGCGCTGGGAATACCACGAGCGCAGTTTCGCCTTCATCCAATCCATCTGGGTGGTCCGCCCCGACGGCACCGGCGCGGACGCCCTGTTCAAGCAGCATTTCCCGAACCCCTGGGCGCTGGAGGACATGCGCTCCATCCCCGGCGGCAGCAAGCTGGTGGCGGTTGCGGCGGGCCACCACACGCTGGCCGTGGGTCCGCTGGTGGTCATTGACCACGGCAGGGGCGTGAACGAACCGCGCGGCATCGGCATGGTCTCCCCGAACCTGATCCCGCCGGAGGGCGGCATGGACGGCGTGCCCGTGCCCGAGGGCGGCACGGACGACCAGGACGGCTTTTACAGCACCCCCTGGGCCTTGTCGGACAAATGCTTTCTCGCGTCCTACACCCACGGCGCCGTCACCACGGAACCCGCCGGATATGGCCTCTATTATGTGGACGTTTACGGCAACAAGGAGCTGCTCTACCGCGACCCGGCCATCTCCTGCTTCCAGCCCGTCCCCCTGCGGGCGCGGCCCTTGCCGCCCGTCCTGCCCTCCGCCGTGGACACCACGGCCGGGGAGGCCGCCTGCTACGTGAGCAACATCGCCCAGGGCAGCGAAAGCCTGCCGCCGGGCAGCATCCGGTGGCTGCGCATCGCCGAGCCCGTGGGCTGGCCCTATGACAACGCCTCCGGCGGCCACCGCTTCGGCGAGGACCACCGCTACGGCGGCCCCGGCGCGGAGCGGAAGAACCTGACCAACTGGACGCCCGTGCGCATTCTGGGCGACGTGCCCGTCAGCGCCGACGGCAGCGTGTCCTTCCGCGTGCCCGCCGACCGGGCGGTGTATTTCCAACTCCTCGACGAGAACCGCATGGAGCTGCGGCGCATGCGCTCCTTCATCAGCTTCCAGCCGGGCGAGCGGCGGAGCTGCGTCGGCTGCCATGAAACCCGCGCCTCCGCGCCGGTGACCGCCCCCCTCGGCGGCATGACGGAGGCCTTTGCGAAGGAACCCTCCGCGCTGACGCCCATGCCCTGGGGCGGCAAGACGATCAGCTTCCTCCGGGACGTGCAGCCCGTGCTGGACGAGCACTGCGCCGGATGCCATGCGGGGCTGAACCCCGCGGGCGGGCTGGACTTCTCCGGCGGACTCCTCTCCCACGACGACGAGGTGCCCGGCTACGGCCACAACCGCGCCTTTGAAACCATCCTGTCCAACGGGCTGGTGTCCCTGTCCCCGGCGCGCATGCAGGACGCCACCGTCACCCAGCCCATGGCCTACGGCGCGCACAACAGCAAGCTCCTGGCAGCCCTGTCCGGCGGGAAGCACACCGCGGCGGTCAGCCTCTCCGGGGAGGAGCGGCTCCGGCTGGCCGCGTGGATTGACGCCAACGCGCCCTACCACGACCGGTTCATCGACAAGCGCGCGAAAAAGAAGGCCTACGACATTGCGGCGGACAAGGAACTGCTCGGGGAAATGCGCCGGATCCATGAAAA
>JBHEKP010000132.1:0-8006 GCA_041859375.1 Candidatus Hydrogenedentales bacterium | reverse complement strand
CGCCGAAGGCGCGCGCCAGCCTTGACTGGAGGGCGGAATCAAGGCCCCCCGCCCGCTCAAAGGTGACCAGCAGCACCCCCCTGCCCAGGACCACGCCGTGCCCCCCCGCCTCAAGCGCCAGCGCGCGCAGCTCCATCACGTCGAGCAGGCGCACGACGGGTTTGGGCGGCGCGCCGAAGCGGTCCTTGAGTTCCGCGCGCAGATCGCGCACCTCGTCGGCGGAGGCCACGGCGGCCATGCGCCGGTACATGGCCATTTTCTGCTGGGCCGTGGGGATGTACTCGTCGGGGATGAAGGCGTCCACGGCGCCCTCGAAGGGGGGCAGGCGGCGGCGGCCCGACGGCACCCCCCGCGCCTCGGCCACGGCCTCGGCGATGAGTTCGCGGTAGGTTTCGTAGCCGACGGCGGCAATCTGGCCCGCCTGCTCCGCGCCGAGCAGGTCGCCCGCGCCGCGGATTTCCAGGTCGCGCATGGCGATGCGGAAGCCCGCGCCGAGGGACGAGAAGTCCTCCAGCGCCTTGAGGCGCTGCTGCGCGTCCTCGCTGAGGGCGCGGTCGCCGGGGATGAGCAGGTAGGCGAAGGCGCGGTGCTTGTAGCGGCCCACGCGCCCCCGTATCTGGTAGAGCTGGCTGAGGCCGAACTGGTCCGCCCGGTCCACGATGATGGTGTTCGCGTTGGGGATGTCGATGCCGGAGCCGATGATGGTGGTGCACACCAGGATGTCCAGCTCGCGGTTCACAAAGGCGGCCATCACCGCCTCCAGCTCGTGCTTCTCCATCTGGCCGTGGCCGATGCCGACGCGCGCGCGGGGCAGCATCTTGTTGATGAACGAGGCCACCTTGCCGATGGTCTGCACGCGGTTGTGCAGGAAGAAGACCTGCCCCTGGCGGCCCAGCTCGCGCTCGATGGCCTCGCGGATCAGGTTCTGGTCCCACGCCTCGATGCAGGTGTGGATGGGCAGCCGGTCGTTGGGCGCGGTGTTGATGACGCTCATGTCGCGCACGCCGATGAGCGACATGTGGAGCGTGCGCGGGATGGGCGTGGCCGACATGGTCAGCACGTCCACGTTGTTGCGCATCTGCTTCAGCTTCTCCTTGTGCGCCACGCCGAAGCGCTGCTCCTCGTCAATCACGACCAGCCCGAGGTTCTTGATGGACACGTCCTTCGAAAGCAGCCGGTGCGTGCCGATCACGATGTCCACCGTCCCGTCGCGCAGCTGGCCCAGGGTTTCCTTCTGCTGGGCGGGGGTGCGGAAGCGGTTCAGCAGGCCGACCCTGATCGGATAATCCGCCAGGCGCTCGCGGAAGGTGGCGTAGTGCTGCTGCGCGAGCACGGTGGTCGGCGCGAGCAGCACCGCCTGCCTGCCGTCCATGACGGTCTTGAACGCGGCCCGCAGGGCCACCTCGGTTTTTCCGTAGCCCACGTCGCCGCAGAGCAGCCGGTCCATGGGCTTGGGCGACTCCATGTCGCGCTTGACCTCGTCAATGGCGCGCGCCTGGTCCGGCGTCTCCTCGTATTCGAAGGCGTCCTCGAACTCGCGCTGCCACGGCGTGTCCGGGCTGTGGGTGAAGCCCGTGGCCGTTTCCCGCGCTGCGTAGAGCCGCACAAGCTGCTCCGTCAGCTCGCGCACCGCCTTCCTCACCTTGTCGCGGGTGCGCGCCCAGGTGGCCCCGCCGAGGCGGTCCACCTTCGGGAGCACGCCCTCGCCGCCCAGGTATTTCTGGAGCTGGTCCAGGCTGGTGACGGGCACGTAGATGGTGTCGCCGCCCGCGTACTGCACGGCCATGAAGTCGCCCGCCTTGCCCTCGAAGCGGCGCAGGCCCAGGTAGCGGCCTATGCCGTGGGTCAGGTGCACCACGTAGTCGCCGGACTTCAAATCGCCGAACTGGGTGATGCCCGTGCCCGCCTCGAAGCGGCGGCGCTTGCGCCGGACATAGTGGCGGCCGAAGATCTCCCCCTCGCTGAGCACGGCCAGCCGGTCCGCCGGTGACACGAAGCCGCCCCGGACCCGGCCGATTTCCACGCGCAGGTCGAAGGCCTCGCGCCCCGGCATCCAGCCCTGCTCCTCGATCAGCTCCAGCAGCCGCCTGCGCTCGCCCGTGTTCACGCAGAAGACGCGCACGGCGCAGCCGTCCCTTTCCCAGTCCTTCAACTGCTCCCAGAACTCGTGGGCGCGGCCGCCGTAGTTGTCCACCGCCAGGGTGCCCATGCGCAGCGCCCGCGCGCCCTGCGGCGCGTCAAAGGGCGACTGGGACACCAGCGCCGACGGAAAAGCGTCCAGCCGGTGCCGCGCCTGCGGCCAGTCCATGTAAAAGTCGTTGCCCTTCGCCTGGGCGGCCACCACCTCCGCCGCCTCCGCCGTGGACAGGGGCTCGTCCAGCACCACCAGCGTGTTCTTGGGGAAATAGTCCGTGAGCGGGGTCAGCTTGTGCCGCGCGCGCGCCGTGGCCGCCAGCAGCGACTTCTCCGAGCGGGGCAGGATGTGCACCTCGTCGGATCCGGTGATGCTGCGCTGCGTCTCCGGCTCAAAGCGGCGGATGGACTCTATCTCGTCGCCGAAAAACTCAATGCGGTAGGGAAGCTCGCTGGAGATGGGAAACACGTCGAGGATGCCGCCGCGCAGGCTGAATTCGCCGCGCTGCTCCACCATCACCCCGCGCTCGTAGCCCAGTTTCACCAGCCGCTCCAGCAGCAGGTCCAGGGAGTGCTCCGTGCCCTCGCGCAACAGGATGCTGTCGTCCCGGAGCTGCTTCGGCTGGATCACATACTGCATCACCGACCGCACCGGGCAGACCACGCACAGGAATTTGTTTTCCGAGAACGCGGCAAGGACGCGCTTGAGCGTGTTCATGCGCTCCGCCACGATGTCGTCGGCGGGGCTCATGGAGTCGGTGGGCAGCACCTCCCACGCGGGGAACAGGGCGCACCGGTCCTCGCCCAGGAAGGTGGACAGGTCGTCGTAGGCGGCCTCCGCCTCCAGCCGACCCGCGGTGACCACCAGCAGCGGCGCGGCCAGCTTTTCCGCCGTCTGCGCGGCGAAAAGGCTTTTGGCCGAACCCCACGCGCCGGAAAGCGCCACGGCGCGCGCGCCGCCCCGCAGCGCGTCCGCCGCCGTTTCCGCCAGTTTCAGTGTGGGCAGGGTCGCCGCCATGTTCCTTTTGCGCCTTTTCCGGCCCTCAAAGGGCCGTTTTCAAACACGGGCAAACCGCCGGAATCTTCCCCCACCCGGGGGGACTCCGGCGGTGTGCCGCAAACTCCCGCCTGCGCCGGCGCGCAGGACTGCTGTCGCGTCTTACGCGCGGACGATGAGCGCCTCGCGCTCGGGGCCCACCGAAACGTACTGCACCGGGCATTCGATGAGCTCTTCAATCTTTTCCACGTAGTCCCGCGCGGCCTTGGGCAGATCCTCAAAACGGCGGACCCCGCCGATGTCCTCGGACCAGCCCGGCATCTCGATGTACACGGGAGTCGCCTCCTCCAGCACCGCGTTCAGCGGGAAGCTGTCGAAGCGCCGCCCGCGCCACTCGTAGTGCGTGCAGATTTTCAGCGTCTTCTGGCCGCTCAGGCTGTCCAGCTTGGTCAGCGCCACGCCCGTGGCCCCCTGCATCCTCGCGCCGTAGCGCGTGGCCAGCGCGTCAAAGTGGCCGATGGTGCGCGGGCGGCCCGTCGCCGCGCCGTATTCCTTGGCGGAAACGCGCAGCGCGTCGGCGGCCTCCTTCTCCATCAGCGTCACAAAGGGGCCCTCGCCCACGCAGGTGGAGAAGGCCTTCACCACCGCCACCACGCGGTCGGGCGCGTGGCCGAAAAGACCGCCGCCGATGGGCGCGAAGGCCGCCAGCGTGCAGGACGACGTGGTGTAGGGGTAAATGCCGAAGTTGAGGTCGCGCAGGGTGCCGAGCTGCGCCTCGAAGAGGATCTTTTTGCCCGCCTTCGCGCCCTCGTCGAGCAGCGCGGAGGTGTCGCAGATCATGTCCCGCAGCGCGCCGCCGTTCTTCTCCACCCAGCCGAGCATCTCCTCAAAGGTGAAGGGCGCGGTCTTGCCGTAAATCCGCTCGGCCATGAGCAGCTTCCAGTCGCAGACGGCGCGCAGCCGCTCGCTGAGGCGCTCCGGGTAGAGCACCTCGCCCACCTGGATGGCCTTCTTGATGGTGCGGTCGCCGTAGGCCGGCGCGATGCCGCGGCGCGTGGATCCGTAGGCGTTCTTGCCCAGCCGCTCCTCCTCCCAGCCGTCCTCCATCCGGTGGAAGGGGAAGCAGATGGTGGCCCGGTCGGAGATGCGGATGTTCGGGTTCACGCCCCGCGAGCGCAAATCCCCCAGCTCGGTCACCAGAGCCTCAAGGTCTATCACCATGCCGGGGCCGAGGATGTTCACCACATTCGGGTTGAACACGCCCGACGGCAGCAGGTGCAGCTTGAACTCGCCCTCGTCGATGACCACCGTGTGGCCCGCGTTGTTGCCGCCCTGGTAGCGGACCACAAAATCGGCGTCCTGGGCGAAATAGTCCACCATGCGCCCCTTGCCCTCGTCGCCCCAGTTCGCGCCAACCACAATCTCTATCGTCATAGCCTGTTGCCTCCGGCGGACGGACCATGCCGGGTCCGTACTGTGTGCCTGAAAATAAAACTGGCGGGCCGCCTATGGGAACGGTCCGCCAGGGGGGTAGCTGCGCTAGCTCGGTTACCGGGAGTAGAAACCGATGATGCTGTTCGTGTCCACCTGGAACGGAATCGATTCCGGGCCCGGAAGCGCGACCATTTTGCCCTCGAAGGACTTCGCGGCGCGCTCAAGGTAATCCGGAATCTGAATCGGCGGATGCTCCGCGCCCTCGACAACCATCGGGATCTTGCGGCTCTTCTCGCGGATGGCGATGGCCATGCCCGGCTTCACATGGTAGGAGGGCACGTTGACCTTCGCGCCGTTCACCAGCACGTGGCAGTGCGTCACAAGCTGGCGCGCCGCGAAAATCGTCGGCGCGAAGCCAAGACGCCACACCACGCAGTCCAGCCGCGACTCAAGAAGCTGCATGAGATTGGAGCCGGTGTTCCCCTCCATGCGCTTGGCCTCGGCGAAGATGCGGCGCATCTGGCGCTCCATGATGCCGCCGTAGTACATGCGGAGCTTCTGCTTTTCCAGAAGCTGCGTGCCGTACACGGACATCTTGCGGCGGATGTTCTCGCCGTGCTGGCCCGCCGGGAACGGACGCCGCAGCGCGGGGCTGTTCGGGCGGCCCCAGACGCATTTGCCAATTCGCCGACTCAACTTGTGCTTAGGTCCAACGTATCTGGCCATAAAACCGTCTCTATCCTTTTCGCTTGCAGGGGCTGAACACGCACACCCTGCGGTTGCCGCCGCCGCGCAGACCACACTCCCCCTTTTTTCGGGATTGCGGGGCGCGTAAGCGCGGACACACAAACACTTTCTGCCATTGACAGGAGCGATATACTATCTGTTGACGCCCCGCAGTGTCAAATTCTTTTTGCCATCCCCTTGCGGCTGTTGGGCTTGATTGGTATTGGCGGAGGAAACGGTTTGCGCACGGCGGGCATGGCGCGGGACTTCATCGTGCCTCTCCCTCCTTGCTGTGCAAGGATGCCTGGCCCGGGGCGGATTCCGCGGCGCTCTTCCTCCTCTCTTCTTCTTGCTTCTCTTTGATAATCTGGGCTTTGATGGGTGCGGCCAACTGCGGATCCGTGGGCAGACTCGCACTGTACCAGTTTCCTTCGTCGTCCCAAAAGAAATATTCCCGGTAAGGTCTCTCGCTACCTGTACTCACCAAAGACAGCCCGCCACCGGCGTGTTGGGTGATAATCCAACCGCTATTCTGGTCGGCTTCCTCGCCCGGTGAGGGGGCGGGTGAATGCAATCCGGCTGGCAATGGGAGAGGCTCGCCCTTCTCATTGACCACATGCCAGAATCCGCAGGGTTTGTCAGGCTTGTCGGCCAGCACAATCCGGCGGTCGGGCCGGACGGTGGCGTATAGCTGTCCCTTTTTCCTGGGTCCGCTTCGTATGAATTCAATCCCCCCATCCTTGCGCCGAACCCACAACACGTTGGGTTGGGGCGGCGTTTCCAGCGCGGGGGCCGCAAACCCGCCGTCCGCCAACAGAAACACCCATCCGATGACATCCGCCGGCGGCGTTGCCTCCTTCATCGGTTGTTTTCCTACGACCGCCCCCGGTGGCGGGGCGCATACTTTTCCATTGGAATCCGCGAAGGGCCATTTCGTTGGCGCCTCATTCTTGTCCACCTCGTTTGGCGCCTGATGCATGACAATTCTTCCATGCTGGGGGATTTCGGCGTAGGTGCCACTCCAGGCCGGTCCGCTGTGGACCAGGCTGAGACCAGCCCCGTTTCGCGCAACATACAGGATGTTGCCCGGCGGCGCCGCATTTTCCGCAGGAGCGATCAGCTCGCCGTTCTCTCCAAGGTACAGCCATTTCGCGGCCCCCCGCTGCTCCGCAACCAAAGGGCCCCTGCTGAAGACTATCTTCTTTCCGTCGGGCGACCATGAAGGCATGGTGGCCCAGATTCTGCCCGGGGCGTCTGGTATGTCAGGAACCCCGGCCACGCCATGCAAGTCGCCGCCGTCCGTGTTCATGACCCAGATTCCCGTGGTTCGGGCGAAGACGATCCGGCTGCCATCGGGCGACCATGCGGGGAAACAGTCCGCAAGCTTGTTTTCGGTCAGTTGGCGCCGGTCGGTTCCATCCGCCGCGACAACCGAAATCTCCCATGGATCGAAATCGCGTATGCTCATGAACGCGATATGCCCGCCGTCGGGCGACCACGACGGCGCCATCTCGCCAGAGTCGGGTGTCTGGGTGAGATTGTGCGGGTTCGTTCCGTCCGCGTTCATAATGTGGATGTGATCAATGTCGTCATGGCGGCATGTGAAGGCGATGCGCAATCCGTCCGGGGACCAGCTTGGATAGGAGCTGGAGGCGGTGTCGTCCGTGAGTTTCGCCGTCGTCCCTGTTTCCAAATCCATGACGGAAATGCCCGCCTTCCCATCCCGCGAGGAGGTAAAAGCGATCTTTTTCCCATCCGGCGACCAGGCCGGCATGCATGCCACATCAAGATAACTCTGGGCCAGGTCCGGCGTCGTAATGTCGTGAATGTTGCCCCCGTCCGCATCCATGACAGCAATCACAAAATGACCGCCGCGCCGTGCCGCAAAGGCAATCTTTCCACCGTCAGACGACCATGCGGGGGAGACTTCGTTTTCCTCCGTGGAAGTGAGGGCCGTCAAGTCGCCGCCGTCGGCGTTAACAACGTATATGTCCTGGCTGGCCCGAAAATTGGCAAACGGCATGTAGACGTTCCCTATGGCCCGCATCGTGCTCAAGGTGGTTTGGACATCCGCCGCCACTGTCGCGTGGAGACACAAAGCCGCCACGATCTGACTTAAAAACAACACCCGCTTGAGGGGAAGGCGCCGGCAGGGACGCGGCTGCTTTTGATGGCTCTCGGCATGTTGGCTAAGCATGATCGCGATCCTTTGAATTTGGGGCTTTTCAAAATAACGGCATCACGGGTCACGCGTCTGCGGGCGGTGGGCATCACTCTGATTGCGGCTTTGAGGACCGAATCCCGCCCGAAGCCCATCCGGGGTTGCTCACGCTTCCCATGAAAACTTCCTCCATTTATGAAGCCCACTGTATGAAAAATAGCACAAATAGTCCCGCCTGTCAAGATCAGTTTGTGCCGGGACGCCAGTTTCGGTCCCCCAATCTTCCCCCCTTAAAAAAAGTACTTGACAAAAGGCTCCAATCCGTATTAACGTATTAATACAATCTTATGGAGGCGACAGAGAATGCAACTGCACATCGCGCCAAAGGACGGCACACCGATTTACCTGCAGATACTGCGGCAGGTGAAACGGCTGGTGGCCGCGGGGCGGCTGAGGCCCCACGAGGAACTGCCCCCCGTGCGGGTGCTGGCCGCGCAACTGCTGGTGAACCCCAACACGGTGGCCCGCGCCTACCGCGAGCTGGAAAGCGCCGGG
>JBHEKP010000349.1:0-10946 GCA_041859375.1 Candidatus Hydrogenedentales bacterium | reverse complement strand
AAGCGCCTACGCCGCCTATCTCCGGCAACTGCTCCAGCGCCGCGCGGACGGCGGGGTGTAATCGAAGATCATCTGACGGAAAAACCATCATCCAGGGAGGGATGAGAAAATGACTGCATGGAGGAAGGCGGCCAAGATCGCAGTGAATGCCTGCCTGGTGATGTTTTTTGCCCTCATTTTCCTGGGCTGGCTTGGAATACCCCTCTTCGGCGGTTCTGTGCCGGAAGTCTACGCCAAAACCCAAACCCTTGCGATAAACCTGATCCTCAAGCTGCAGGGGAGTGATGACCGTATTTATGTAACCATTGACCCAAAGACATGGAAGCGGTCCGTCGAACTTGTTGTCCCCACCCAAACAGGCCCCGGCCAGTTCACCAAAAGCCGGTCCCGCATGAGTGCGGACGGGACCATCAGGTTTGACACCGGAAGTTCGCACCACATCACCGCCGGGGAGAGTCCAACACTTCCGGAAGAGTATCCCAAAGACTTCCCCTTTATGCCCCCCACTTCCGAAAGATACTTTTCATGGCATGATGACAGCAAAGAATTTGGTTTCACCGCCGTCACCACCGAAGCGCCCCGGGCCGTGGCGGAATGGCACAAGGCCGAAGCCGCACGGCTGGGATGGAGGGAACGCTCCCACGCGGGAAAAGACACGGACGCCCAGACCGTGTGCTTTGAGAAGGACGGACGGCAACTGACCCTCATCACCTACGCAAAAACCGGCGCCACCACCGTTGTCGAACTCAGCCTGAAGCCCCTCCAGCAACAGGAAAAACGAAACCCGGAACCAGACGCAAACATCCCCGGAAAAGCGCGGCTTTAGAACAGCAGCTGCTGGTCCTCGGGCACGTCCGGGGTCTTGCGGGCTTTCCGCCCGCCCCCGGCGGGTGCGGTTTCATCGGTTTCCTCCGCAACGGAATCCGGGGCGGGGCCGGTTTCGGGGTCTGTGGCGGGGATGGAATCATCATCCACGGGGGCGTCCGCCACGGCGGCGGCTTCCCGGGCCACCGCCTCTTCGCGCACCTTCGGTTTCCTGCCCCGGCGCTTTGCGGGCGCGGCGGCGGTTTCCGCACCCTCCTGCTTCAGCGGCGGCGGCGTGGTGCCCCGGCTCATGCAGAGCACATCCTCCTCCAGGATGGGGAGGGTGGTGCGCCAGGACTTGCCCATTTTGAAGCCCCGCAGGCGCTTTTCCCGGAACATCTGCCGCACCGTCAGCGGTTTCACCTTGAGAATGGCGGCCACCTCCTCAACGGTCAGCATTGTGTCGAGCATGTTTCAGGATCCTCCTTGCGGGGTTTCTTTGCCCCCGGCAATTTTACACAAAACAACAAAAACACACAACCCGCGGAGGGCCTTTTTTTGGCAAGGGCGGCTCGCCCGTGCTATACTCGCCGTGACCGGTTTCGGCGGCCCTGCTGAAGCGGCCCGCCGGTCAACCCCATCCCCCCGGACGCGGTGCGGCAACGCGGCGCGGGCAGCAATCAACGGTCAAGCAGGCGAAAGGGAGCGTGCCATGAGTTTTCCGCTGGATGTGAACAAGTACAAACCGGTGGCCATTGATCCGTTCGCCGGGGAAGCCACCCCGGAACAGATCGCGCAGCTGCGCGAGAACATCCAGGTGGTGCGCGACACCATCATCTTCTTCACGGCGGTGGCGGGCGCCAAGGGCCTCGGCGGCCACACAGGCGGCGCTTACAGCATCGTGCCCGAGGTGCTCATCGCCGACGCGTTCATGAAGGGCTCGGACAAAATCTACCCCGTCTACTTCGACGAGGGCGGCCACCGCGTGGCCATCCAGTACGCCATGGCGGCCTTCAACGGCGAGATGCCGATGGAAAAGCTGCTCCAGTACCGCGCCGCCAACGAGGGCCTCTACGGCCACCCCGAGCTTGACCCGGAACTGGGCATCAAATTTGCCTCCGGCCGCCTCGGCCACCTGTGGCCCTTTGTGAACGGCGTGGCGAAGGCCAACCCGGACAAGGTGGTCTTCCTCTTCGGTTCCGACGGTTCCCAGCAGGAGGGCGACGACGCCGAGGCCGCGCGCTTCGCCGTGGCCCACCAGGCCAACGTGAAGGTGGTCGTGGACGACAACGACGTGACCATTTCCGGCCATCCGTCGAAGTACCTGCCGGGCTACGACGTGGGCAAAACCCTCGCGGGCCACGGCCTGCCCGTGTGCACCGGCGACGGCGAGGACGTGGAGGCGCTGCTGGGCCGGATGATCCAGGCCGTGCGGACCGCGGGTCCGGTGGCGCTCATCAACAAGCGCCCCATGGCGCCGGGCATCGCGGGGCTCGAGGGCAACCATGCGGGCCACGACGTGATCAAGAAGGAACTCGCCGTTGACCACCTCAAGGCGAAGGGCCACGACGCGGCGGTGGCGTTCCTTGAGGGCGTGAAGAAGGTTTCCGGCGGGGGCGGCTTCAGGGGCTGCACCGCCGAGACGGCCAGCAACCGCACCGAATTCGGCAACATCGTCAACGGCATCCTCGACGGCATGGGCGAGGCGGAGCGCGTGGCGTCCGTGCTTGTGGTGGACTCGGATTTGGAGGGGTCCACGGGCCTGAAGGGCATCCGCGCGAAGCACCCGGAAGTGTGCCTGAACGGCGGCGTTCAGGAGCGCGGCAACTTCTCCGCGGCGGCGGGCTTCGGCTTCAAGGCGGGGCAGCAGGGCATCTTCAGCACCTTCTCGGCCTTCCTGGAAATGATCATCTCCGAGCTGACCATGGCCCGGCTGAACGACGCCCGCGCCATCTGCCACTTCTCCCACGCGGGCGTGGACGACATGGCCGACAACACCTGCCACTACGGCATCAACGTGATGCTCGCCGACTCGGGCATCGCCGAGGGCGACAAGACCCGCCTTTACTTCCCGGCGGACGCGCTCCAGCTCAAGAGCGTGGTTGAGACCGTGTGGAACGATCCCGGCGTCCGCTTCATCTTCACGCTGCGCAGCGTGGTGCCCTTCATCCTCAACGCCGCCGGTGAAAAGCTGTACGGCCCCGGCTACCAGTTCGTCCCCGGAAAGGACGAGGTGGTGCGCGAGGGTTCGGCGGGCTACGTCGTCGCCTACGGCGACATGCTCTGCCGCGCGCTGGACGCCGTCGAGCGCGCCCGCGGGGCGGGCATTGACGTGGGGCTCATCAACAAGCCCACGCTCAACGTCGTGGACGAGGACATGATGAAAAAGATCGGCGCGGCGCCCTTCGTGCTTGTCGCCGAAAGCCAGAACATCAAGACCGGCCTCGGCTCCAGGTTCGGCTCCTGGCTGCTTGAGCGCGGCCTGTCGCCCAAATTCGCCCGCCTCGGCGTGGGCAAGCCCGGCCACGGCGGCCTGTCGGAGCACATGTTCCACCAGGGCATCGACCCCGACAGCATCCTGGCCAAGATCAAGGAGCTTGCCGGGTAAGCCCGGCCCACACACACCCTTTCGCGCCCCGAACGCCCGTCCGGGGCGCTTTTTGCTTGTCCGGCAATTGCTCCGCCCACCGGGAACGGGTATCATTTGCGCCGGAGCCGCGAAGGAGGCGGCGCGCATGACGGCGTATTTCAACGGACTTCCCCCGGTGGCGCAGGCGCTTGTGGCGGGGCTGTTCACCCTGGGCATGACGGGGCTGGGCTCCATGCTGGTTTTCTTCACCCGCGAGGTGAACAAGAACCTGCTGGACGGGTGCCTTGGCGCGGCGGCGGGGGTGATGATCGCGGCGAGTTTCTGGTCACTGCTGGCCCCGGCGATAGAGATGAGCGAGCAGATGGGGATGAGTCCGTGGATGCCGGCGGTGATCGGCTTCCTGCTGGGGGGCGCGTGCCTGCTGGGGATAGACCGGGTGCTGCCGCACCTTCACCCGAACCTGGCGATGAAGGACGCGGAGGGCGTGCACACGTCTTGGCGGCGCAGCACGCTGCTGCTGCTGGCGATCACGATCCACAACATCCCCGAGGGCCTTGCGGTGGGGGTGGCCTTCGGCGCGGCGGCGAGCGGCATTCCCGCGGCGACGGTGGCGGGTGCGGTGGCGCTGGCGGTGGGCATCGGCCTGCAGAATTTTCCCGAGGGCGCGGCTGTCTCCCTGCCGCTCCGCCGCGAGGGCATGTCCCCGCTGAAATGCGCGGGCTACGGCGCGCTCTCGGCGGTGGTGGAGCCGGTCGCCGCCGTGCTGGGCGCGGCGCTGGTGGTGTTCATGCAGCCGATCCTGCCCTACGCGCTGGCCTTTGCCGCGGGCGCCATGATCTTTGTGGTGACGGAGGAGCTGATCCCGGAGTCGCAGCGCAACGGCACGGACATTCCGACGGTGGGCGTGCTGGGCGGATTCGCGGTCATGATGATGCTGGACGTGGCCTTCGGCTGAGCGGCGGCGCGTACCGGGGTGTGATATACTGTAAGCGGCCATGCCCGCGGTGCGGGAGGCATAAACGCGGCAAAGAGGGTGCAGCCATGCGAAGCAACGTGATTGTCCGCCGGCCCGCGCGGGCCCAGAACATCCAGACGATACTGGACGTCATCCTCCAGATCATCGGCGTGATCGTGGGCATGCTGGGGATCATCTCCCAGATCACCCAGGTGTTCGGCTCCGACAACGCCTGACACGCCGGAACGGATCAGGGCAGGTGCGGCCTGCCGGCCGCGGCCGGGGGTTCCTTTTCCTCCGCGGGGAGGAGGCGCACGCCGACGGGATCGGCGGTGTGGAGGTGCACGTCGTGCTGCGCGTAGGCGATGACAATGCCCGCCTCCTCGAACATTTTCTCAATCCTGAAGCGCAGGTCGCTGCGCACGACGCGGGAGTCGCATTTGGTCAGCTCCACCCAGAAGTAGAGGGTGAGCTTTTCCGCGCTGTCGCCGAATTCCTCAAACACCACCACCGGCTCGGGATCCTTGAGCACGTTGCCGTGCTCCACGGCGGCGCGCATCATGAGTTTTGACGCCTCGCGCACGGGGGAGCCGTAGGCGACGCCGACGGCCACGTCAAATCGGCGGCGCGAGTCCGACAGGGTCCAGTTGATCACCGTGTTTTCCAGGAATTTGCTGTTGGGCACGAGCATCTCGATGCCGGAAAAGGTGCGCAGCAGGGAGGCGCGCGCGCCGATGGTGGTGATGGTGCCGGTGTTCCCGTCCACCTCCACGATGTCGCCGACGCGGATGGGCTGCTCGCCCATCAGTATCAGGCCGCTGATGAAGTTGTTGATGAGGTTCTGGGAGCCGAAGCCCGCGCCGATGGCCACGGCGCCGCCGAGGAAGGCGAACACGGTCAGGGAGATGTTCAGGTAGCCCAGCACCGCGTAGAACACGAGGAAGAGCAGGGCGTACTTGGTCAGGTTCTCCACCACAAAGGCGATGTTGGGGCGGAGCCGCAGCCGCGGGAAGGCGATGAGGGTGAGGTAGCGGGTGAAGAGCTTGTTGAACACGAACCCCGCGACGAGGATGAGCATCGCGTAAAAGAGCTTGCGCGCGGTGATGGACTCGCCGCCCACCGCCACCAGTTCGCGGTCGAGCACCATGGCGGCGCGGCCGCGCGCCCAGTCCAGGGCGAGCCCCAGCCGCTGGGAGGGGGTGAGCATGGACTGCCGCTCCGCGGCCTCGGCGGCGGCGGTGGCGGCGAGGGACTGGACGCGGGAGAGCCCCGCCACCAGCCGGTCGTAGTAGGGCGTGCGCTCCTGCAGCGACTCAAGCCGCCTCTGGCGGAAGGGCCGCTTGGGATCCTCTGGGGTCAGCGTGTCGAACTTGGCCTGGTAGCTCTGGATTTGCGCGCGCAGGCTCCGCGCGCGCTGCTCCACCACGGACAGGTCGGCGTCGGTTTGGGCGGCGCGCTCCTCCGCCTGCTTTTTGATGTCAATCAGGGAAAGGCCGGTCTTTCCCAATCCGGGGTTGGCGGTGTCAAAGCGCAGCTGCCACAACTCGGCGGCCTGCGCCTCGCAGCGTCCCAGCCCCTCGAGGGCGTCGAGCATCATCTGGGATGTTTCGAGCCGCGCGCGCTCGGTGTCAATTTCGTAGTTGAGCGTTTCCAGCACGGCGGGGTCGGTGGTGCCCGCCGCCCTGTTTTCCAGCTCCGTGACGCGTGCGCGCCGGCGCTCCAGCTCGCGCCGGACCTTTTGGGCCTCGCCGTCAAGCCGGGCCTCCTCCGTCTGGCAGCGCTGGCGCACCTCCTCCATCTCCTGGGGGCGGAACAGCGCCTGGGCCCTGGCGGCCTTCAGCCTGCGCAGGGCCAGCTCCTTTTCCGCCTCCATCCTGCGGATGCGGGCCTCCTCCAGCGCGATGACCGCCTCGGCGTCCGGTTTCAGCGCCTCGGCGGCGCGCAGTTCGATGCGCGCCGTCTCAAAGCGGAAGTCCGCCAGGTTCTTCTCCTCGGGGGTAGCCGCGCCGCGCCCCTGCTCGTTCGCCTGGTTCAGCACGGTTTTCGCGGTTTCGGCCGCCTTGCGCGCCCCGGCCAGCGACTCCCGCCAGGAGTTGAGGCTCATCCGCTCCGCGTTCAGCCCGAGGTCCTTCGCCGCCACCTCCTCCCGGATGCCGTCCACAAAGGCGTAGGTGTGGGGGGGCTCCTCCGTGAGTTTTGTGAACCCGTCCCGGTCCGCCTCCGCCTTCACAAGCTGGGCCCGCGCCGTCTGAAGCTCGCGCAGCACCGAGCCGCGCTGCTGCCACGCGCCGAGCAGGTTGCGGAGCGCGGCGGTGCGCGCCTGAAGATCCCCGGCGCCCACGCCGGGCGGCGCGGTTTCGGGGGCGGACTCCAGCGCGGTCTGCGCGCCGAGGAGCGCCTCCGCCTCCACGGCCTTTGCGGCCGCCTCCTCCATCGCGGCCGCGATGGCCGCGTCGTCCTGGAGGCCGGGGGCGGCCGGGGGCGGCATTGCGGCGGCCTGCGCCCCCCCGTCCTGGCCGGTGAGGGTGGACACGGCGGAGGACACGGGGTTGCCGCCCTGGGCGGCGGCCCGGGGGGCGCACAGGAGCAGAAGGGCCGCGCATGCGGCAAGAAGGCATGAGATTCGTCCCATCATCCGGGAGTCTCCCTGGTTGTTCACGCCAAAATGATCGGAGAAGGGGCCGGAACGTGTCAAACCGCCGCCCCAAAACGGCGCGGACGGGGAAGGCCTACCTCACCAATCCAGGCGCGGAGGTGGTGAAGACAACGGTCTCACCCTCGCGCCCGGTGTATCCGCCCCAGCCGACGCGAATGTCGCGCACCCGCGCCCAGTCCAGCGCGCCCGGCGGGTTGGTTTCCCACCCGGCGCGGGCAAACTGGTTGAGCGGCGTGAAAATCCGCACGGCACCCCCGCCGCCAATCAACACATGGGTGTCCGCGAGGTATTCCACGCCGTTGGCGTCGCGCAGTATCACAAGCAGTGTCTTCCCGCATTCCTGCCCCGCGGGGATGTCGACATCAAAGACGAGAAATTCACCGTCCGCCAGCGCCATGTCCCCGCCGCTGGAAAAGGTGAGGAACAGGAAGGTGTCCACGCCGCCTTTGGTCAGCGAGGCCTTTGCCGTCCAGCGTCCCTCCGCCGCGGCGGGTTCCACCGTTCCGGCCACGTGCGCGCCCATGCCCGCGACCGGCGCGGACAGGGGCAGGGGCGCGGGAGCCAATCCGTTCAGCAGCGCGGGGGCGGATGCGCCGCGCTCCGGCGCGGCGGCCTTTTCGAAGCGGAAAAGCATGCCGCCGTGGGGTTCAAGTTGCAGGGGAATGGCCGCCGGATCCGCCACGGGAGACACGGTGCCGTCCGCCGGGTTCCACTGTTCGCCCGCGCCCTCCGCACGCAGGTCTATCTCGCCGCCCCATGGTTCGCCGCCGTCGTTGATGATGAAATACACCTCGCGCCCGTCAATGCGGCGGTGGGTGGTGCGCAGGGGCGAATCCTTCGGCACCAGCACATGGGGCGGGGCCGCGGCGTCCACCGCGCGGGCCAGCAGCCCCTCCTGGCCGTGGTCCAGCAGCAGCGCGAAGCCGCCCGCCGCGCCGGGGTTGGCCGTTCCGGCGGGCTTGCCCCCGAACATTTCCGCCGCGAGCCCGCGCGCCTCCGCGCAGGGGAATTCGCTCTCGCTGTTTTCGGGCAGCGCGCCCAGCGCGACCACCGCGCCGCCGGACTTCCACAGGGCGCGCAGATTCCGCCATGCCGCAATCGGCAGCGTGTCCGCGCAGGGAAGCACCACCACACGCCAGGCCATTCCGCCCGCACGCAGCGTCCCGTCCCGCACCTCCGCCTCCGCCAGCGCGCGCCCGTCCACGTAAGTGAAATCACGCCCCGACAGGTACAGCGCCCGCGAGGCGATGTCGTAGGTTTCCTGCACCTGCCGCGCCCCGGCGGGGGCGTCCCTCACCCAGTCGCGGGAAGGCAGGAACCGCGCGGCCATGGTCTCGGCGGGATAGAGCACGGCCGTGTCCGCAACCTGGACGCCGCCCTTGAGCATGGCGCCGCAACGGCCCGTCCATTCGTTCAGCCGCACCAGTTCCTCCGGGGTCAGCCCGTTGAAGGTGTAATAACTTGTGAAGGTGGTGATGCCGCTGACGAGCAGCCGGTTGAGCGAGCCGCGCACCTCCGCCTCCGTCACCAGCCGCCGGGGCCGGGTGTCGCCCTCGGGCCGCCAGTGCTGGGAATGGTCCGACGACTCGCTCATCGTGACTTCCCGCCCGCAGAGACCGGCGGCGCTGGAAACCAGCCGCCCCACCTGCCAGGGCACCTCTTCGGGGATGCTGGTGAGGCAGTCCATGCTCGGCGCGTCCAGTCTGCGCAGGCACGAGAAGAAGTCGCCGTAGAGCGGCACATGGGTGAGGATGGCCTCCTCCAGCAGCAGGTGCCCGCCGGAGCGGATCCTGTGTTTTGCGCACCACTCCTGAATCTGGCCGAAATAGTTCTCCGAGACCAGTTCGCCCACGGTCTTCCAGAAGTCGTGCCGGATCTTGGCGGCCTCCGGGCCGCCGCCCCACGCCAGGTGCGGCACCGCCGGAGCCAGCGGATAGCCGCGCCGCCTCTCAAATTCACCGGGCAGATTCGGCGCCCAGGGCAGCACCGACCATGGCTGGGGCCGCATGTACAGGCTCATCAGCGAGGGCTCGTCGGTGAAGGTGGACACGAACCACTGGCCGAGGTCGTCCCCCAGGCGGGCGGCGTAGGCCCCGTGGGTCAGTTCCAGGAAGCGCGCCGTCGGCTCGGGCATGAGCAGGTTGACGTAGGGCAGCTTGTCGCAGAGGCTCACCTGGGCGTGGGTGCCCTCGTAGAGCGGCCCCGCGGTGATGATCATGACCCGCCAGAGCCCCTCCGGGGCGTTCCATGACAGTTTGCGTTCCGCCACGTGCGGACCCAAATCCACCGCCCCCGCCAAATCCAGTTTGCCCTCCTTCACCGGGAAAGCCGCCGCGCGGAACAGATCACCCGGCGGGCAGTCCAACGCCACCGCGCCGCCCCGGCTTTCCGCCTGGGCGATCATCAACCCCCGCGCCTCCCATTCAGGATGCCCCTCCATGGTCTGCCCGCCCGCGTTGCCCGAGGGGTAGCCCCGCTCGTCATACAGCCACAGGGACATGCCCAGCTTTTTCGCCTCCCCCAGCACGCGCGTGAAATCCTCCCAGTACGCGTCGCTCTTGAGGTACTGGTCAAAATTCACATTCGTCGCCATGCCGCCGAAACCCTTCTCGGCCATGTCCCGGAGCATTGCGTCCTGCGCGTCCGGCTCCGTTGGCAGGATGTGCCGGATGGGCAGGATACGCGCCCCGGCGGGGGGCACGGCAAACCGCTCCCGCAGGGGGCGGTCCTCCCCCGGCGGCGGAGCGAACTCCTGCCCCGGACACAGCGACTGCGCCAGCAGCACCGGCAGCACCCATGAATAAAACCGCATGGCCATTCCTCCACGGCAACGCCAAAACCTTTGAAACGCAAACCACAGGAGGAACAGGATAAACAAGAACGGGGCCAACCCCTAAATTTTTCCGGTCCGGGGCCGGAAGCGAAAAAAACGCCTTGTCCGCCCTGAAACAGGAAAGTCCGTCCGGTCCTTGCGCGGGAGGGGCAACTGTGCTACCGTAATCCGCAGGCAAACAGCGGCGGAGATTGGAATGCCGCCATCATGGAGGGATTTTCAGTGGACAGCGGAAAACGTGTTGCGGCGGGTGTGTGCGGCATTCTGCTCGGGGCGCTTGGGGTGCACAAATTCATCCTTGGCTACGCCGTGGAGGGGGCGATCATGCTGCTGGTGACGCTGCTGACCTGCGGCATGGGCGGCGCGATCATGGGCATCATCGGCCTGATCGAGGGGATCCTCTACCTGACCAAAAGCGACGAGGAGTTTTACCAGACCTACGTTGTTTCCAAGAAGGGCTGGTTTTAAGCCTTCCGCCCTTTTTGTTTGAACGGGACGGTTCCGTCCCGTGATGTTGCGCGGGTGGACGGTATTTTTCCGCAGGGAGGCGGGACGCCATGGTCATGTTCTATTTGGTTTGCGCCGGCGCGGGCGGCACGGTGATGCTGATCCAGGTGGTGATGTCGGTGTTCGGCTGGGAGATCGGCCACGGGGACTTCTCTATAGACCACATGGACGTGGCCCACGAGGGGGCGCACGACTCGTCGTTCCTCTTCGGCATGATTTCCGCGCGGGCGCTGACGGCGGGGGCGGCCTTTTTCGGGATGGCGGGGCTGGCGGCCAATTCGGCGGCGTTCTCCCCCTGGGCGACCTTTGCGGTGGCGTCGGGCGCGGGGCTGGCGGTGATGTCGGCGGTGGCGGGGATGATGCGTGCGCTCAGCCGGCTGCGGGCGGACGGCACGGCGCGCATTGAGAACGCGGTGGGGATGCCCGCGACGGTTTATCTCACCATCCCCGCGAAGGGCATGGGTGTGGGCAAAATCACGGTGGCGGTGCAGAACCGCACCATGGAATACACGGCAATCAACACCACAATGACGCCGCTCGCGACGGGTGAGGCGGTGCGGGTGGTCGG
This sequence comes from Candidatus Hydrogenedentales bacterium, assembly GCA_041859375.1. GTDB lineage: Bacteria > Hydrogenedentota > Hydrogenedentia > Hydrogenedentales > CAITNO01 > JBHEKP01. Next base: position 33 of record JBHEKP010000349.1, on the reverse strand, counting down.
GACGGCGGGCGCGGGCATGGTGACCGTGGCGCC
>JBHEKP010000325.1:0-5122 GCA_041859375.1 Candidatus Hydrogenedentales bacterium | reverse complement strand
CCGTCTGTCGAAAGAATCCCTTCCGGATGCTGAAACCCGACCCGTTTAATGCTCTCGTGGACCTCCCGGTTCACATAGACCCCCAGCGGAACGGACAGCGCCATGACCTTCGCGCCGTGCCTTTCGGCAATATTTCGGATGCGTTTTAGGCATCCACCAGTCCTTTCCACCCAGTCTTTTATCATAGGGGCTTTCAAATCGGTCCACCATGAGTAAAGATCCGGCCCCCCAAGGGCTATCATTACAAGGTGTGGGTTTAGATTTCCCTCAAGAAAACATTTTCTGACTTCAGAGTCAAGGCCAGCAAACCGAGCCTTCTGCTCCGCCGTCCCATTTTCAAGGTTGAACCGGGCCGCATTGGCATTCAATGCCCGGTTTTCCTCCTTGCTGCGGTGATAGGCTGGCATAGGGGGGGCGGCACCCCCGCCAAGCCGGGCGGCGGCAACAGCGGTCAGATTTGGAAAAATTCGGCGGGACAGTCCCACCAGTCGCGTGGCAAAACTCCACGAAGGCGGCGCAAGCATAACATCATCACTTAATAGCGCAACCACCACCAGATCCGGCCTGAGTACAGGGATGATGCGTTCTGCCCATGCAGCGTAATGATATGGGTCTGCACCAGGCTTTCCGCAGTTGACCACCTCCACTTCGAAACCATCTTTTTGCACAAGGAATTCCACCTTTTTAACCCAAGCCTCCTCAGCCTGCACCCCGTAGCCAAAGGTGAATGAATCTCCGATGACCACCACCCGGACCTTGTCGCCCCTGCCGGGGCGCATCTCCCGGTCCCGCAATCCTAGGGAGTTGATGGACACGGTGTAATTAAACTCGGCCATCTCAAAGGCCTCCTCGGAATGCGGTGGAAAAAGAAGCTCCATTTCATCCGGCAGAGCCGCGGGTTTCACAAGCCTGGCCGCCGCAATGTCTACGCCTTTGACCAAAACCAGCACAAAAAACAATGACAGAAAAACAAGTGCAATATTTTTTATCGACTGGACCGGATGGAATTTCATGGCAGAGAAATATCCTTTGCTTGTTCGCACCATTATTACACGATTTACCGGAAGCGGAGAAGCGTTGAAGGCTCCCACATTCCCGGCATGGGTTCCTTTTTGCATATGGGAAGATGCTCCAACATGAAATGGAGCGATTCATAATGGAACATAATTTCGGGAGATGCGCGCGTTCATCCTGACAGATACCCGCCATTACTCTTTAAGTGACAACAGTTTGGAAGATGTGGATGGAATCCGGATTCGTTGGCACAAATCATGCATCAAATGAAAGTAGACATACGACCACACCCCGGTGCCCCCTAATGGGAATATGCGTCGGAAAAGGAGCAAAAAGTTATGGCAAAAGCGATTGGAATTGACCTGGGCACGACCAATTCGTGCGTTGCGGTAATGGAAAACGGCGAACCAGTGGTGATCACCAATCCCGAGGGCGGCCGCACCACCCCGTCGGTGGTGGCCTTCGCAAAAGACGGCGAGCGTCTTGTGGGTGCCACAGCCCGCCGTCAGGCGGTGACCAATCCGGCCAACACTGTTTTCTCAATCAAGCGCTTCATGGGACGCCGCTTTGAGGAGGCGGCCGCGGAATGCGGCCGCGTTCCCTACCGGGTGACCCGGGCGGCCTCGGGCGACTGCCAGGTGGAAATCCAGGGGAAAGGGCACCGTGCGCCTGAAATCTCCGCGATGATTCTCCAGAAACTCAGGGAATCCGCCGAAGCCTACCTGGGCCAGAAGGTGGACAAGGCGGTCATCACCGTGCCCGCCTATTTCAACGACGCCCAGCGCCAGGCCACCAAGGATGCGGGCCGCATCGCGGGCCTTGACGTGCTGCGCATCGTGAACGAGCCCACCGCCGCCGCGCTGGCCTACGGACTGGACAAAAAGAAAAATGAGAAGGTGGCCGTCTACGATCTGGGCGGCGGCACCTTCGACATCTCCATCCTGGCCATCCAGGACGACAGTTTCGAGGTGCTGAGCACCAACGGCGACACCCACCTGGGCGGTGACGACTTCGACCAGGTGGTCATTGACTGGCTCGCCTCGGAATTCCAGCGGGAACAGGGCATTGACCTGAGAAAGGACCCCATGGCGCTCCAGCGGCTCAAGGAGGCCGCGGAAAAGGCCAAGTGCGAGCTCTCCTCCGCCATGCAGTCCGATGTGAACCTGCCGTTCATCACGGCGGACGCGTCCGGCCCGAAGCATCTCGCCCTCAGCCTCACCCGCGCGAAACTGGAGCAGTTGTGCGCGCCGCTGCTGGACCGCACCAAGGAACCCTGCCGGAAGGCGCTGGCCGACGCGGGCCTGAAGGCGTCCGATGTGGACGAGGTCATTCTCGTTGGCGGCATGACCCGCATGCCCGCCGTGGGGCGCGTCGTGTCCGAAATCTTCGGGAAGAAGCCCCACCGGGGCGTGAATCCCGACGAGGTGGTCGCCCTCGGCGCGGCCATACAGGCCGGGGTTATTTCCGGCGAGGTGAAGGATGTGCTGCTGCTGGACGTGACCCCGCTGTCGCTGGGCATCGAAACACTGGGCGGCGTGTTCACCCGGCTGGTGGAGCGCAACACCACCATCCCCGTGTCCAAAAAGCAGGTTTTCTCCACCGCCGAGGACAACCAGACCGCCGTGACGGTGCATGTGCTGCAGGGCGAACGCGAACTGGCCGCGGACAACCGCACCCTTGGCAGGTTCAACTTGGAGGGGCTGCCCCCCGCGCCGCGCGGAGTGCCCCAAATTGAGGTGGCCTTTGACATTGACGCGGACGGCATTCTCCATGTGTCCGCCCGCGACGCGGCCACCGGCAGGGAGCAAAAAATACGCATCGAAGCCTCATCCGGCCTGTCCGAGACTGAAATCCAGCGGATGGTGCGCGATGCCGAACAGCACGCGGACGGGGACCGGGAACGGCGGCGGCGCATTGAGGTCCGCAACAACGGCGACCACATGGTCCACACCACGGAAAAGATGCTCGCCGAAAACGCCGGCAAGCTCGACGCCGCAGGCAGGGCCGCCGTGGAGGAGGCCCTCGACGGCCTTCGCGGCGCCCTCAAGCGCGACGACACCGCCGCAATCGAGGCCGCCATGGAACGGGTGCAAAACGTCTCGCACAGCCTGGCGGAGGCCCTCTACAGGGGCGCGGACCCTGCGGCAAGGACGGGATGCGGGCCTGAATGCGGCACCGGATGCGGCAACCACCCCGCCGGCGACGGAAACACCGTGGACGCCGACTTTACTGTGGTCAACAACTGACCCGGACAAAAGCGCCGGGCGGCGGCCCCTGAATCCGGAGCCGCCGCCCGGTTTGTTCCAAGTGGGTTATTCCACCCGCGTGTAGGTTTCCGGGGCAAGCATGGAACAGTTGAAGTCCTCAAAACCAAGAGCCTTGTCCCATTCGTTGCCCTCCGCCCAGTCAACCAGCAGTTCGTCGAAGGGCGTCATGCCCAGCAGCGCCCGCACCACCAGCGGATTCGTGGCGGAGTCCGCTTCGTGGGTTTCAAGGCTGTAGGTGTACATCAGGACACCGCCCACCCAGTCGCCCTCCTGTTTCAGCTCTGAATACCGGGCGACATTCACAAGGAGCTGCGTGTCCAGTCCGAGCATGGCGCACTCGTCGCACTCCCGTTTGAACGCGCCGGTCTGGTATGTGCCCTCCACCTTGTACACCACCTGCCAGGAATACTGCGCGTCCGCATTGTCCCCCAGCCTGTCCGAAAGAAAGCGTTCCTCCGTGTATGTGAATCCGTCATCCTTGGTGAAAACCAGCGACTTTCTCACCCGGTTCGCGTTGAGGGCGTTGGTTCCGGCGGCACTGTCCCCCGGCGTCTGCGCCTCAATCCATATCCATGAACCAATGATGGACTTGGCCGTTCCGGGACATCCGCTCAAACAGGCAAGACAAACCACCGCCAGCATGACCATGCATATCTTCCGCATTTTCTTTTCCCTTTCCTTGCCAACTCCCCCCCGGACCATCCGGGAAGGTTAAAAAAACGCCAAATGCCGAAAACACCGCGATGACGCGTGGTGGGGCAAAAGACCCGCGGCTTTCCAGGCATCCGCGCCAAAGTCCGAACATCACCGGCGAATTCCCTCCAGGACCGCATGGGGACTGAAAGCAACATACCACCATGATGCGACAAAAACAAGGATGTGTGACCCCTAAAATTAATTTTGCCAGTGGTACTAGCAATTTTGCCCCTTATACGTTATTGTTGTCGTATCAATAAGGAGTTTACGCGATGAAAAAAGCGGCAATCATTTTTTGCTCCGCCTTGGTGATGGGAACCGTTCTTTCATCCGTCACGGGATGCGGTTCACTCCGGCAGGGGGGCAATGTTCCCGCCCTGAAGAAGGTGTTCCGCGACGAATTCCAGGTGGGGGTGGCGTTTGGAACCCCGATGCTTGAGGCGGATCAAGAACCGGCCCGGCAACTGGCCGCGCGCCAGTTCAACGCGTGCACGCCGGAAAACGAGATGAAGTGGAGCGTCATTCACCCGGAACCGGACCGCTACAACTTTGAACCCGCCGATGCGGTAGTGGCTTTTGCGGAAAAACACGGTATGGAAATCACCGGGCACACCCTGGTGTGGCATCTTCAGACGCCTGACTGGGTTTTCCTGGACGACCAGGGCGGCCCGGCATCAAGGGAAGTGGTGGTGCGGCGGCTCAGGGACCACATCCACACCGTCATGGGCCGGTACAAGGGGCGTGTGACGGGATGGGATGTGGTCAACGAGGCCCTCTCCAACCTCCCCGGCGGGTATCTCCGGGACAGCCCCTGGCGGCGCGCCATCGGCGACGATTATCTGGTTTTAGCCTATCAGTTTGCACGGGAGGCCGATCCAGAAGCCAAGTTGTATTACAACGACTTCAACCTCGAAAAACCGGACAAGCTTGCCTCAATGTTGCGTCTTATGGATGAACTGGCGGCACAGGGAATTCATTTGGATGCCGTGGGCAACCAGGGACATTCCCACATTGACTATCCCCCCGCCAAGGCACTCGACAACGCCATTGCCACCCTCTCCGGCAGGGGGTTAAAAATCAATATCAGTGAAATTGATCTAAGCCTCTATTCCTTCGGGGACAAGGAAAACCGCTATCCCAACGGG
>JBHEKP010000297.1:0-8946 GCA_041859375.1 Candidatus Hydrogenedentales bacterium | reverse complement strand
GGGAGTTTTGAGCCCAAGCACAACCCGGACTGGTGGTGGATTTTCACCCTGGCCATGTCGGTGTGGGCGTGGGGCATGGTGCCCGTGGCCTTTTATGTGCACCGCCGGTTTTCGCTGATCTCCCGCATGGGCGCGGGGGTGGGGCTCCTGTTCATGCTTGCGGGCTGCGCGGGCGTGTTTGGTGTGGCGCTCTTTCCGGATGCGCGGGGCAACGTCATCGGCTCGTGGGAGTGGACCGAGATCCATGAGAAGGTGGCGGTGCTCGTGGCCATCGGCTACGGGCTGGGCATCCTCTGGCACGGCGCGCTGCTGCTTTTTGAATGGGCCCGCGCGCGCTTTTCCGGGCGGCCCAGCCTTTTTTCGCTTGCGCGCCTCGCACTGCCCTACCTGTTCTGGGCGGGGGTGACGGGGGCGGGCGTGGTCAACCAGGTGAACTGGGCCGTTGAGTATGAGCGGCGCAAGGCCGCGGCTGAGGCGGCGGGCCGCTCCATCGGCAGCTCCTGGGGGGAGTCGCTGAACACGATAAACGCCTTCCCCCTGTGGGAAAACCTTTCCATCTATGCCATATTCGCCTTTCTGGTCTGGTTTGCCGTGGCGCTGCCCGCGGGGGAACACAAGGGCGCTCGTTTGGAGGCGTGACGCTTCCATGAAAGGACACCCCATGAGACACCCGTTTTTTGCCGGTCTTCTTCTCGCCGCGCTGCTTGCGGCCGCGCCCGTTGCGCGGTGCGGCGACGGCGGCGGCTCATCCCTCCCGGAGTTTCCAAAGCCCGCCGTGTCGCTCCATGTCGCACCGGACGGAAACGACGCCAACCCCGGCACGAAAACAGCGCCTTTTGCCTCGCTGGAACGCGCCCGCGATGAGATCAGGGCGATGAGGAGGAACGGGGAACTTCCCAAGGGCGGCGTGGCGGTGGAGTTGGGCGGGGGCGTGTACGCGGTCACGCAAACCTTCACGCTGGAGGCGCAGGATTCCGGCACCCCGGACGCGCCCGTGGTCTACCGCGCCGGTGACGGGAAGACCCCCGTGTTCAGCGGCGGCAAACGCCTTTCCGGGTTCGCGCCCGTCACGGACGCGGCGGTGCTGGCGCGGATTTCGGAGGAGGCGCGCGGCGCGGCGGTCCAGTGTGATTTGAAGGCGTTCGGCTATGAAAACCCCGGCCCGCTGGTGCTGGGGGGCGTTTCCAGCGGCAACGGGTTCAAGACGCACCCGGTGATTGAGCTGTTTTTTGACGGCGAGGCGCTGCCCATGGCGCGCTATCCCAACGAGGGGATGCTTCATGTCGGGGACATTTGCGTTCAGGACGGCCACAGCATCCACGGCATGACCGGCAGCAAGACCGGCCGTTTTGTGTATGAGGGCGACCGGCCCGCCCGCTGGAGGGGGGAGAAGGACGCGCTGCTCTACGGCTACTGGTTTTTCGACTGGGCCGACTCCTATGAGCGCATCGCCGCCATTGACACGGAGAAAAGGGAAATTACCCTGGCCGAGCCCTGGCACGGCTACGGTTACCGCAAGGGCGCCCGGTATTACGCCGTGAACCTGCTTGCCGAAATGGACGCGCCGGGGGAATGGCATCTGGACCGCGAAAGCGGAATGCTTTATTTGCTGCCGCCCTCCGATCCCGAAAAGGCCGTGGTGGAGCTTTCGCTCCTCCCCAAAACAATGGTGGAACTGTCCGGCGTGTCCCATGTGCGCTTTGAGCGGATTTGCTGGGAACTGGGCGGCGCGGACGCGGTGCATGTGAAGGACGGGGAGGGGTGCCTTTTTGCCGGGTGCGCCGTGCGCCGGTGCGGCGGCGACGGGATTGTGGTGCAGGGGGGGCAAAACCACGGCGTGCTTTCCTGCGACATCTTTTCCATGGGCCGGGGCGGTGTGACCCTCACCGGCGGCGACCGGAAGACCCTCGCCCCCGGCGGGCATTTTGTGGAAAACTGCCACATCCACCATCTGTCGCGGATTGACCACACCTACACCCCCGCCGCGCTGATCAACGGCGTCGGCAACCGGGCGTCCCACAACCTCATGCACCATGTCAACAGCAGCGCGCTGCGGGTGAACGGCAACGATCACCTGGTGGAATACAACGAGGTGTGCGACGTGCTGCTGGAGTCCGACGACCAGGGCGGCGCGGACATGTGGGGCGACCCCACCTACCGGGGCAACGTGTACCGCTTCAACTACTGGCACCACATCGGCAACTGGCGCCGCACCGGCGAGGAACTGTCCTGCGGCCAGGCGGGCATCCGCCTCGACGACGCCATCTCCGGCGTGCTCATCCATGGAAACATCTTTTACAAATGCGCCGCCGGAAAACTCGGCTTCGGCGGCGTGCAAATCCACGGCGGCAAGGACAACCTGATTGAGAACAACATCTTCGCCGACTGCGCGCAGGCGGTGAGTTTCTCCCCCTGGGGCGAAAAACGGTGGAAAGAGTTCACGGGCAAGGCGCTTGAATCCCCGCAGATAGACCCCGAACTGTACCTGCGCCGCTATCCAGAACTGGCGCAACTGAATGAAAATGTGGATGTGAACACCCTGCGGCGCAACATCATCTGGAAATGCGGCAGGTTTTTGCACCGCGACAAGGGGGCGGCGGTCTGCGAGGGGAACATCATGGACCCGCCGGATGACATATTTGTGTCGCCGTCGCGGGGGGATTTCACGGTGAAACCGTCCGCGTCCGTGGTGGAAAAGGACGGCTTCGCGCCCCTTCCCTTCGGGGAAACCGGCCTGCGCAGGGACGCCTTCCGGGGCGAAATCCCGGAAAAGTTCATTGCGGAGTCCCGCGCGCGCAACTGAGCGGACTCCCCGGAAACGGGGATCAGTGACGGGTGGGGCCGAAGCCCTCGAAGGTGTTGAACATCACGTTCTGGGTTTCGGCGTCGCGGGTGGTGCTGAAAATGGACGTGAGCAGGTAGTCCAGCGCCTCCACGTCCACCTCGCCCTCCATCATCATGAGGCGGTCCAGGATCATTTCCCGCTCCATGGGCTCGATGAGGTCGTTCACATCCAGGCGCATGAGGGCGCTGCGCGCCTCCGGGGTCATTTTGGCGTGCTCATACAGGGCGAACTGGCGCATGGCGCGGGGAAACACCTCCTCACGCACCTTGGGCTGGAGGAAATTGGGCACAAAATACTTGATGGCCGCCTCAATGTCGTTCTGCTTGTACCCCTGATCCGCGAGCCAGTGGCGCATTTTGTTCTCGCTGGCCACGGCCTCGGGGGCTTCCTGGAAGCGGCGCAACAGGGCGTTCACCACTTTGACCACCGAAGGCTTCATTCATATCTCCAAAAGCAGTAAAAAACCAATCCGCCGGGCTCATTTTAGGCCCGTCCGCGGGGCCGAGTCAAACGGGGGGCGTTTCCCGTGGAAACACGCCGCCCCTGCGGCATGTTCCCTGGGAATTCCGCGTGCGGGGGCCGTCCGGACGGTGCGTTCGCGCGTCCGCGGGGTCAGTTGCGTCTTGGAAGGTGCCGCGCCCGCGGCGGGGGCTCCTTGCCGAGATGGTAGACCTTGACGTGCATCAGGCCCTTGGAGGCGTGCAATTCGCGCATGGCGGCCTTGGAAAGGTCAATAATCCTTCCCTTCACATAGGGGCCCCGGTCGTTCAACCGGCACACCACGGACCGCCCGTTGTCGGCCACCACGAGGAAATAATCCCCGAACTGGCCGCTGCGCATGGCACAGGAGTAGTAATCGTCCCGCAACACTTCGCCGGATGCGGTGATGGAGCTGCTTTCCCGTCGTGTGTAAAACGACGCCACGCCCTCAGCCACAGGCTGGAAGGGCTGCTGGGACAGCAGCACCAGCGCCATAATCTCAAACATGCGTTGTGGATGTCCTTATGTTTCGCCTGGTGTTGAACCGCAGGTTCATCACATAAACGCCGGACCTTGTTTCCGGCGGTTCTTCGGGAACCGCCCAGCCCGTCCGGCCAGCCCAATCAGCACAGCGTATGCCCTTTTGGCGTCTGGAACCTCACACAATTCCCAAACACGCGCTCATCGGCCTGTTGATTCCAGGCGCCTTGCCTATAATACCCGCGGCTCGCTTATGGTTCCGCGGCTATTTCTCCTTAAACCCGCCCGGGGCGGGGTAAAACCATCTGCGTTTGTCATTCCAGCGGCAGTCCTGCCAAAAACCGCCGCGCCTGCTCCATGGCCATCACCGCCAGCCGGTTCTGCCCCAGCGCGCCGCCGCCGTAGCGGCCCAACTCGCACCGGTGCACGCCCTCCGGGCAGGCAAAAACGGCCAATGAAGACCCGCCGCCCGGCATTGGCGTCACGGCCAGCGCGCAGGCGAACGGCCAGTCTACCAACAAACGGGCTGTCAGGTCAACCCCCCCTCCGCTGAAATGATTCCCACCGTCCGGTGGGTTTCCGGCCCATTGTGCGGCCTCTTCGGGGGTGAAAACCACGCCGCAGCCGAAGGACGCCGCGCCGATGGCGGTCATCTTCGCGGCGATCACGCCGCCCGTGCACACCTCGCCCAGGGCCATCCGCCAGCCCCGCGCCGTGAGCAGCGCGTCCAGCGCCCGCTCCACCGGCTCGTTGTCGCGGCCAAAGGCGATGCCGCCCAGCCGCCGCTGCACCTCCGCCTCCATCGGGTCCATCAGGACGTCCGCCGCCTCCGCGCTCTCCGCGCGCGCCGCAATCCGCACCACCACCCCGTCCGGTCCGGCGAGCAGGCCCACCGTGGGGTTCGCACCCTTTAATATAAGGTCGCCCATGAGCGCGTCCACCCGCGACTCGCCCATGCCGCACACCTTCAGCGAGCGGTGGCGCAGCACGCCGCTGATGCCGTAACGCCGCCGGAGCCAGGGAATGACGCTGTCGGCCATCATGGGCTTGAGCTCGTGGGGCACGCCCGGCATGCACACAACCGCGCCGCGCGCGCATTCCGCGATGAGGCCCGGCGCGGTGCCGTTCGGGTTTTCAATGACCTCCGCGCCGCGCGGCACCATGGCCTGGCGTTTGTTGTTGTCCGTGACTGGCCGCTTGAAATGGGCGAAGCGCGCCCGGATCGTTTCCCACACCTCCGGGTGGAACTCCAGCGGCCGGCCGGTCACCTCCGCCACGCATTCCCGGGTGATGTCGTCCTCCGTCGGTCCCAGCCCGCCGCTGCACAGGATTACGTCCGCCCGGTCCAGCGCCGCGTCCAGCGCCGCCACAATCCGGGCCTGGTTGTCGCCCACCGTCGTCTTTTGGTGCAGGTTCACGCCGTTTTCCGCGAGGATTTGCCCCATGAACACCGCATTCGTGTCCGTAATCTGCCCCAGCAGCAGCTCCGTGCCAATCATCATGATTTCCGTCTTCATGCCGTTCCTTTCGGGCGCGCGCCGGTCCCGGCGGCGTCGGGGAAAACTATACCAGAAGGCGCGCCTGAAAAGGGCCGGTTTTCGGCGGGTTTGCTCCATGCGCGGGGATCATGCTAAGATTTCCCCGGCTGCGGAGAGGTGACCGAGTGGCCGAAGGTGGCGCCCTGCTAAGGCGTTGTACCCCAAAAGGGTACCGTGGGTTCAAATCCCACCCTCTCCGCCAGTTTTATTTCCCCTGCCCCCTTCCCATCCTCCCCTTTTTCTCCCATGGTGTGCAATGGTCCGCTTTGCGTTCCCGTGGGGGCATTTGCGGAAATTCTCACCCAAGGGCACTGGTGAAGAAATATGGATGGGATGGATTTTCTACGGCTCCGTGCGGGACTTTCGGAAATGCTCACGCGAAAGCGCGAAGCCCGCGAAGGGGAAAGGGAGGGGAAATTAAACATGGGGGAACGGGATGGAAGGCGAACCGGGCATTTCTCCATCCCCAGTCATAAATTCGAATTCAGTCGATTCTTGCTTTGCGTGCATTTTTCGCCGCGACAAGCGCCTGAAGTACGGAGATGCGCATTTTGGCGCCGCCGGAGTTTCCGGTGCGGGCGTCGAGCACCTTGATGTCGAGGAAGACGCCCCTGCGCCGGTAGTAGCAGACCCAGACGGGGTAGTGGTAGGGCAGGATTTCCTCGATGCCGTCGGCGATGGGCTTGTTCATTTGGCCGCGCTGGCTGAGGATGTATTGCATCATGCCCTTGCGGGCGAGTTCCCCCGCCCGGTTCTCATCAATGGCGGGGGGGAAGATCTCCCCGTCCAAGTCGCGGGTGGCCAGTTCGTTGTCGCATTCGAGCAGGGAGAACTCCCCGTTTATCCCCTCAACGGCGGTCCAAACGGAACGCTCGCCCTTGGGGGAGGTGGTGTGAACGCGCACGGCATAGGCGGGCAGCCAAAGACGCTCCAAAAAAGGAAGGGAGCGGGATGCCGCCGGGGTGTCCGGGGCCGCGACCCGCGCCTTCAGGGCGAAGAGCCCGAAGAAATTGCCAAAGCGGGGCCGCCGGAAGAAGCGTTCCGCCGCTTTGCCGTCAAGATGGGCCGGAAGGCAAAGGGAACTCAATCGCGCCCCTTGTTACGGGACAGCAGGAGTCTTCCGTAGGCGACCGATCCCAAACCAATCATGAGCAGCACAATGGCGCACACGACGTTGACCGTTGCGGCGCGGACGTTGGTTTGGGCCGCAAAGTAGGTTCCGGCCAGGACCGGCACGCCGACGGCGACGATGAAGAGGCCCAGGGCCACATAGGTTTCACCGTCCCGTTTTTCCATGCGGATGTTGACGTTCTTGTCGGAGTCGGATACTTTTGGTTGTTCGCTCATCGTCGCACACCCTATCTGAAGTAGAAATAAACCAGGACATGGGGGGTCATGGAGATGACCGTCCAAAGGCGCAGATCCGTCCAGATGGATTTGTAGGGACGGCCCCGGTTCACGTATTTCGGGTTGAGGATCAGCCCCACCCAGACCATGGCCAGCACGAATATGCCCACGCCGCACCACCCGGCCACGCCGTCGGGCACCTGGTTGAGCAGGTTGTTGATGGGCACAAAAATTGCGCGGAGCGCGTCGCCAAAAACCTTGTCGCAGAAGGTGGTTATCATGTCTTCCATCAGGAGACCCTTTCCTGCAGCGCCTCTTGGGCGTCCTCATCGCTCACGACCGAACTCCAGCACAGCCCGCGCAGTTTCTCCTCGGATTCGGGCTTGGTCAGCAGGCTGACCACGATGGTGACGATGAGCGCGAACACAAAGGACCACCATGCCACGAAGAGGAAGGGATCCTCGGAGGAGAAAAGGCCGGGGGTGTATTTCAGGACGAAGCAGCACATCACGCCCAGGACGAGCCCGGCCAGCCCGCCGTAGCCGGTGGCGCGGGGCCAGATGATGCCCAGCAGCAGGATGGCCAGCAGCGGCCCATGGAAGAGGGAGAGGATGGTCTGCATGAAGACGTAAATATGCTCGCGGTTGGCGATGGGTTCGGCCAGGAGGGCGGTGGACACGATGAGCGCGAGGGTGATGACCCGACCCATCATGAGCGCGGTTTTTTCCTTCATCGGCCCCTTGCCCATCCAGGAACGGAGCTGGCCGAAGATGTCGGTGATGAAAATGGTCGTGGTTGAGTTGAGCGTGGCGGAAATATGCGACATCATGGCCGCAAACAGGGCCGCAAACATGAGCCCGCGCAGGCCGGCGGGCATGAGGAGCCGAATCATTTCGGGCACGGCGCGGTCGGCGTTTTCACTGCCAAGATTGGGTATCAGCACAATGGCGCACAGGCCGGGCAGCGCCACCATGAGGGGGATCATGGCCTTGAGCAGTCCGCCGAAGAGCATGCCGCCCTTGGCGTCCCATTCGGAGCGCGCGCCCAGGGTGCGCTGCACGATGACCTGGTTGCCGCTCATGTAGGCCACGGCCATCACCAGCGCCAGACCGAACACGATGCCGGTCCACGGGAAGGGGCCGGTGGTGTCATGGGGCAGGAGCAGCTTGAAGTGGTCCTGGTACTCGGGGCCCATGGCGAGAATCTTGGTCTGGAGCGCGGACCAGCCGCCGACCTCCCAGAGGCTCAGGGCAAGGAGGCCGAAGCCGCCCACGTACATGACGATCAACTGCACCACGTCGGTGAAAACCACGGCGGTCAGACCGCCGGAGAAGGTGTATATGCCGGTGATGATGGCGGTGAGCCAAAGCGTCAGGTAGGGGTTCCAGCCAAGGATGGTGTGCATCAGCTTGTCCGCGGAGAGCCACTGCATGATGGCCAGCATGAAGAAGAGGACCACCGCCCAAATGAGCCCGTTGATGAACTGCACGGCGGTGTTGTAGCGGCGTCCCAGGAATTCGGGGATGGTGAACACGCCGGACCGCCAGAAGTAGGGGACAAAGACGAAGGCGGCAATCACCATGGCGGGCATGGAACCCATCCAGTCAAAGTTGGCCGCCGACACGCCGTTGGTGTACGCCGCGCCCGCCACAGCCACGAAATCGGTGGCGCCGATGTCCGAGGTGACAATGGAGAAGCCGATGGCCCAGAAAGGAAGGGCTTTTCCGGCGATGAAAAAGTCCTCCGCGCTGCCCACGAAACGGGTGCAGTAGGTGCCCAGGGCCAGCGAACCGACCATGTACACAAAGACAATAAAAATGTCTATGGGATGAAGACCGACAATTTCCATAAGGCATTCCCCTACGGTGTTATATGCGGATTTATTGCCACTACAGTTTGTTTGGGACGCGACATTATGCCAGAATTAGCCTGTCCAAACAAGGCAAGAAATAATGCGGAGGTGGTTTCGTGGCAGTTCAGAGCGTACCCGGTTTTATCGACCTTTCGGTGGTGCTTCCCTGCCTGAACGAGGCGGGGAACCTGCGGGCGCTGCTGCCCGAGCTGCGGGGGGTCCTGGATTCGCTGGGGATCCGCTGGGAGATTGTGGTGGTGGACGGCGATTCCACCGACGACACGCGGGCGGTGGCCGGGGCGGAGGGGGCGCGGTATGTGAACGAACCCCGGAAGGGCTACGGCGCGGCCATCCAGCGGGGCTTTGCCGAGGCGCGGGGGGAGTATGTGGCCACCATGGACGCC
>JBHEKP010000375.1:0-3257 GCA_041859375.1 Candidatus Hydrogenedentales bacterium | reverse complement strand
GACCAACTGCTGGGAGGCGTCGCTGGTCCTGCTGGAGCCGGAACGGCGCGCGGAGCATCTGGACTGCCTGACCCGCTGGCTGGCGGGCGTGCGCGAACGGTGGACGGACGCGCGGTGTGTCACCCAGGGTGAATTCGGCCTTGCCTGGCGCACACGCCACAGGGACAATGCCGGACTGGACTACCGCTTCGTCCAGCGAGGCACCGGCATCAACGGGTCCGATGCCAACCTGGAGATAAAGTGGTTCATGAACCGCGACTTCCGGCTGGCCCTGCTGCACAACTGGCGGGAAAAGGGGCCGGAGGCGGTGGTTGACTTCACCCGCTACGATCTGCCCGCGGCGGAGCCGAAGGACCTCTGCCGGAACTGGAGCCTGCTCAACCGCATCAACCAAAAAGGCACCCGCCCGCAGGACGCACCGGTGCCCATGAAGGAGCTGGCCGGGGAGGAGCGGGAACTCATCGCGCGGCATTATCCCGATCTGACGGCCTGAGTCCGGCTATCCCAGCGTCCAGGGCTTGCGGTATTCATAGTGGAGCAGTTCGTTGGCCTGCCCGTTGTTGGTGATCCGCTCAGCCTTGGCGTCCCATTCGATGACGGAACGGGTGGCCAGGGCGATGTTGCCCAGATGGGCGAAGGTGGTGGAACGGTGCCCCTCCTCCACGTCCGCCGTGGGCAGCGCCCGGCTTTTCACGCAGTCCAGGAAGTTGCGCATATGCTGCACCGTCAGATCGCCGTCCCTGCTCTTCTCGTTCACCGCCTCCATGCGCGGGGACGCGTCCTGGAACTGCCCCCCGCGCTCCGGCACGATTTCATAGCCGCCGTCATCGGCGTAGAGGGTGCCCTTCGTGCCCCGGAATTCCACATAGCCCCGGCGCATGGCCGGGTTGCCGCTGGCCTCGTACTGGCCGAACACGGCCAGCGCCCCCGAGGGCAGTTGCCATGTCACCTCCATCGTGTCCGGGATGTCCCGGTCGTCGTCCACGGCGAATTTGCCGCCGAGGGCCACCGTGGCGGCGGGTCCCTCGTCGCCCATGTACCAGCGGATGAGGTCAATGAAATGGACGCCCCAGTTCGCGAGCTGCGAACTGTAGGCCTGCCACCACCGGAACTTGTAGGGGGCGATGGTGTCGCGGAAGGGCCGTTCCGGGCGGGGGCCCAGCCAAAGATCCCAGTCCAGGTCGGCGGGCGGCGTTGTGTCCGCGCCTTTGCCCATGCCGTTGGGCCACATGTTGGTGATGCGGTAGCACCGGGCCACGGTGATTTTTCCGATGAGCCCCTCCTGAAGCTGCCGCGCCAGTTGGGTGTACATTGCGCCGGAGCGGCGCTGGATGCCCATCTGCACGACGCGCTGGTGCCTCCGCGCCGCCTCCACCATCTTGCGGCCCTCCACCACGGTAACCGAGAGGGGTTTCTCCACATAGACATCCTTGCCCGCCGCGCAGGCCTGGATGGTCTGGATGGCGTGCCAGTGGTCCGGCGTGGCAACGAGCACCGCGTCGAGGTCGGGCATCTCCAGCATTTTCCGGAAGTCGCGGAAGGTCTTCGGCTTGCCGTCCAGCGCGGCGGACCACTTGTCCATGTGCGGCTGGCACACGTCGCAAAGCGCCACAATTTCCGCATCCTTGTGCGGGCGCAGTGCGTCAATCAGTTGTCCGCCCCGGTTGGCCGTGCCGATGACGCCGACACGGATGCGCTCGTTCGCGCCGAGCGCGCGGGAGGGGGCCAGCCCCGCCGCGAGTCCCGCCGCGGCGATTCCTGTGTTCCTCAAAAAATCCCTGCGTGACCTGTCCATGTGGGCGTTCTCCCTTGGGTTGTCAACCTTCCTGGCGTTTCCAAAGCATGGTGACCGCACCGAGGCTTCCCGCGAGGTACACCGCGTAGCAGGTGAGAAGCACCGTGTTTTCGGGTTCCATTTTGAGCGGAATGCTTACGAGAAGGCCGCACAGGATGATGATTGCCTGTAGCGCGGCGATGAGGGGCATGGAAAGCCCCGGAAAATCCTCCGGATCAGCGCTGGCCTCGTTTCTCCGCACCGCCCCAAGCGCCGCAATGGGCATCACCAGACCGGGAAGAAGCACAAAAAGTGCATACCCGGCGGCGGCGGGTTTGGTGTCGCGCAACTGGTGCCATCCGTCAAAGGCGCCCAGAAACACCTGGATCATGGGAAACACCAGGGGAAGGCCTGTCAGGAAGAAAATGCGCGATTTCGGCCCCAGTGCGGGCGCAGGGGTCCCGTCGGGCTGGTTGAACAGGAAGAAGGCCAGCCCGAAGGCGAGCCCGCCACCCAGGCCGATGCTCATTTCCCAGTTTTTCCACCAGCCGATGCGCAGCGGCGAATCTTGGAAGGTGTGCCAGTACGCGCCGATGGTGAAGGGCAGGGCGAAGCCCAGCGCCATGGTGATCATCATCGCCGCGGCGCGGCGGTCTCCCCGGGCCAGCTCAAAGGCCAGAAATCCGAGGAAAAGCCCCACATGGGGCGCGATGGTGTGGAGCGAGCCCAGGGCGCGCACGCAGGTCTCGTTTGCCTCCACCGCATAAATGCCCTCGCCGTAATAGGGCAGGAAGAGCTGGGGAAAAGCGCGCACAAACACCGCCGCGGCCACCGCGCCCGCCACGCCGCTGGCAAAACGCATCCATTTCCCCCCCGGCCCGAGGGGCTTTTGGGGCGCGCACCATGCCATGAACGCGCCCGTGTTGCCGCCCCAGTGGAGGCCGCAGATGAAAAGCATCGCGTAGCCGGTCCATGCGCCCACCGCGCGGGGCGATTCCGGATAGTTCAGGTGGAACAGTCCGCGCACCCATGAAATGTAGACGCCGTAGCCGGTCATGCCGCCGAGGGCGATGCCCATGGAGATGGCCACCACCATCCACGCGGAGGCGTAGGGCCTCCGCCCGCCCTCGCCGCCCCAGCGGGAAAAGGCGTACCAGAGCAGAGCCCAGCCGAGTCCGGCCAGCGCGCCGCCCGTTTCCCCGCCGTAGCCGCCGGTGCCCCGGATGGCCCAGTAATACCCGCCCATGAGGCACATCACTGCGGCGGCCAGGGCGTAGTCGGTGTTCGACCAGGTGTTTTTTTGCGTGAAAGCCATGAATGCATTCTCCTTTTGAACCATTATTCACAAAGCCGCCGCGCCGGGCAATCGGGGCGGCGGGGGCTGGTGAAAACATCCCGCGCCCCGCGCTACAATGACCCCCATGGACACTTACACGTTTCACATGCCCACCCGCATCCTCTCCGGCGCGGGTGCCGTTTCCAG
>JBHEKP010000126.1:0-3186 GCA_041859375.1 Candidatus Hydrogenedentales bacterium | reverse complement strand
GCCATGTGTCTTGGAACAGGAAGAACCCGGGGCAATGCCGCCGGGGCCTCTTCCGCGGCGGCGGGCGGCATCCCAGACAACTCCAGCACAACCGCGGCAAAAAGAAACAACATGACTCCTCTTCCCATGACCGCCTCTCCTTTGTGTTTCGACGCCGTCCCACCGGCTGCGTCTGTGGTCAACCACGGGCATCATCATGGACCCGGATGCTGGAGAAATCAACCGGCACCCCGTGCCCGGAGCGGCCAACACACAGCCTGCTTATTCATCCACAAACTGGAAGGCATAAAGTTTTGCGCGGGACAGGTTGAAGTGGAGCCTGACCGGCATGCCCGCAAGTGACGAGACGTCCTTGTTGCCTTTCCAGTAGACAACCTGATCGGTGTAGTTGCCGGCGATTTCCTCGCAGTCGCCCAGGGTAAAACCGGGGAGGGCCTGGCCGGAGGAATCGCGCAGCTCGACGAATGCGGTGCCCATGGCGCCCGTGTCAATGTTCAGCCGCAGTTGCCTGCCGCTGAACGTGAGAAGGGGTGTTTCCAGCCATCCGCCGCGATGGTCAACATCCGCCGACACGTAGCCGTCAATCCGCTGTTTTATGACGCCGACGCCGCCCAGTTCCGCGGGCACGTTGTCATATTCCGGCCGGACCACAACGGAGTCGTGGGTGCGCCCGGTTGAACAGTAATACTGGTAGAGGTAACTGCCGCGCCTCACGATGCCGGGGCCCATGACCGCATACCAGCGGTCCCATTCGTCGCCCAGGCCCGTGGGGAAATAGGGCTCCCGGCTGGGGCGGTCCCAGGTGATGCCGTCGCGGCTCACCGCCACCTGCACCTCAAGAAGGCCGAAATCCTCCCACTGCCCCGGCGTTTTGGGCCTGATGTAGGGGTTGCGGTCCGGCGAAAAGTGGCGGAACTGGGAGGTGAACATGAAATACGCGTCCTGCGCCCAGGGGTAGATGGAGGCCGCATTGTAGTAGATGTCAGAATGGGGGTCGTCCGCGCTGTCGGCCGCAAGAACAACACGCGCATTGTCCGGGGTCATGAACATGGCGTCCTTGTCCGTGGCCGTGTACGGCCAGGGCTTCAGCGGATCATCGGTCTCGATGCGCGCGATGCGGCGCTGATTTTCCGAATTAAGGGCCAGCGCGCGGGTGAAAATGACGTATTTTCCAATGCGCCCGTCCCAATGGACGAGGGCCGGGTTGTCGATGTAAAAGGGGAGCACCCGGCCCGCCTCGGTGAAATGCACCCCGTCGGCGGAGTACCCCGAAAACACGCCGTCCCTCGTTGGATCGAAGGGGTCTCCGGGCTGGATCCAGAACAGCTTGTACCGGCGTTCCGGATTGGGATCATGCGCATCGATGAACAGGGTGGGAAAGATGCCGTGGGGAATGGCGACGCCCGTGTTTCTGAAGTGCAATCCGTCGTCGCTCTCGTAGACGGCGAGGTCGTCGGCCCCGATGTACAGGCGGATTTTGCCGTTGTCCTCCCAGACGCCGCTGACGTGTCCGTTAATCCTCCGTCCCTGCTCGTCAAGAAGGGGCCCCAGCTTCTGGCCCTGGTTCATGCGCAATGTTACGTTTTCGCCCTTTTCGACAAAGCGCCGGTCAATGAACAGTTGCCGGCGTCCGGCGACTTCCAGCGGGGCCTCCTGTGCGGCTCCCCAAACGTGGAAAAAGGCAAGGAGCAGCATGGGTATTGCGGGGCGGGCGATTGTCATAAAATACGCTTTCACATGATGGGGTGGCCGGATTTGCCCCATGGTCAATTACAGGGCTGGTTGGGCACACCGTCGGATAGAGGTCGTCAGGACATGGCACGACAATTATGGGCCATAAGCATCCCTGGGGGGCAACCTCCCGCCCGCTGTGCTATTCTTTCCGCGTTTACAACGGTGTTCGCGGTGATTCCAAAGAACCAAGGGAGACGCGTGATGGCATGGTATGGTTTTAATCCGCACATGGTTGCCCTTCGCCTCCTGCTGATTGGCGTGATTGCCGTTGGGGTTATTGGCTGTATTGCCGGGGGGAGGGTGCGCGTCTCCCCCATGGAGGACACGGCGGCCGTGCTCCACAACCCAGACATGGGCTGGGTGCTGCTTGAAAACTACCCGCTCGACCAAAAAGAGAACGGTTCAAGCACGCTGGTCACGCTGCCGGAGGAGAACTTTCCGGAGTTGGACTATGTGGCGCTGATGTTCTCCTGGTCCGACATTGAAACGGAGGAGGGTGTGTACGACTTCAGCCGGGCCAATTACGCCTATGACTACTGGCGGGCGCGCGGCAAGCGTGTTCACCTGAGAATGGGCTCGGAAAGTTTTCTGTGGTGGCCCAACAGCGGGCGGGGCGTGCCGCGTTATGTGCTGGACCGGATGGCCGCCGATGAAAAGCAGACCCGCCAGGCGATGGGGCTTGATTACACCGTGGTGGACGCGCGGAACGCCCAGTACCGGGAGCGGCTCGGCCTGTTCCTCCAGGCGGTGGCGGCCAATTTCTCCGGGGAACGGCCCGTGGAACTGATCGATCTGCGGGGCTTCGGCCTGTGGGGCGAGTGGCATTCAGGCTTTCAATACCCCTCCGTGGAGGAGCGGCGCGGGGCCTTGTGCGGCATCATTGACTTTTTCGCGGACGCCTTCCCCGGTCACCGCCTGGCCCTTTCCTACAGCTACGACCCCGACGCGCCCCCGGAAACCTGGTCCGGCACGACAACGGAATATGATTCCGGTGAGACGGACCATTTTGGCGATTATGTCCGATTTTCGGCCTTTGACCATGCCCTCACAAAGGCAAATGTGACATTCAGGCGGGACGGATGCGGCGGCACGGTGCACTCGAACGAGCGGAAATTTGCGGAGATCGCCTTTTCCTGCCTGGGCAAGGGCCCTTTCACCTCCGAATTCTTTGACGGATACCGGTTTTTTAACGGTGGTGACCCCTGGTGGAACGGGGAGCGCGCGCTGGACGATGCGCTGAGCCTGCATCCGAATTTCATCGTGGTGATGGGATGGCAGACCCATGAGGCGCGGCAGTTTGTCCAGGAAAAGCCGGAACTGGTTGCCCGCGGCCTGCGGAGCATGGGTTACCGTCTTGTTCCCGTCGAGGTTTCATGGCCGGAAACTGTCCGGTCCGACCAGCCCTTTGCGTTCCGGTCGCGGTGGGTGAACCGGGGGGTGGGCCGGGCGCTG
>JBHEKP010000341.1:0-8826 GCA_041859375.1 Candidatus Hydrogenedentales bacterium | reverse complement strand
CTGGTCTCTTGGCCTGTGGCCGCACAGTTGGAACATCAACCCGAAACTGGTGGACGCGGCCAACGGCATTTTCGCCTCCCGCTACCAGATGTCCGACATGGGCGCTGAAATGTACATCGGCACCTTCTGCCACGAAAACGGCCACATGGTCTGTGGTTATCCGGACCTTTACAGTTATTTGAACGGCAGTTCGATTGTTGGCCGGTACAGTCTCATGGCGGCCAGCGGTTCGACGCATCCGGGGCATGTTGACCCCTATCTGAAGATGAAATCCGGATGGGCCGACATACAGGAGGTGGGATCGGCCACCCACGCCTACGGCCTGCTCCAGGAGGATCGGAATTTCTTCTACAAGCACACCAATCCCGCCAATTCCCGCGAGTATTTTCTCGTGGAAAACCGCCACAACACCGGTTATGAGGGGCCTTACGGGGGCGGTACCAGCGCCGTCGCGCCGGGGTTGGGGCTGGCGGTTTGGCACGTCTACGAGGATGGGAGCAACACCTATTCCTCCATCCAGGGCGGGGGCACCTATGACGTGCCCTATGAGGCGTTCATCATCGAGGCCACGCCGGGCGGGGAGTCCCCATGGTATTCAGATGTCACCCCCTATCCGGATACACAGGACACGTTTAATTCCATACAGGGGGCAAGCCTGCTGAACAGCGGTTCCACCCCGGAGTTGCGCTTCTGGAACATGAACAGTTACTCGGGGCGCACAATCAACTCAAGCCTGACTCTCCACACCTTCGGCGCGGCGGGGCCGGCGTTTTCCTTTGTCATCGGCTCCGGGTCGCCTTCCACCGCGCCCGCCATAGGCGCGACCCAGAGGAGCATAAGCGCCAACTGCGACTACGGGACCGATCCGGCGGACGGGCATTTTTACATTTTCAACAGCGGCGGCGGCACGCTCAACCACACCATAACCGACGATGCGGAATGGCTGTCCTGCCTGCCCGCCTCGGGCGCCCTTTCCGGCGGGCAAAAAGCGCAGATCACATTTCATTGCGCCGCCGCGGCGCTGACCGCGGGCAGCCGAACCGCCACCATCACCGTCTCATCCACGGACGGATTGGCCGCACCGGTGACCATTCCGGTGACATTGGTGGTCGCGGCGCGTCCCTCCCTGTCCGTGTCCCCGGCGCAGATTTCCGCGTCGGTATGGCCGGACCGCCGCGATGAGAGCGCCTTTATCAGGGTGACCAACACCGGCGGAGGCACCATGCGGTACACCGTCACCTCGCCCCAGCCGTGGATTATCCCCTCGGCCGCCTCGGGCACCTGCGGCGGTGAGACTGATTTGATCTATGTGGGGATGGACGCCACGGGTTTCACGCCGGGAACCCACACCGGCACGCTTGTGGTGACCGCCGCCGGCGCGGCGGTTCCCTCCGCCACCGTCCAGGTGTCCATGACGGTGAAGGAGGGGATTGAAATGGTCGCGCCCAACGGCGGGGAAAACTGGCTGACCGGCGCGGTGCAGCAAATCCTCTGGGACGGCGGCGCCGGCCAGAACGTGCGGCTGGAACTGCTCCGGGGCGGAGTGGTGGCCGGGGTGATCGTGGAAAACGAGGCGAATGACGGGGCGTATGTGTGGACCATTCCCCAGGACCTTCCCGCCGCGCAGGATTACAAAATCCGCGTGACCACAATGGACGGCGTCCACACCGACACGAGCGACGCGGCGTTTTCGTTGAACAAGGCGATTTACACGGCGGACATGACCACCAATCCGGGATGGACCCTTGACGGGTTGTGGGCCTGGGGCCGCCCCCAGGGCGCCTACGGGGATCCCTCCACGGGCCACACCGGGGACAAGGTGATGGGCTACAACCTTTCCGGAAAATATCCGGACAGCATGTCCACAGCGCACTGGGCGACCACGCCCCCCTTTGACTGTTCCAATTTCAGCAGGGTCCGCGTCAGGTTTTACCGGTGGCTTGGCGTGGAGGAGCCGAAGTACGACAAGGCGCAAATCAGGGTTTCGAACGGGAACGGATGGGTCAGCGTGTGGGCAAACCCGGACGCGGCGTCGATCACCGATTCGGGCTGGGTCCTCTGCGAATATGACATTTCGGGCACCGCCGACGGCATGTCGAATGTGCGGCTGCTGTGGGGCATGGGCCCCACGGATGAGAGCGTCGCCTATTGCGGTTGGAACATTGACGATGTGGTTGTGTACGGCGATGATTCCGGCGCGGCCACCGTCGCCGTGCCCGATGTGGTCAACCTCGCGCAGGATGCCGCCGCCACGGCGCTGACAGGCGCGGGGCTGGCGGTCGGTGAAATCACATGGAGTTACTCCTCCACGGTGCCCGCAGGGCATGTCATCAGCCAGCAGCCCGCCGCGGGAGTCATGGTTTACCCCGGCTCGGCGGTGAGCCTGCTGCTCTCCAAGGGGGTTGAGATTGTCACGGTGCCGAATGTGACGGGCCGTTCCCGGTCCACGGCGCAGGAAATGCTGGACGAGGCCGGGCTGGCCACGGGGATGATCACGCAGGAATACTCCGCCGTCGTGCCGGTGAACCGCGTCATGAGCCAGGACCCGGCGGCGGGCGCGGAGGTGCCCGCGGAAACGGCGGTTGAGCTGGTGGTGTCGAAGGGGCCGGAACCCCTTCAGGTGCCCGATGTGACAGGCATGACCCAGTCGGCGGCGCAGGCCGCGGTTACCGCCGCGGGACTGACCCCCGGGACGGTGACCCAGGCGTATTCCCCGACGGTGCCCGCGGGGATTGTCATCAGCCAGAACCCCGAGGCGGGCGCGCTCGCGCCGCCCGGATCGGCGGTCAGTCTTGTGGTTTCCAAGGGCCCCCAGCCGGTGAGTGTTCCCAATCTGGCGGGCATGACCCTGGCCGCCGCGCAGTCGGCGCTGACGGGACTGGGCCTGGCGGCGGGCACGATCACGGAAACCTACTCCACCACGGTGGCGGCGGGCGTTGTCATCAGCCAGCTGCCCGTTGCCGGGAACCAGGTGGCGCCCGGATCTGCGGTCAATCTGGTGGTTTCCAAGGGGCCCCAGCCCGCGACCGTTCCGGACGTGGTGAACGCGCTTCAGTCGGTGGCCCGGTCCATGCTGTTGAGCGCGCGCCTTGCTGTGGGCGATGTGACGGAGGAGTTCTCGTCCACGGTGGCGGCGGGCCATGTTGTGGGCCAAGATCCGGCGGCAGGCACAGAGTTGCCCCCCGGTTCCGCGGTTAACCTGGTGGTTTCGCTGGGCGCGCGGCCGGTGATGGTGCCGGATGTGGTGGAGGAGACGCAGTCCGCCGCGCAGTCGGCCCTCACGGGGGTTGGCCTGGTGGTGGGCACGGTGACGCAGGCCTATTCCTCCGCCGTGGCCTCCGGCCGTGTGATCAGCCAGAATCCGGAGGCAAGAAGTGAAGTGTCCGTGGGTTCGGCGGTCAACCTGGTTGTTTCCAGGGGGCCGCAGCCTGTTTCCGTGCCGAATCTTTCCGGCCAGACCCAGACGGCCGCGCAGACCACCCTGGCGGGGGCGGGCCTTGTGGCGGGGGTTGTGTCCCGGCAATGCAGCGACACGGTGGCGCAGGGAAGGGTGGCCGCGCAGAATCCCCAGCCCGGCGGCACCGTCGCCCCGGGCACCATGGTGGCCATGACCCTTTCCACCGGGCCTTGCGCCGTCGAAACGGAGGGCGAGGGGGAAGGCGAGGATGTGGTGGAAGGCGAGGGCGAGCCCGTGGCGGAGGGGGAGGGGGAGACACCCCCCGAGCCGGAGCTTGCCGCCGCGGCGCGCGCGTTGTATGACAATTTCCAGTCAGCGGACGCAAACTTGGATCTGTCGCTGAGTTACGCGGAGGCCGGACGGACGGCGCCGGGGCTGGGACAGGCGCAGTTCAACACGCTGGACGCCAACGGCGACCAAATGCTGAGCCAGGCGGAACTGGAGGCATATTTGGAACCTGACGACGGGGCGGCGGGATGTTCCTGCACAAAGTCCGCGCCCGGTCTTGGCACGCTGAAAAAACGCCTGGGCGACCTGTTCCTGCTCGGCCTTGGCATGGTGGCGCTGGCTGTTTTCCGCCGGTCCGGCTGATCCGTTGCTGTCAACAGGACGGCGAAGGCGGCACGGCGCGCATTTCGGTCAGATGGGGCCAGTAGCGCCTTGGCATGAGCTGGCGCTGCAGGCGCGGATTGCTTCGCTCGCGCACGGCGATGGTGCGGGTGAAGAGGTGCCACAGCCGCTGAAAGGCCCTTTCGTCGGCGGAGAGTTCCGATTCGATGCCGGGCGGCACCTCCGCGATTTGCTCCAGCCGCAGTCCGTCCCACAACACCGCCGATTCCCGGCCCCTGTCGTGGATGACCCATTTTTCCCCCGGAAACCGGGCCTTGAAATGCACCGCCAGGGGAAGAATGACATTATGGTCCGGGCGGCAGGGGGCGTACAGGGTGCCGTCGCGCAGTTCCATGAACCGGAGCAGCCCCGTGAGGCGGTGCGTCTCGTGCGCCACCCGGTGCGCCATGCCCTGAAGGGCGGCCACCAACGGTTGCTGCCGCCAGCCGAGCACATTCTGCTTTTTGGCGATGGTGAGCCGGACCACCCCGGCCGCCGCCCTTTCCATTTCCGGGTCGTCCGCAAGAAAGGCGTGCACCAGATGGCGCACGGTGCCGCCGCCGCCGTGCCGTTCCACCGCGGCCAGCAGCGCCGCCGCCTTTTTGGGTTCGGTTTCCACGATCTCGCTGCCGAAAAGCCAGCCGCCCGAACCGGGGCGGTCCGCATAGATTTCAGGGGCTTCAGCGCGGGCGTCCAGCGCCGCCGCGCAGGCGCACAGCAGGCCCTCAAAGGAGCCGTCGTACTGCAAGGCTGTTGTCATGGTCTGCATGTTCATCCCCTGTTTGCTGTTCCTGAGAACGCGGGTTCATTGAAGAAATCCAGTTGTTGCGGTGTGTTTGCCGGGAAGCTGCCCCGTTTGGCGGGCACCGCCAGCGCGGCCCGGGCGCGCACGGGGTCCCAGCCCTCCTCCTGAAAATAGCGGCCGTCGCACAGCACGAAATGTTCCGCCCTTTTCATCACCACGCCGAGACGTTTCAGGTCCGCGTGGCAGAGTTTTCCAAAGCGCCGCGCGGCGATGATTTTTCGGGCGGAGCGCACCCCCAGCCCCGGTATGCGCAGGATCTGCTCGTAGGCGGCGGAGTTGACCTCCAGCGGGAACCATTCCGGGTGGCGCAGCGCCCAGGATGTTTTTGGGTCAAAGGCCTCCTCCAGGTCCGGTCTGCCGTCGTCGAGCAGTTCTTCCACGCCGAAACCGTAAAAACGGAGCAGCCAGTCCGCCTGGTAAAGGCGGTGCTCCCGGAGCATGGGCGGCGTAACCGCCGCGGGCAGGCGGTTGTCCTCGTTCACAGGCACATAACCGCTGTAAAAGACCCGCCGCATGCCGAAGCGTTTGTAGAGCGCCGCGCTCAGGCGCAGGATGTGCAGATCGTGCTCGGGGCTCGCGCCCACCATCAACTGGGTGCTCTGCCCGGCGGGGGCAAAAAGGGGAGCGCTCCGGTGCCTGCGCCGTTCCCCGTGCCATTCCCGCACCCCCTCGCTGATTTGGCGCATGGGGCCGAGGATGGCCTCCTTTTTCTTTTGCGGCGCCAGGCAGTTCAGGGACCGTTCCGTTGGCAGCTCGATGTTCACGCTCAGCCGGTCGGCCACCAGCGCCGCCCGTTCCACCAGCGCCGGAGCCGCCCCCGGTATCGCCTTCAGGTGGATGTATCCGCCGAAACCGTGCTCCCGGCGCAGGGCCTCGGCCACCAGGACAAGCGCCTCCATTGTCCGGTCGGGGGTGGAGAAGACGGCCGAGCTGAGGAAAAGCCCCTCGATGCAGTTGCGCCGGTAAAAGCCGATGGTCAGCGCCGCCAGTTCGCCCACTGTGAAGGTGGCGCGGCGGATGCTGTTGCTTCTGCGGTTGGCGCAATAGGCGCAGTCATACACGCAGTCGTTGCTGAAGAGCACCTTCAGCAGCGAGATGCACCTTCCGTCCTCCGACCAGCTGTGGCAGATGCCGCCCAGGGCGGCGTTGCCGATGCGGGTGTTTTCCCGCCCCCCGGAAGTGCCGCTCGACACGCAGGACACGTCATACTTTGCCGCCTCGGCCAGGACGGCGAGTTTGGCCTCCATGTCCGGCTGCCGCACCACGGCGGGGGATTGTCTGCTGGGGATGGTATCCATGGCGCTCCAAAAATACTGAACTAATATTCAGTATTTTAGCAGGGGCGGCGCATGGTGTCAAGGGTAATTCTGAAGAGCCGCTTCATGGGCGGAGTGGGGGGGATGATACAAACGAATCCCCGTGAACAACTTTGTCGTTTGTTGATGAAAAAACCGCCGCAGGCCTTGCTGAACTGCGGCGGTTGGGTCATGTTTTTGGGGGGGTGTCAGTCCTGGGGTGTATCGTCAAATTCCACTTCCGCCGCCACCCGCCCCTCGGCGGGCTGTCCGGTGGAGAATTCATAGGCTTCGATGCGGAGCATCCGCGCAACGTCTCCCATGGCGCTTTCCATGGCCGGCCGGACATCCTCCACGCAGGTGACGCGCGCGGTTTTCACCGGTGCGGCCATGCTCTTGTTCAGGTCGGCCTTGCATTTGCGCAGCACATCCACCAGTTCCACCGCCGCCGTCCACAGTTCCGGTTTTTCAGGCGCGGGCACCATGGCGATTTCATCCAGGGTGGGCCAGGGAGCCGTGTGCGCCTGCGGGGCCATGCCGGGGTCGTCGCCGTAGGCCCAGGACCACACCTCGCCGGTGATGTAGGGCACGAAGGGGGCGAGCATCCGCACCAATGCGCGGTGGAGCAGGCGCAGGGTGGCGCAGGCGGAGCGTTTTTCCGGGGTAAGCTCCTCGTCATAAGTGCGCGGCTTGGCCAGCTCCAGATAGTTGTCGCAGAAGACGCGCCAGAAGAAGTCCTCCGTCAGGCTGAGCGCCTGGGCGTAGTCGAATTCCTCAAAGGCCGCCGTGGTCCGCTCGATGAGCGGGCGCAGCTCGGCGACGACCGCCCGGTCCAGTTCGGAGGTGATGCGGTCGGCGGTGATTTCCTTCGGGTCGATGCCGTCAATGCGGCCCAGGGCGAATTTGCTCGCATTGAACAGTTTCGTGCAGAGCTTGCGCCCCACCTTGAAAACCTGCTCGTCGTAGGCGGTGTCCACGCCCAGCCGCGCCCGCGCGGCCCAGTAGCGCACACTGTCCGCGCCGTACTGGTCAATGAGCGGCTCCGGCGTGATGACGTTGCCCTGGCTCTTGGACATCTTCTTCCGGTCCGGATCAAGGATCCAGCCGCTGATGACCACGTTTTTCCAGGGAATTTCGCCCTCGTGCAGCCACGCCTTGACAATGGTGTAAAAGGCCCATGTCCGGATGATCTCGTGGCTCTGGGGCCGGATGTCCATGGGGAACAACTTCTTGTGGCGTGCCGGATCCTCAATCCACCGGCTGGCAATCTGCGGGGTGAGGGAACTGGTGCCCCACGTGTCCAGCACGTCCGGGTCGCCCGAGAAGCCGCCCGGCTGGTCGCGCTGATCCTCCGTGTACCCCGGCGGCGGCGTGTCGAGCGGGTCCACCGGCAGGTCTTCGGGCCGGGGCAGGATGACCTGGTCGTAACGGCGCGCGCCTTTTTCGTCCACCTTGTACCACACGGGGATGGGCACGCCGAAGAAGCGCTGACGGCTCAGGCACCAGTCGGAATTCAGCCCCTCCACCCAGTGCTCATAGCGCTTGCTCATGAAGTCGGGGTGCCACTGGATCTTGCGGCCCTGCGCGAGAAGCGCTTCCTTCTTGTCCATGATTTTCACATACCACTGGCGCGCCGGGATGAGTTCGAGCGGGCGGTCGCCCTTCTCGAAATACTTCACCGCGTGGACGATGTCCTTCTTCGGGCCGTCGAGCACGCCGGGGGTGTTCTCCGCGATTTCAACGGTTGCCGCCTGGGCCTTCTTTGTGTGCAGCCCCTGGAGTTTTGCGTACACCTCGTTGGCCCCGTCCGGGTCCAGGCTGGTGAAAACGGAATCGCCGCCGACGGGTCCAAAGGTGACGGGCCGCAGGCGGCCGTCACCGCCGAGGATCTGGCGCAGCGGCAGGTTGAACTGCTTCCACCACTCCACGTCCGTCTGGTCGCCGAAGGTGCACACCATCACCACGCCCGTGCCCTTTTCCGGGTCGGCCTTCCCGTCGGCCACGATGGGCACCGGCGCCTTGAACAGCGGGGTTACCGCGTTTTTGCCCACATAAGCCCGGTAACGATCATCATCGGGGTGGACCACCACTGCGGCGCAGGCCGCCAGCAGTTCCGGTCGGGTGGTGGCGATGACCAGCACATCCTCCGCACCCTCGATTCCGAAGCGAAGGAAATGATAGGCGCTCGGCGCCTCCCGGTCCACCACCTCGGCCTGCGCGATGGCCGTCTGAAAGTCCACGTCCCACATCACCGGCCGGTTGTCCTGGTAAATCTCATTCTTTTCCAGCAGGTCCAGAAAACTCGCCTGGGAGGTGCGCCGGCAGTGGTCGTCGATGGTGGCGTACTCTTGGTCCCAGTCGTAGCTCAGGCCGAGCCGCGTCCACAGGTGGCGGAACGCGGCCTCGTCCTCCCTGGTGACCGTCTCGCAGAGTTCAATAAAGTTGGTGCGGCTGACAGGCAGGGGCGCGCCCTTCTCCCCGCGCTGGCGCTCGAAGTTCGGCGTGTAATGGGTGTGGGCGTCGCACTTGACGTTGTACATGTTCTGCACGCGCCGTTCCGTGGGCAGGCCGTTGTCGTCCCAGCCGATGGGGAAGAAAATATTCTTGCCGCGCATGCGCTGGAAGCGCACGATGAAGTCCTGGTGCGAATAGCTGAACAG
>JBHEKP010000294.1:0-5777 GCA_041859375.1 Candidatus Hydrogenedentales bacterium | reverse complement strand
GGCGGGTGTTCATAGTATTCGCATTCCGGGGGGTCTTTTTGGGCGTTTTCGGGCTCTTGGCAACCGTCCGGGAATTGAATTTCAGTCTGTAATGTGTTATTTTTCAGCACCTTAAAACAACCATCCCCCGGGATGGGGAATTTTTTTTATGAAACACATTGTGCTTATCGGCGACGGCATGGCGGACTATCCGCTGGAGGAACTGGACGGGCGCACGCCCCTCCAGGCGGCGGCCACGCCCGCCCTCGACCGCGTGGTGTCGCTCGGCATGACCGGCCAGTACTGGCCGATCCCCGACGGCATGCCCCCCGGCAGTGATATTGGGAACCTTTCCCTCTTTGGCTATGACCCCCGCGCCACCTTCAGCGGCCGCGCGCCCATCGAGGCGGCGAACCAGGGCATCAAGCTGGGCCCGGACGAGGTGGCCTTCCGGTGCAACCTGGTCACCCTCGAAGACGGGCTGATGAAGGACTTCACCTCGGGCCACATCACCACGGACGAGGCCCGGGAAATCGTGGCCTCGCTGAACGACACGCTGGCGAAGGAATTTCCGGCCTTTTTCAACACCGGCGTGAGCTACCGCCACCTGGCGGTGCTGCGCCCCTCCGAAGCCGCGTCCGGGGACGACTTGGTGGCGGCGGACTGCACCCCCCCGCACAACATCACGGGCCGGGAGTTTGGGCCGTACCTGCCCCAGGGTCCGGGCAACGGGCTGCTGCGCGCCATGATGGCGCGGTCGCAGGAGATGCTCCGGGACCACCCGGTCAACAGGGCCCGCGTTGAAAAGGGGCTCAGCCCGGCCGTGTCCATCTGGCTTTGGGGCCAGGGCCGCGCGCCGAAGATGCAGTCCTTCGCCGAGCGCTACAACGGCAAGACGGGCGCGGTGATCTCGGCGGTGGACCTGGTGAAGGGCATCGGCGTGTGCGCCGGGATGGAGGTCATCAACGTGCCCGGCGCTACGGGCTGGATCGACACGAACTACGAGGGCAAGGTTGCCGCCGCGCTGGACGCGCTCTCGCGCCACGACGCGGTGTTTGTCCACCTGGAGGCGCCGGACGAAACGGCGCACCAGGGCAGGACCGACCTGAAAATACAGGCCATAGAGGACTACGACGCCCGCGTGGTGGCCCCGTGCCTGGCATGGGCCGAAGGGCGCGGCGACGTCCGCGTCCTCTGCGCGCCCGACCACCTCACGCTCATCTCCACGAAGACCCACGAGGGCGGGCCGGTGCCCTTTGCCCTGTGCGGGCCCGGCGTGCCGGCGGATTCAAACACGGCCTATTCGGAGGACACCGCCGCCGCAAGCGGCGTGGGTATTCGGGAAGGTCACCGC
The DNA here is from genome assembly GCA_041859375.1 of Candidatus Hydrogenedentales bacterium. GTDB lineage: Bacteria > Hydrogenedentota > Hydrogenedentia > Hydrogenedentales > CAITNO01 > JBHEKP01. The sequence goes on along the minus strand of JBHEKP010000294.1, from coordinate 4,444 downwards.
CTTGTGCAGTCGTTCCTCCGGGACGGGGCGGTGACCCTGTAGCATCCCACCCGGACCGCGGCCTTCCCCGCAGGGACCATTCCCCCAGCGGAAGGACCGCACCCCTTGAAACCGTTGTTTTTTCACCGTCCAAAGGGACGGTTTGGGAGTACGCACCATGACCACCAGGATCGAAATATACGACACGACGCTCCGCGACGGCGCGCAGGGCCCCGGCGTCAAGTTCTCCTCCGACGACCAGCTCCGCGTTGTGCGCGCCCTGGACACGCTGGGCATCCGCTACATCGAGGGCGGCCAGCCGGGGGCCAACCCCAAGGCGGTGGAGCTGTTCAAGCGCGCCCGCGACCTCGACCTGAAGAACGCGGAGATGACCGCCTTCGGCAGCACCCGCCACGCCAAATCGGCCGTGGAGGACGACGGGAACATCAAGGCGCTGCTCGCCGCCGAAACGCGCGTGGTCACCATATTCGCCAAAACCTCGGCCCTCCACGCCCGCGAGATCCTGGGCGTGTCCCTGGACGAGAACCTGCGCATCATCGAGGAGTCGGTGGCCTACCTGGTTTCGCAGGGGCGCACCGTGTTCCTCGACGCGGAGCATTATTTCGACGGCTTCTTCGAGGACCGGGGCTACGCCCTGTCCGTGCTGGAGACGGGGCTCCGCGCGGGCGCGGCGGTGCTGGTGCTCTGCGAGACCAACGGCGGGCGGCTGCCCTTCGAGGTGGAGGCCGCCACGGCGGCGGCGCGGGGGCACCTGCCGGAGGCGGTGCTCGGCATCCACACACACAACGACAGCGGCTGCGCCGTGGCCAACACCCTGGCCGCCGTGCGCGCCGGGGCGACGCAGGTGCAGGGCACGATCAACGGCTACGGCGAGCGCACGGGCAACGCCGACCTCTGCACCATCATCCCGAACCTGGAGCTGAAGATGGGCTTCGAGGTGCTGGGTCCGGAGCGGCTCGCCAGACTCACCCGCAAGTCGCACCTTGTCGCCGAGCTGGCCAACATGACCCCCCGCGACCACGCCCCCTACGTGGGCCGCGACGCCTTCACCCACAAGGGCGGCATGCACGCCGACGCGGTGCGCAAGCGCAAGGCCAGCTACGAGCACCTGGACCCGGCGCTGGTGGGCAACTTCACCCGCGTCGCCGTGAGCGAGGTTTCGGGCCGGTCCAGCCTCATCCAGAAGGCGGCGGAACTGGGCGTTCCCCTCGACCGCGACGATCCCGCGACCAAATCCATTTTGGCGCGGGTGAAGGAGCTGGAAAACGAGGGCTACGAGTTCGAGGGCGCGGACGCGTCCCTGGTGCTCCTCATGCACAGGGCCGTGGGGCGCTTCGAGCCGCTCTTCAAGACCCTCGCCTACAACGCCCACGTGGACCAGCACGCCCCCGACGCCGCGCCCGTCTCCCAGGCCACGGTGAAACTGGAGCTGCCCTGCGGAAAAACGGTGCACACCGTCGCCGAGGGCCACGGCCCCGTGGACGCCCTGAACCACGCCCTCCGCAAGGCCCTTGAGGCCAAGTACCCGGAGATCAACGACATGCACCTCGAGGACTTCAAGGTGCGCATCCTCGACGGGAAGCTGGCCACCAGCGCCAAGACGCGCGTTCTGATCGAGTCCAGCGACGCCGAGGAGTCCTGGAGCACCGTCGGCGTCTCCGAAAACATCATCACCGCCTCCTATCTGGCGCTCGTGGACAGCGTGGAATACAAGCTCATGCGCGGACGGCTCGCCGCCGGAAAATAGCCATTCCCCAAAAGTGGTAACCATTCTCCATATTGCGGGTATAATAGGCGCGGGCGCGGAGTCGGCGGAAGATGGTTTGCGCCGCCCCCGCGCGGCGCGCAATGGCGGAACCCGTGTTCCGCGGAGGCAGGGTTGTATGGCGTCATATCGTGTGGTTCTCCCCTTGTTGCTGGCCGCCGCCCTTCTGGCGGGGGCGCCCGCCGCGTTCGCCCAGACGGAGCCCATGGAGCTTTCCCGCTCCGTCACCCCGGTCGTCTACACCCCCGGCGGCGAAATCGTGGTCACCCTCACCCTCACCAAAAACGACCCGCGCGGCGTCACCGCCCTCGGCGTCATCGAGGACATCCCCGACACCTGGACGCTTGTGCGCCACGAGGGCGTCTCCGAGGACGCAGATCCGCCCATCGTCTCGCAGAAAAACGGCACCGTTGAATTCGCCTACATCACCGTCCCCGCATTCCCCGTCCAGTTCTCCTACACCCTCAGGGCGGGCGACGGCGACACCGGCCCCCAGGGCATCACCGGCACCGTGCTCTACCGCTTTGGCAGCGGCAACCAGCTTGACGCCGCCGCCGCCGCCACCGTCCTCCAGTCCGCCGACGAGGTGGAGGGCGAGGGCGAGGGTGAGGGCGAAACCGCCCAGGATGACGGCTGCGCCGGATGCCGGGGCTGCGCCCGCGAACAGGCCGAAAAACTCGGCGTGCCCTGGGCCGAAATATTCACCGGCATGCTCTCCCTCGTGGCCCTCGCCGCCCTGTCCCGCGCCGGGCGCTAATCCCCCCCCGCACCCCCACGGGCCCCCGGGGCACCCGCCCCGCCGGGGCCCGTTTTGTTTTCCCGCGCGCGCGGCTGTTTGTGCCGCCGCCCCCGCGGCGTCTACAATCATCCGGTTGAATTCGTTGTCCAAATCAATCCCTGCTCGCTGGGTAGCGCCTTTTTGAACAGGTGATTTTTTAGGGTTATACGGCTATCTGGTACTTGCCACATGGACCTGTAGATGGTAATATACTGAAAAGGAATTCAGCACCATGAATGAGTCGCCAATCACCGATATCGGCCCATGGTCAGAGATAAAAATCGAGATAATTCAGAAGTATGCCGCAGCATATTCCCTGATCCTGAGCAAACAAAATTATTTGGAACACTACTACATAGACGCTTTTTCCGGTGCTGGGGAACACAAATCCCGAACATCCGGCCAGATCGTAAAGGGATCCCCTAAAGCGGCTCTGGAAGTCGCCCCCGCGTTTTCTCGCTATTATTTTATCGACATAGATGGCACAAAAATATCTTACCTCCAAAACTTGGCCGCAAATCGTTCTGATGTGGTGCTTTACGAAGGTGATTGCAATAAAGTACTTGTTAAGGAAATTTTGCCAAAAATCACCTTCGCGGACCGGAAGCGTGCGTTATGTCTAATTGATCCTTATGGTCTGCATCTGGATTGGTCTGTTCTGGACATGGCCGGAAAGAGCGGAGCGGTTGAAATCTTTCTTAACTTTCCCTTAATGGACATGAACATGAATGTTTTGAAAAACGATCAAACAAAAGTTGACCCAAAACAAGGGGAAAGATTGACCAGATTCTGGGGGGATGAGTCATGGAAATCTGTGGCTTATGACGATGGCAGTTCCGACCTGTTTGGATATGCGCACAAAACAACCGATGTCTTCGTTGAGGCTTTCAGAAAGCGTTTACGTAATGTCGCTGGCTTTAAATACGTGCCGGAGCCTCTGCCGATGAAAAACTCAAAAAATGGCATCGTCTATTACCTCTTTTTCGCGTCACCAAACAGCACGGGTGGAAAAATTGTCGGCGACATATTCGGAAAGTACCGTTAAGCATGGCCATTCAATCTTCCATAGAATGGACGGAGTCAACATGGAATCCCCTAACGGGTTGCACAAAGATTAGCCCTGGATGCAAGCACTGTTACGCGGAAAGGATGGCAAAACGGCTCCATGCAATGGGCTCTTCCAACTACCTTAATGGATTTAGGCTCACGCTGCATGAGCACGCCCTCCAGTTACCTCTGACATGGAAAAAACCACAGACGATTTTTGTGAATTCCATGAGTGATTTATTCCACAAAGACGTGCCGGTTGAGTTCATTCAGAAAGTCTTTATGACCATGAACACTGCAAGCTGGCATCGTTTCCAGGTGCTTACAAAACGCGCGGAGCGTCTTTTGGAGATCTCCCCAAAACTGCTCTGGAGTCCAAATATCTGGATGGGTGTGAGTGTTGAAAGCAACGAATATGCGCACCGCGTTGATCTTCTCCGATCCACTGGCGCGCAGTTAAAATTTTTGAGTCTTGAACCGCTTTTAGGGCCCCTGCCGGCATTAAATCTGGAAAGGATTGACTGGGTAATTGTTGGGGGTGAATCAGGTCCAAACGCAAGACCGATGGAACCGGCATGGGTGATGGATATCAGAGACCAGTGCCTGCAAAGCAAAACCCCTTTTTTCTTCAAGCAATGGGGTGGACGCAACAAAAAAGCGGCTGGACGCTTGTTGGATGGACAAACCTATGATGAAATGCCGCTTGACGCGGCGTAGTCATGGTTGTCATGAAGCAAAAAATGATTGCCCAAGAAAGATTGCCGACCTTTTACGTTGATTATTCAATCCAAGCGGAGCGTAAACCCATGGCGAGACACCCCGGATTCCGGATTTTTTTGGCCGTGCTGGCGGCG
>JBHEKP010000229.1:0-4658 GCA_041859375.1 Candidatus Hydrogenedentales bacterium | reverse complement strand
CATGCGCGGGGATCATGCTAAGATTTCCCCGGCTGCGGAGAGGTGACCGAGTGGCCGAAGGTGGCGCCCTGCTAAGGCGTTGTACCCCAAAAGGGTACCGTGGGTTCAAATCCCACCCTCTCCGCCAGTTTTATTTCCCCCGCCCCCTTCCAATCCCCCCCTTTTTCTCCCATGGTGTGCAATGGCCCGATTTGCGTTCCCGTGGGGTCATTTGCGGAAATTCTCACCCAAGGGCACCGGTGAAAAAATACGGACAGGATGGACAGGATGGGAAGGGAAAGAGATGAGGGGGGGGTTATCCGTTGTCCCGGCTGGCGAGGCGTCCGCGTCGTTTGGCCACGAGGGCGTTGAGCACGGCGTGGCGGATTTGGCCTCCGCAGGGGTTGCCGGTGTAGCCGTCCATGATTTTGACGCCGATGCCGCCGCGCAGGGTGCCGTGGTAGTAGACCCAGTAGGGGGTGTGGAAGGGGAGCACTTCGGTGGCCTCGCGGATTTCGGGCTTTGCGAGCTGGCCGCGGCGGCGCATGATGACCTGGAAGAGGCCCTTGCGGGCGGTTTCAACGGCTTCTTCGGCGGTGAGGAGGGGGGGGAAGGACTCTCCGGGCGCTTCGCCCTCGAGGAGGGCCTTTTTGCGGTCGCTTAGGACGATGAACCCGCTCCACCCGTCCACAGCGACGCCGACCATGCCGGTCTGGCCCATCATTTCAGTGGCGAATTCAACGAGGTAGCAGGGCATCCAGAGGCATTCGAGGCGGGGCAACGTTCTCGCGCCGGGGGCGGAGGCTTCGACAGGGCGTTTTGCCCGGCCCAGCAGTCCGAAAAGCCGGTACCACCGGGGCCGGGTAAAATAGCGGACGGCGTCGTCCCGGAAGAAACGCCGGGGCAGGTGGAGGGGGGTCACTTGTTTTTCAGCAGGCCTTTTTGGATGGCCAGTCCGAAGAAGATGGAGCCGCCGCCCATGCCGGCGAGAACAAGTCCGGCGAGGACATTGACCACGGCGGCGTGCATCCTGCCGTCGGCCACGGCGAACCAAGTGCCCAGAATGACGGGAAGGCCCAGGGCGACAAGGAAAATGCCGAGGACCACGTACAACTCCGCGTCGCGGCGCTTGAGGTTGTCGCCGGTGTTCTTGGTGCTGTCAATGCGGTGCATCTCGCTGTGCTTGCCGTCGCTCATGATGTATACACTCCCGGGGGTGTGTGCGTCCCGGCGCGGGCCGGGGCGCGCATGAAGGGGTCACATGAAGTAAATGTACACGAAAAGGTGGGGCAGCATGGACACGACGGTCCAGAGGCGCAGGTCGGTCCAGAACGCCTTGTTTTCGCGGCCGCTTTCGAGCATTTCCTTTTTGATGAAGAAGCAGACCCAGGCCATGGAGCCGATGAACAGGCCGAGGGCGAAGATTTGCGCCCAGGGCTGGTAGACGGAGGCCAGGAAGTTGTTTATGGGCGCGAAGAGGGGCTTCGCAACGGGGGCGAAGAGGGCGCCGAACCAGTCCAGGAAGGCGAGCCAGCCGTCCACGATGGTGTTTGACGCGGAGAGGAAGGCGCCCATCAGCCCGCCCTGCTGCCTGGCGGCTTCGACGGCGGAGGTGTCGGCGGCGGTTTGGGCGAGCAGGCCCGAAAGCAGCATGTTGACTTGCGTTCCAATCATTGCGCAACCCTTTCATCCAGCGCGGCCTGGGTTTCCTTGTCCTTGAGGACGGAGCCCCAGACCAGCCCGCGAATTTTCTCCTCGGGTTCGGGCGGGGTGAGGAGGCTCACCACCACGGTGACCACGAGGGCGAAGAGGAAGGAGTACATGGCGACGTAAAGGAAGGGGTCGTTCGAGGGGAAGAGGCCGGGGACGCACCAGAGGATGAAGCAGAAAAACACGCCGGTGATGAGCCCGGTGAGGGCGCCCCACCGGTTGGCCCTGCGCCAGAGGATGCCGAGGAGCAGGATGGCGAGGGTCGGCCCCTGGAAGAGGGAGAGCACGGTCTGGATGAAGTTGTAGAGGCCGCCCACGCGGGCGAACTGGGGCGCGAGCAGCGCGCTGGCGACGATGAGGAAGGCGGTGAAGCCGCGGCCCCAGTTGAGGGCCTGGCGCTCGTTGAGGGGCTTTCCGCCGAGGAGTATCTTGGAGCGGTTGAAGATGTCGGTGACGAAGATGGTGGACGCGGAGCTGAGGGTGCCGGAGATGCTGGACATGAGGGCGGCGAAAAGGCCGGCGAACATGAGCCCCTGGAGCCCGGGCGGGAGCATGAGGCGCATCATGGTGGGCACCACCTTGTCCTGCTCCTTGAGCACGGGCACGTCGCCGATGGCGGTGGACACGTGGGTCACCATTTCGGCGGGCACCGATGCCGGGTCGGCGTTGATGGCCTGGGGCAGGTAGACCAGGGCGCAGAGGCCGGGGAGGGCGACCATGAGGGGGATGAAGGACTTGAGGAAGCCGCCGAGGAGCATGCCGGCCTTGGCGTCCCACTCGGAGCGCGCGCCCAGGGTGCGGTGGACGATGGCCTGGTTGCCGCTCATGTAGGCGATGGCGAGCACCACGCCGAGGCCGAACACAATGCCCGACCAGGGGAAGGCGGAGTGGTCGTTGGGGAGCAGGATGGTGAAATGGTTGGCAAACTGGGAGCCCATGGACTCGACGGTGGCGCGCATGCTGCCCCAGCCGCCGACCTCCCAGAGGCTCAGCGCGAGCAGGCCAAGCCCGCCCACATACATCACCACGAGCTGGACCACGTCGGTCATGACCACCGCGGAAAGGCCGCCGGAGAAGGTGTACACGCCGGTCACAATGGCCATCACCCAGACGGTGTACATTGGGTCGTAGCCGAGCACGGTCTTCACCAGGTCGTCCGCCGTGGTCCAGAGCATCATCACCAGGGAGATGAGCATGACCATGGTCCAGATGCCCGCGTTTATGAGCTGCACGCCCGCGTTGTAGCGGCGGCCCAGGAATTCGGGGATGGTGAACACGCCGGAGCGCCAGAAGTAGGGGACGAAGATGAAGGCGGCGAAGACCATCGCGGGCATCGAGCCGAGCCAGTCGAAGTTGGCGGCGGAGATGCCGTAGGTGTAGGCGTTGCCCGCGACCCCCACGAAGTCGGTGGCGCCGATGTCGCTCACCACGATGGAGAAACCGATGGCCCAGAATGGCAGCGCCTTGCCCGCGAGGAAGAAGTCGCCGGCGTTGTCGATGTACTTGGTGGTGTACAGGCCGATGGCGAAGCAGCCCACCATGTAGACCACGATGATGGTCAGGTCAATCCAGTGCAAATGTACGAATTGCATCCGATGTTCCCCGTAATGAGTTATGACCGAACGGCGCGCCGGACTTGCGCGGAAAGCGGCATTATGCCAGAATCAGCGGACCTGCTCAACCTTGCGGAAATTCCGCCGGAGGATTAAAGGAACGTGGAAACAGCGCCGCGCGATTCCGGACAGCCCGACCTTTCGGTGGTGCTTCCCTGCCTGAACGAGGCGGGGAACCTGCGGGCGCTGCTGCCCGAGCTGCGGGGGGTGCTGGATTCGCTGGGGGTCCGCTGGGAGATTGTGGTGGTGGACAGCGATTCCACCGACGACACGCGGGCGGTGGCCGGGGCGGAGGGGGCGCGGTATGTGAACGAACCCCGGAAGGGCTACGGCGCGGCCATCCAGCGGGGCTTTGCCGAGGCGCGGGGGGAGTATGTGGCCACCATGGACGCCGACCAGTCCCACCCGAGCGCGTTCATCGCCAGCCTTTGGGCCGCGCGTGACCAGGGGGACATCGTGATAGCGTCCCGCTACGTTCCGGGGGGCCGGGCCGACCAGCCCTGGACCCGGCTGATGCTCAGCAAAATCCTGAACCAGTGGTTCCGGCGGATGATGTCCCTGGAGCCGCGCGATCTGTCGAGCGGGTTCCGGCTCTACCGGAAAAGCATCCTGCGCGACCTGAAACTGGAGCACACCACCTTTGTTGTGCTCATTGAAATCCTGCTGCGGTCGCTGGCAAAGGGCGCCACCGTGGCGGAAACACCCTTTCACTACCGGCCCCGGGGCACGGGCCGCTCCCATGCGCGCATCATCGCCTTTGGCCTGGACTACCTGCGCCTGTTCCGGAAAATGTGGGCCATCCGCAATTCCATAGACTTCCCGGACTATGACTGGCGGGCCTATGACAGCCGCATCTGGTTTCAGCGCTACTGGCAGCGGAAACGGCACGACATCATCCTGCGCTTCACCCCCAGGGAGGGGCGCGTGTGCGACATTGGCTGCGGCAGCAGCCGGATTCTGGCCGACCTGCCCCACGCCGTAGGACTGGACCTGCGCATGGACAAGCTGCGCTTCATGCGCCGCCGCCACCCCCTGCTGGTGCGGGGCGACGGCATGCGCCTGCCCTTTGCGGACGGGTCGCTTGACGCGGTCATTTCCTCCGAGATACTGGAGCACATCCCCGACGAGCGGGGGCGGCACATTGACGAGCTGATGCGGGTGCTCAGGCCCGGCGGCACGCTCATTCTCGGCACGCCCGACTACGGCGGCTGGCAGTGGCCCCTCATTGAGTGGGTTTACGGAAAGGTGGCCCCCGGCGCCTACGCCCACGAGCATGTGAACCCCTACACCCGCGAGCAGCTGCTCCGCGCCGTGCGCGAGCGGGGCGGGGAGATTCTGGACGAGGACGCGATCTGC
>JBHEKP010000145.1:0-4862 GCA_041859375.1 Candidatus Hydrogenedentales bacterium | reverse complement strand
CGCATTGATTGTGTGCCGCCATCCCAATCCCATTCGCCTCATGGGGCAACCGGTGGATGGGGGCAAACGCATGGGTGAATGGGTTAGACTGGATTGAAATCGGTTTGTTGGCACCTTGCGGGAGACACAATCATGTCGCGTTTTTTTCTGGTTGCGCTGGCGGGAATCACGGCTTTGGCGGGCGCGGAGGCCTTCGCCGTTTCGGAACTCAAGGCGGTTCAACTGCGCTGTGAGTATGAAACGGACCCCCTTGGGATTGACACGGCCAAGCCGCGCCTGGGCTGGGTGCTGGAATCGTCCGCAAGGGGCGCGCGCCAGACGGCCTGGCGGGTGCTGGTTGCCGCCACCGCGGAGGAACTGGCCCGGGACGGGGGCGCTTTGTGGGATTCCGGCTGGGTGGAGTCGCCGGAGCAGAACCAGATTGAATACGGCGGCGCGCCCTTGAAATCGCACCAGCAGTGCCATTGGAAGGTGAAGGTGCGCGACGGGGACGGCCGGGAGGGCGGCTGGAGCGCGCCCGCCTGCTGGACCATGGGCATTTTGCGGGGGGAGCCGTGGCGGGCCTCCTGGGTGGCCGCGCCCAAAGGGGTGGCCGCCGACGCCGACCAGTCCGGCCCCCTCCCCCTTTTCCGCAAGAGTTTCACCCTTGAAAAACCCGTGCGCAGCGCGGTCCTGCATGTGTGCGGGCTCGGCTTTCACGAGGCGTGGGTGAACGGCGAAAAGGCAGGCGGCGGCGTGTATGAGCCGGGCTGGACAAACTACCGGAAGACCTGCCTTTACACCTCCCACGACGTGACCGCCCTGCTGCGCGAAAAGGAAAACGCCGTCGGCGTGATGCTGGGCAACGGCATGTATAATGTCGCCGGGGGCCGGTATGTGAAGTTCAAGGGCACCTTCGGCCCGCCGAAACTCATCGCGCAGCTCCACATTGAGTACGGGGACGGCACCTCGGAGGAGGTGGGCACGGACGGTTCATGGCGGACGGCGCGGGGGCCGGTGGCGTTCTCCTGCATTTACGGCGGCGAGGATTATGACGCGCGGCTGGAGCAAGCCGGCTGGAACGCCCCCGGCTTTGACGCCTCCGGCTGGGGTGCCGCCGCCGTGGCGGAGGGGCCGGGGGGCGTGCTCTCCGGCGCGGGCGCGCCGCCCATCCGGGTGATGCAGACCCTTTCGGCCAAGGCCCCTGCTGCCTTTCCCGACGGCGCGCTGGTGTACGACCTCGGCAAGAACTTTTCCGGACGGCCCAAAATCACCGTCAGGGGTCCGGCGGGCGCCACGGTGAAACTGGTTCCCGGCGAGCTGCTTGATGAAAAGGGCCGGGTCACCCAGCGGCAGTCGGGCAGTCCCGTGTCCTACAGCTACACGCTGAAGGGCGGCGGCGACGAGGTGTGGTCGCCGCGCTTCTCCTATTACGGGTTCCGCTATGTGCAGGCGGAGGGGGCCGCGCCCGCCGGGGGCGGCGGCGCGGACAAGCCGGAGATTGTCGAATTGTCCGGCGAGTTCACCCATTCCTCGGCGGCGGTGGCGGGCAACTTTGAATGCTCCAACCCGCTGGTGAACCGGGTGCACGAACTCATCCTGACGGCCATCCGGAGCAACCTGCAAAGCGTGCTCACCGACTGCCCCCACCGGGAGAAACTGGGCTGGCTGGAGGTGTCCCACCTGCTCTCCGACGGGCTGATGTACAACTTCGACCTCCCCCGCTTCTACGCCAAGGTGCAGCGGGACATGGCGGACGCCCAGCGGGACAACGGGCTCATCCCCGACATCGCGCCGGAGTACACCGTGTTCAAGGGCGGCTTCGTGGACTCGCCCGAATGGGGCAGCGCGGGCGTGGTGAACCCCTGGAACTGCCGGATCATGTACGGCGACCGGCGCATTCTGGAGGAGCATTACGGCACCATGCGCCGCTACGCGGACTACCTCGCGGGCACGGCGAAGGACCACATCATCTCCCACGGGCTGGGCGACTGGTACGACGTGGCGCCCGGCGGCCCCGGCGAGTCGAAGCTCACCTCCAAGGGCGTCACCGCCACGGCGGTGTATTACGGGAACCTGCGCATTCTGGAGCAGGCGGCGGCGCTGCTGGGCAAAGACGGGGACGCGCGGGACTTCGCGGCCCGTGCGCACGCCGTGCGCGGGGCCTTCAACGCTGCCTATTACCACCCGGACAGCGGCTCCTACGACCGCAACAGCCAGACGGCCAACGCCATGCCGCTGGTGCTGGGCCTTGCGGAGGAGGGCGCGCGCGGGCTGATCACCCAAAACCTGACGGAGGTCATCAGGGCGGCGGGATACCATGTCACCGCCGGGGATGTGGGCTTCTCCTACCTGGTGCGGGCCCTCACCGGCGCGGAGCAGGGCGACCTGCTCTACAGGATGGTCTGCCAGACCGACGGCCCCGGCTACGCCATGCAGCTTGAAAAGGGTGCCACCGCCCTCACCGAGGCGTGGGACGCCAGCCCGGATTCTTCAAACAACCACTGCATGCTCGGCCATGTGGAGGGCTGGTTCTACCGGGGGCTGGCGGGCATCCAGGCCGACCCCGCAGCGCCCGGATTCAGCCATTTCATCCTGAGCCCGCAACTGCCGGAGGGGTTGGACGGCGTGAAGGCGCACTACGACTCCATCCGGGGGCGCATCACCAGCGAGTGGAGCGCGGGCGCGTCGGCGGTGGGCTGGTCCGTCACCATTCCGCCCAACACCACGGCGATGGTGCGCATTCCGGCGGAAAAGGCCGAAGGAGTCACGGAAAACGACCTGTCCCTGGACAAGTGCGCCGGGATCAGCGGGGTCAGGAGCGAGAACGGCCGCGTGGTCTTCGAGGCGGCGTCCGGCGTGTACAAGTTCCGGTGGGAACGGTAGGGACTGGTTGAAAGGAGCGGGCCATGGGCCGGTGGATGGATCGCAGGAGCTTCATGAAGGCGGCGGGGGCGGGCGTCGCGGCCGCCGCATTTGCGGCGCGGGGCGCGCGCGCCGCCGAAGGGACCGGCGCGAAACCCAGCATCGTCTACATCCTGGCGGATGATCTCGGCTACGGCGACGTGGGCTGCCTCAACCCCGAAAGCAAAATACCCACCCCCAACATTGACCGGCTGGCGCGCGGGGGCATGCGCTTCACCGACGCCCATTCCGGGTCGGCGGTGTGCACCCCCACCCGCTACGGAATCCTCACGGGCCGGTACTGCTGGCGGAGCCGCCTGAAAAACAGCGTGCTGGAGGGTTGGTCCCCCGCGCTGGTGGACGAAAAGCGCGTGACCGTGGCCTCCCTGCTGCGGGGTTGCGGCTACCGGACCGCCTGCGTGGGCAAATGGCATCTCGGCCTCGACTGGGCCGTCACGGACGGCAAACGGGTGAGGATGTCCCTGGAGAATGTGGACTATGGGAAGCCCGTGGGCGGCGGACCCGTGGCGCTGGGCTTTGACTATTTCTTCGGCATCCCCGCCTCGCTGGACATGCCGCCCTATGTGTATGTGGAAAACGACCGGGTGGTGGAGGCGGCGACCGGAACAGCCGGGGCGAGCGAAAAGCCGGCCTACTACCGGGCCGGGCCCGCGGCCCCCTCCTTCCGCCACGGGGAGGTGCTCGCCGAGTTGTCGCGCAGGGCCGTCGGGGTGATTGACCGGCACGCGGCGGAGGCCGGGGCCTCCCCCCTCTTCCTCTATTTCCCCCTCACCGCGCCCCACACGCCCATCATGCCCCCGCCGGAGTTTCAGGGGAAAAGCGGCGTCGGGGCCTATGGGGATTTTGTCTGCCAGACCGACCATGTGGTGGGCGAAATCATGGCCGCGCTGGAGCGGAACGGCATGGCGGACAACACGCTGCTTGTCTTCACCAGCGACAACGGCTGCTCGCCCATGGCGGATTTCGACGCGCTCCGGAAACAGGGCCACGATCCAAGCCGCGGCTTCCGGGGCGGCAAGGCCGACATATTCGAGGGCGGTCACAGAATCCCGCTGGTGGCGCGGTGGCCGGAAAGGATAAGGCCCGGCGGCGTCTCGGACCAGACGGTGTGCCTCACCGATCTGATGGCCACCGCCGCCGCGATCAACAACACCGCCCTTCCGGAAAACGCGGGCGAGGACAGCGTCAGCCTGCTGCCCGTGCTCGCGGGAACCGCAACGGGGCCGGTCCGCGAGGCGGTGGTGCACCATTCCGTGGACGGTTCCTTCTCCATCCGCCAGGGCCAATGGAAACTGGAGTTCTGCGCCGGGTCAGGCGGCTGGAGCGACCCGAAGCCCGAGGCGGCGAAGCAGGCGGGCCTGCCCGGGGTGCAGTTGTACGACCTGGCGGCCGATGCGGCGGAAAAGACGAACCTTCAGGACAAGCATCCCGACGTGGTGGCCCGTCTCACGGCGCTCATGGACAAATACGTCACCCAAGGGCGCAGCACCCCCGGCCCGCCCCAGCAAAACGACGGCTCCACCAGTTTCTGGGGACCAAGGGCGGCCCTGGGCAGGAAATAAAGCCTGTTGAACCACGGGGAAACACAGGGAGGACCACGGAACACACGGAACACGTGGTACACCGGCGCATGTGGAAGGGAAAAGATTCTTTTGTAGGGGCGGACCCCCGTGTCCGCCCGTGTTTTCTCTTCGCGTCCTTCGCGTCTTCGCGTGGGCATCCCGGAAGATTTCACGCGAAGGCGCAAAGGCGCGAAGAAGAAGGGGAATTTTCACACGGAGGCACAGAGGCACGGGAAAAGAAGGAACCACGGAACACACCGAACACACGGAAGAAAAAAAATATTTTTGTAGGTGCCGCCCCCACAAGAATTTCCGTGTATTCCGTGTGTTCCGTGGTTTACAAAGGATTTCCGGTGCGGGTTAGTTTCCTTTCACCAGGGCAATCAACCCGATTTC
>JBHEKP010000369.1:0-27139 GCA_041859375.1 Candidatus Hydrogenedentales bacterium | reverse complement strand
GGTTTCCGGCGCGCGCCCGTGACGGTGCGGGGGTATTAGACGCCCTTGAGCTCGACGGTGGCGCCGGCTTCTTCCAGGGCGGCCTTGAACTTGTTGGCCTCGTCCTTGGACAGGCCTTCCTTGACCGTGCAGGGGGCCTTGTCGACAAGGTCCTTGGCTTCCTTGAGGCCGAGGCCGCCGAGGTCCTTCACGACCTTGATGACGCCGATCTTCTGGGCGCCGAAGTCCTTGAGGATCACGTTGAACTCGGTGGGCTCCTCCGGGGCGGCCTCGGCGGCGGCGGCGGCGGGCATGGCGCCCATCATCATGGGGGCGGCGGCGGTGACGCCGAACTTGTCTTCGAGGGCCTTCACCAGCTCGCTCAGCTCGAGCACGCTCAGGTTGGCAATGCTTTCAATAATCGCGTCAAGTTTCTCGGACATGGTTCTTTTTCCTCTTTGACGCCCGTTTTCCGGGCGCGTGTTCTGTTTTCTGTGTTCGTTTGTCGTTCACGGGGAGGGGCGGGCTCAGGCCGCCTGCTCCTCCTTCTGCTTGCGAATCTGGTCAAGGGCGTTGACCAGGTTGCGCGGAAGCGCGCTGAGCGCGCCGACCGCGTTGCGCAGCGGCATCGCGATGGTCCCGACGACCTGGGCGATGAGCTGATCGCGGGGCGGCAGGCTGGCGAGCGCGTCGAGCTGCGCGGCGTTCACGGGCTGGCCCTGAAGCACGCCGCCGACCATGGAGACGAACTGCACCTCCTTGCCGAATTCCTTGAGGACCTTGGCCGGGGCGACGGGATCCTTGGAGAAGGCCCATGCCGTGGGACCGTCCATGCAGCCCGCGGCGCCCTCCATGCCCAGTTCAGTCAGGGCGATGGTGGCCAGGGTGTTTTTGTACACCTTGAACTCGATGCCGTTCGCACGGAGACGGTTGCGCAGATCCGTCGCCTGGGCGACGTTCAGGCCGATGTACTTCGTGGCCACGGCGATTTCGCATTTTTCCAGCCGCGCCTTCATTTCGGCGACGGCGTCAATCTTTTGCTGTGTCGGCAATCTAAGTCACCTCCTCTCTGGTGGAGATTCGCGCTGTGCGCGTTTTCCGGCCTTCGCCGGAACAAAAAATGCCCCGTGCCGTCGTTGACAGCACGGGACATTGAACCTTCCGGTCTTGCGGCGGCCCTGCGGCCGCCTGTCCTGTGTCCTTCGTCTCGGCAGGATATTAAGGCCCTTGCGGGCCACCGGCTGTCTTCGACACGGTGTCCGGAGTCGCCCCCGGACCGGCGTACTATAGCAAAAGCGCCCGCCCCCGCGCAAACGCCGCCTGTGAACCGATGTTTTATGCCATCCTGAACGCCACAGGGCGGGAGGCTTTCACCGGTCTGAACCGCGCCGGACTACACTTTGTACGGTGCCCGCACCCCCGGCCACTCAGGATTGAAATCCCGTGTGTTGCGGGAAACAAGCAGGGCGTTGTTTGTTTGCGCAGTCGCCCAGATAATGGCGTCGGGCAGGCGCATGTGATGCTGCCGCCGAAGGGTAACAGCCTTTTCCGCAACTTCCAGGTCAATCGGGACAATTTCAAAACATGTTTCAAGAAAATCCCGAATCTGGACATCCTCTTCCCCAACCCCGGCCAAGACTTCCATCCAGGTGACCCGGCTAATGAGCACGCGCGTGTAACGGGAATATTCCTCGTCGGCCTCCCGCAACCCGTTTAGCGCGTCAATGATAATGTTGGTGTCAAAAACGGCTGTCAATCGCGGTCATCCCATTCGGAGCGGCGCGCCTGTTGATAAGCAAGCGCGTCAATATCCCGGCCCCGCCATGCGCCGAAGCCCGGATGCCGGCTCAGCACCTTGGGGCTGGTGGAACGCGGCTCTGCCGCCCCCTGTTGCTGCAGGAAGCGGACAAAATCCAGCACTTCCCGCTGTTTTTCGGGGGGAAGCAGGCTCACCTGCTCATGAATCTTTTCCACGGCGTCCATGCGTGCGGTTCCTTCAAAAGCCTGATTGGATTATACACCTGATTTTCCGGCACACCAAGCCCGCCCCCGGGCCTATTCCCCCGGGCGCTGCAACTCCTTGGGGTTGCGCATGAGCGACACGGCGTCGTCGTAGGTGATCTGGCCGCTGTTGTAGAGGTCCTTGAGGGACCGGTCCATGGTGACCATGCCCTCCCGCGCGGCGGTTTCGACAACGCTGTAGATCTGGTGGGACTTTTGCTCGCGGATGAGGTTTGCGATGGCGTTGTTGTTGCGCAGCACCTCGCAGGCCATGACGCGCCCGCCGCTTTTCCGGGTCAGCAGCCGCTGGGAGAGGATGGCCAGGAGCACCATGGAAAGCTGGAAGCGTATCTGCTGCTGCTGCTCGGCGGGAAACACGTCCACGATGCGGTCCACGGTCTGGATTGCGTCGTTGGTGTGGAGTGTGGCGAATACGAGGTGGCCCGTTTCGGCGGCGGTGAGGGCGGCCTGGATGGTTTCGAGGTCGCGCATCTCTCCGATGAGGATCACGTCGGGGTCCTGGCGCAGCACGTATTTCAGCGCGTTGGGGAAGGAGTCCGTGTCCCCGCCCACCTCGCGCTGGTCCACAATGCTTTTGTTGTGGGCGTGCACGTATTCGATGGGGTCCTCCACGGTGATGATGTGGCAGGCGCGCCGGTGGTTGATGATGTCGAGCATGGCGGCCATGGTGGTGGTTTTGCCGCTGCCCGTGGGGCCCGTGACCAGCACCAGCCCCTGCTTCGCGCGGGTGAAATCCTCCACATGGTCCGGCAGGCCGAGCTCCGCGAGGGTGGGGATGCGCTCGGGGATGGGCCGCAGCGCGGCGGTGACGGCGCCCTTCTGGTAGTAGACGTTCACCCTGAACCGGTGGCCCGCGCCCGCCTCCAGCGAGAAGTCCAGCTCCTTGCGCTGCTCAAAAAGGGCCTGCTGCTCCCCGGTGAGGAACCCGTACACGAGTTCCTTCGTCTGTTCCGGGGAAAGGGGGTTGGTGCGGGTGCGGAAGAGGCTCCCGTCAATGCGCAGGATGGGCGGCGCGCCCGCGCTGATGAGCAGATCGGATGCTTTTTCCTTGCTTACCAGCGCAAACAGATCGTTGATGTTCATGTGCCTTTCTCCCGGACATCGCCACCCGGCCCCGCAACCAGCCCGCAAGCGTGATGATGGGATAATAAACAAGTCCGGCCCCCGCCGCAATTCCTGCGCAACGCCGCCCGGTTGCCGCGCCGGGGCCGGGGGGGCGATAATCGCGGGCGGCATGGACGAAGCATCGGACAAAAACGGCATCATGGCGGCGCTGGCGGCGCATCCCTTCAGGCCCGCCCGGTGGCTGCCGGGGCCGCACGCCCAGACGGTGTGGGGGCCGCTGGTGCGGAAGCGTTTCGGCGCGGCCCTGCGGCGGGAGCGCTGGGACACGCCGGACGGGGATTTTCTGGACATTCTTTTTTCGGACGGGCGGCCCGGCGCGCCGGTGGTGCTGCTGCTGCACGGGCTGGAGGGCACCCCGGCCTCCTTTTACATACCGGCCTTCGCGCGGCGCTTTCGGGGGGAGGGCTGGACCCTGGCGGCAATGATGTTCCGCTCCTGCGGCGGGGACATGAACCGGGCGCGGCGGCTGTACCACCTGGGGGAAACGGAAGATCCCGCATGGGCGGCGGCGCGCCTTGCGGCGCGCTACCCCGGCTCCCCCCTTTTCGCGGCGGGCATATCCCTGGGGGCCAACGCGCTGCTGAAATGGCTGGGGGAGGGCTCCCCGGTGCCCGCGTCGCTGCGGGGCGCGGCGGCGATCTCGCCGCCCTTTGATCCCGCGCGCAACGCCCCCCGGCTGGAGGCGGCGCTGGGCGGCTTTTACGTGCGCCATTTCCTGCGCACCCTCATCCCCAAGGCGCTGGAGAAGGAGAGGCTGCATCCCGGGGCGCTGGACGCGGAGGCGGTGCGCCGGTGCCGGACCTTTTATGACTTTGACACGGTGGCGACGGCCCGTCTCCACGGTTTCGCCGACGCGGAGGACTACTGGCGCCGCTGCGGCTGCGGCCAGTTTCTCGGGGGCGTCCGGGTGCCGACACTGCTGCTGTGCGCGCGGGACGATCCCTTCATGGACCCGGAGGCGCTGCCCTCCGCGGCCGCGGAGGCGTCCCCGTGGCTTTATCCGCTGTTCCCCGAGCGGGGCGGGCATGTGGGATTCGTGTCCGGCCCGCCGTGGCGGCCCCGCCACTGGGCGGAGGAGCAGACGGCCCGCTTTTTCCGCCTGCTGGCGGGACGGAACCGGGGCGCATAAAAAAAGGCCGCCCGGAAAACCGGGCGGCCGGAATGCCGCGTAATGCCGGGATCACTGCGAGCCGGCGGCGTCCCCGCCGGGCAGGGGCATCGTGCCCTCTTTCACGTTCGGGTCGGCCGGAACGACTTCCAGCAGTTCCATTTCAAAGACAAGCAGGGAGTTGGGCGGGATTTCGCCCATGTTGCGGTCCTTGTAGCCGAGTTTCGGGTGGATGAACAGCTTCATCTTCGCGCCCTTCTTCATGAGCGTGAGCGCCTCGTTCCATCCGGGAATCAGCTGGCCGACCTTGAAGGTGGCGGGCTCGTTGCGCTTGTAGGAGCTGTCGAACTCGGTGCCGTCCAGCAGGGTGCCCTTGTAGTGCACTGTCACGGAGTCGCCGTCCTTGGGGGAAACGCCCGCGGCGTCGCCTTCCTGCATGACCTGGTACTGGAGGCCGCTCTCGGTGGTCACCACGCCGGGCTGCTTGCTGTTGTTGGCGACAAATTCATCGGCAATTTTGATGTTCGCGTCGGCCTCGACCTTCTGCTTTTCCTGCTCCTTCTGCACCATTTCGGCGCGCTTGGCCTGGAGGTCGTTGCGCAGTTTCTCCGACACCTGCATCATGTCCTCGTCGCTGAGGGCGGGCTTGCGGTTGTTCATGGCGTCGTCGATGCCCGCGGAAAGGGCGCCCAGGCTGATGTCCAGCCCGGAGCCGGCGACGCTCTTGCCCATCTGCAGGCCGATGATGTAGCTCATCTTGTCCATTTCGGACTCAAGCTTCGCCGTGCTGGCCTCGGGGGCGGACTGGGCGGCGGCGTCGGCGGGGGCGGCGGCGCCGTCCTGTGCAAACACCGGAATCGCGCCCGCCAGAAGGGCGGCGGCAAGCAGCAAAAACGAACGGTTCATTGGGTTTTCCTCACACGTGAATTGCGTTGGCAGGCGCCCTGGAGCCAGTCCGACGGGGATTTGGACGAGGGATTCGAGCATACGCAACGATTTTAACGCGCATACGGTACCGCCGGGGGCGGTGCGGCTTCAAATTTTACTTTAATTCACCCGGCTGAAAGGATGCGGAGCAGTTCCTCCGGGGTGGCGGCGTGGCGTGAGGGGCGGCCCCGTTCCAGCCTGGCCCTGTCGTGCCAGCCCCAGCCCACGGCCACGGTGGCCGCGCCGGCCTCGGCGCCCTCAAGCATGTCGCCCAGCGTGTCCCCCACATACCAGGGGGCGCAGTCCGGATGGGCGGCTGCGGCGGCGCGTATTTTCACGGTTTTACTCGGCTCATGGTCCGCGCCGAGCACGCCGAGCACGCCGGTGACGCCGTGACGCGCCAGAAACCGCGCTATCGGCGCGCCCACGTTGGAGGTGACCACATAAACGGGACCGGCGGCGGCCAGGGCCGACACGGCCTCCGGCATGCCGGGAAAGGGGGCCACTTCGTCAATCGCGGCGGCGACTTCGGCGGCGAGCGCGTCGAGGAGGGGCTGTTTCCGCGGTTCGGGAAGGCCCGCATCCATGATTTTTTGAATCAGGTTGCCCTCGAAAAGGTCCAGGAATTCCCCCGGCGCGGAAAATCGGTCAAAGCCCACGGCGCGGCAGGCGCGCACAAACGCGGGGTGGAACACCGGAAAGGAGTCGCCGATGACGCCGTCAAAATCAAAAAGCACAAGGTTCATGGGTGTCCTTCAGCAGGGGCGGAATCATGCCTGAATGCGGGCCCAGGCCTCCCGGAGCAGCTTGAAGGCCTCGTCGGCCTCGTCATGGGTGATGTTGAGCGGCGGGCTCACGCGGAGCACCTTCGACGCAAGGGGCCCCAGGAAATGGACACCCTTGTTCGGGCGGGCGCGGTAGGCTTCCAGCACGCAGCGGTTGGCGGTTTCGGCGTCGCAGATTTCCACGCCGAACACCAGCCCCTCGCCGCGCACCTCCCGGATGAACCCGAACTCCTTTTGCAGGGCGAGCAGCCCCTTGCGCATCCACTTCGCCGCCTTGCGGCAGTGGGCCACAACCTCCTCGTCCTTGAACACGTCGAGGGTGGCGCAGACCGCCGCGCAGGCCTCGGGGGTGCCGCTGAAGGTGTCGGAGGCCTCGCCGTGGTCCAGCGCGCCGATCAGGTCGGAGCGCCCCACCACCGCCGAGGCGGGCACGCCGTTGGCCAGCCCCTTGCCCAGCACCACGAGGTCGGGCGTCACGCCGTAGGACTCAAAGGCGTACATGTTGCCGGTGCGCCCGAAGCAGGACTGGACCTCGTCGAAGATGAAGGCCGCGCCCTGGGCCGCGCACCAGTCCTGGAGCAGCTTGTGGTACCACAGCGGCGGGTGGAAGGAACCCTTTGCGCCGAGGTAGGGCTCGGTGATGAGCAGGGCGATCCCGCCGGGGTTTTCCGCGGCAATCGCGTCCAGTTCCGCCTGGATCATTCCGGGGGTTTCACCCCCGCCCATGGGGAAGGAAATGAAGCGCACGTTCGGGTTGGGGCTGGTTTCGCCGGTGACATCGGCTGCCAGTCCCTTCTTTCCGTGGAAACCGCCGCGCGTGGCCACCAGGATGGGCCGGTCGGGGTTGCGGTGCATGGCCGCCCACATGGCCTTTTGGATGCCCTCGGAGCCGCTGGCCGCCCAGAGCACCTGCTGCGCGTTGGGGTTGCGCCGCATGCTTTTCACCAGCCTGCGCGACGCCTCGACCTGGATTTCGGTCACCATGTTGTAGGCGTTGTGGGGCAGGCCCTTCGCATAGGCCTTCAGCAGCTTCAGAAAGCGCGGATGGCCGTATCCGAGGTTTTGCACCAGCACGCCCGAGGTCATGTCCACCAGTCTGCGCCCGTCCGCCGTCCAAAGGTGCCTTCCCCGCGCGCGGGTGATGACCGCCTGGGTGGGGGTGCGGGTGGACAGGCCCCTGCCGATGTATTTTTCCATTTCGGCGCGCAGGGCGTTGCCCTTCGGCTCGTTTTCATGAATGATGGCCATGATGCTGTTCTCCAAGCTTATTTTTTAAAGGCCGTTGCGGGCGGCTGTCGGGTTTTTCCGGTTTTTATCCCCGCGGCGCACCGGACGGGCAAACATGATAACAGGTGACACCCCCCTCAGATGAAATACATGCTCATGGGGCCGCCCATGTCCACCATCCGGCGGAGCGTGGTTTCCCGCAGCACCTGCTCGATGCGCCCGGCCACGGCGCGCCAGACGGCCTTCACCTCGGGCCCCTGGCCGTCGTCCACGGGGAGGGGCTCCAGCACGGGGCCGTCAATGGCCTCCACAATCTGGAAAAGCAGCACCTGATCCGGGGGAACGGCGAGGCCGTAGCCGCCCTGGGCGCCGCGCACGCTGTGCACCAAACCGGCCCGTTTCAACTGGAGCAGAATATGCACCAAATACTTTTCCGGTATGTGCCGGCGGGTGGCAATCACCTGGGCGGTGAGCGTTTCACCGCGCCCGTGGGTGAGCGCCAGCTCCACCATGGCCCGGCAGGCATATTCACATCGAGCGGAGATATTCATAGGAAAGTTTCCTAATGAGCAGAAGCATACTTTAGTTTGATGATAATTATTGCAAGAGTTGCGGGCTTTGTCAATTTTCGGGGAGGCGCCGGGGAGGCGTCATCACTTGGCGGCCATTTTGTCCGGCGCTTGCGGCGTGTGGGCGAAGGAGTTCCAGTAGGCGAGGTCGGCGGCGCGGAAGTCATAGGGCCGCGCCGGATCGGTGTCAGGCGGAAGGATTCCGTAGCGTTTCATCTCGCGCAGGTAGGGCGCGGGGGGGATGTATCCCGGCATGTCAAAGCGCTTTATCTCCGCGAGGCGCTGTTTTCCCGCAACACACATGGCAAGGATCGCCTTCCAGTCGGGATCATTTTGGTCCGCAAAGACGCTTTTCCCGTCCTTTTCGCGGCAGAGGCCGAATCCGCCCGCCTTGGGATCGAGCGGGGCCAGCAGCACGAGGGACCGTTCCGGGCGGCTCAGGTTGAACACGAGATGGCGCGACCGCCGAAGACGCGGGTCGTTCCAGTCGTCGGGCCGCCAGAAAGAGAGGCCGTTTTCGTCGGACAGGTTCCGTGGCAGGCTCATCATGCCGTTGTGGCAGCCGGCGCAGCGTTTTTCCATGGCCTGGCCGGCCTCTTTTGACGCGGGCCATTCCGCGTCGTTTTCCACCACCTCGTTTGCGTAATAGCCGCCGATGGAGCCGCCGCCCAGGGCGGCGTAGGTGCCTGGGTAGGTGGCGCCGGTCTCAATCCAGTAACGAATCAGGCGCGCGTCCTCCGGCGGGAGGACGACACCGTGGTGGCCGCCGCTGATTTTTTGCATGAGGGGGCTGGCGGAGGTTCCGATGGCGCGGGGCGGCAGGTTGCTTTTGGGCAGATCGCGCCCGTCCGCCACCTGCCCGCGCACCGTCAGGGCGGCGTAGCCGAGGGAGAACATGGGGCCGTGGTCGCCGCTGAGGATGACGCCGCCCGCGCGGGGCCCCTTGTCCGCGCCGGGGTGGGCGGTGTGGTCGTGGCAGGGCAGGCAGTGCCGGTCCAGCACGGGCTGGATGTCGCGGGGGAAGTCCAGCACTTCGGGGATTCCCCCGACGGGGGTGATCACGCTGGCGGGGCGCGCCAGCGCCGCCAGGAACGACCGGCCGGTGTTGGGCACGGCGGTGGCGCGCGGCTCATGGCATCCCGCGCAGCCCAGGGTTTCTCCGGGCATGACGGTAAAAAAGCTCTGCATGCGCTTTACGGAGTTGTCGTTTTTGTCCAGGGCGACAAGGAAGAGGGCCCGGTTTGCCGGGGCCTCGAAATTCGCCGAGCCGTCGGGCTCCACGGGCACGGTGCCGAGCACCCGCTCCAGCGTAAAAGAGCCGCCGTAGGTGAGGGGGTCCATGCCGCCGGTGTAGTTGATGGGCTTGGGCAACGACTCGACCACAAGCAGTTTTGTGATCTCGCCGGGGGCGACCCCGTCCATGCTGCGGCCCTCGCGCACGTTGGACAGGACCAGCCGCCCCGTCGGGCTGGCGGGGTTGGTGCGCCTGGGGATGACCGGGCCGGGCCTGTGGGCGCGGAGCGGGCGGGGCTCGTGCAGTTCCAGACCCCGGCGGTCCTGCGGCAGGGTGTGCAGCGTCTCCTGGCCGCCACCCCGGTTAACCAGGACCAGACGCCGTCCGTAGGCCGCGAGGAATTCGTCCCGGCTGAGGGGGAAGGGGTCGCGGAAACCGTTGCCCGTGATGTTTTGAACCGAGGAGAGGTCGTCTGGGCCGTTTTTCACATGGACCAGTGCCACGTGCCCGGCGTGCTCCTTCGCCCCGTGTCCGGGCGAGTTGATGAAAAGCACCTCGTCCGAACCGGGCACGGGCTTCGCGTCAATAAACAGGCCGCCGGGGTGCATGTTCCCGAAATGAATCGTCTGGCTGGTGCCGTCCGGGTTCATCGCCCACAGGTGGTGGTAGTCCACCTGGCTGCGGTCCACATACTCCCAGCGGGTGTAGAGGATGCGCCCGTCATGCATTGGCCAGGGCGTGTTGTCGTGCTCGAGGTTGGCGGAGAGGGCGGTGACGTTGCCGCCGTCGGCGTCACAGCGGTGCAGCACGGCCACCTGGGTGAGCCAGCAGTTCACCCAGCGCCGGCAGCGGGTGGAGACGAAGGCGATGCCGCCGTCGGGCAGCCATGCGGGCTCAAAATCGTCATACTCCCCGTCCGTGATCTGGGCCAGTCCGGAGCCGTCCGCCCGGATGGTGAACAGGTGGAAGGTTTCCGTGCCGCCGCGCCGCCAGGAAAAGAGGATGGTGCGGCCGTCAAAATGGACGGCGGGATCGCGCACCGTCCCCTCGTCGTCCTCCACCAGGGCGCGCACCGTGTTGTCCCTGGTGTTGAGTATGTACAGCCCGCCGCCCTTCGCGTAGGTTTTTTCCCCGTCGTCCCGGGCGAAATAGCTGATGTTCGCGTACCAGTGCCCGTCGGGATAGAGGGGGCGCGTGGCAAAAACGATTTCCCCCGCGTCACGCGCCGTGCCGTCCGCCCCGGCGCGCCCGTTCCCGTCCCGTTTCCCAAACCACGCGGACGCGGTTCCGCA
This sequence comes from Candidatus Hydrogenedentales bacterium, assembly GCA_041859375.1. Lineage (GTDB taxonomy): Bacteria > Hydrogenedentota > Hydrogenedentia > Hydrogenedentales > CAITNO01 > JBHEKP01. Next base: position 16,871 of record JBHEKP010000369.1, on the reverse strand, counting down.
GTGCAGGGCCGCCATCGACAGCACCAGGCAAAAAAACCACAACCCAGCCAATCCGCCGCGCTCACGTCTGTTCATGGCCCGATTCTACCGGATTCCGCCGGGTCCCCGCACCATGCGGCGCTGTGGTAAGATAAAACCGCGCGGGGACGGTTGATCCGGGCCGTGACAACCGCGCATCGTATCCACAGCGGAAGACAGGAGGCGCCGCGGCGTGCGATTCACCATCCGCAGAAAAATACTGCTGTTCACGGTGGTCCCCGTGGTGCTGGCGCTTTCGGGGCTGCTGGGTTTAAACACCTGGAAACTGTACAACCGTGAACTGGAGCTCATGGACAAGGAGGCCACGCTTCTTGCCCGGCGCCATTCGCGGCAGGTGGACGGGGCCATGCGCGAGGCCGCCCAGATGGTGCGGTCCACGGCGGCTTTCGTGGGCCTTTCCGGGGCGATGGAGGAGGCGGATTTTTACGCCCTGCTCCGCTCCAACATCAGCCAGAACGAACTGCTCTACGGGGGGGCCGTGGCCTTCGACCCCGCCTTCTGCCCGCCGGGCCGGAGCCTTTTCTCCCCGTATGTCCACCGCACCGACGACGGGCTCCGCGCGCTGGACATCGGCCGGGACTCCTACGACTACACCGACCCGAAGTGGGAATGGTGGCAGATTCCCAAGACAAGCGGCAGGCCCGTTTGGACCGCACCGTATTTTGACAAGGGCGCGGGCGACGCGCTGATGGTGACCTATTCCGCGCCCATTTTCCGGGACGGCGTGTTCATCGGCGTCGCCACGATTGACATCAAGCTGGAGCCGCTTCAGCGGACCATCCAGGAGCAGCTTGATCCGGGGCTGGACTTTTTCCTCATCGACGGCGCGGGTTTCTTCATTTTCCGCAGGGACCGGCAGCCCGACGAGCGTGAGATAAAAATAAACCTGCTGCTGCAGGCGCGCGAAACGGGCAGGGCCGACCTCACCGCGCTGGGGCAGGCCATGACCCAGGAGGAGTCCGGATCCGCGCGGGTGCTGGACGAGCAGGGGCGGCGGCAGTGGGTGTTCTTCAGCAGGGTGGAGTCGCCCGGATGGTCGCTGGCGCTGGTGGTGCCCTACAACCGGCTGATAGCGCCGCTCAAGCGGGAGATGCTCCGGAGCGGGCTGGGCCTGCTGTGCGTGCTGCTGGCGGTGACGGCGGGCGCTTGGGGCATATCCCGCCGCATCACCACGCCGCTGGACCGGCTGCACGCGGCGGCGGTGCGGGCGGGGAACGGTGATTTGGACATCGCGCCGGGCGTGGAGAGCAACGACGAGTTCGGGCTGCTTTCCCGCACCTTCACCGACATGGCGGCGCGGCTGCGGAAAAGTTTTGAAAGCCTCCAGGAACAGCTCCAGATGCTGGTGTCGGAGACGGGCAGCGTGCTTTACCGCTGCGAGGCGGGCGGCGCGCGCACCATCCTGCTTGTGAGCGACGCGGTGGAGACGCTCACCGGCAGGCCCGCCGCCCACTATCTCAACCGGCCCCTGTCCGTGTACGCGGAGGATCTGCATCCGGAGGACCGCGCGCGGGTGGCGGAATGGTTCGGGCGGCGCCTGGGGGAGCGGGGCGACACGGCGCTGGAATACCGGCTGGTCCGCCCCGACGGGCGGATCGTGTGGGTGTATGACCGGGGCCGCTGCGTGCGCGACGAGACAGGCACGGCGCATTACATGACGGGGGTGATCACGGACGTGACGGAGTTGAAGCAGCTCACGGAGGAGCTTGCCCAGGCAAAGGATCAGGCGGAGGAGGCCACCCGCGCGAAGAGCGAATTCCTGGCCCGGATGAGCCACGAGATCCGCACGCCCATGAACGCCATCATCGGCATGAGCCACCTGGCGCTGCGCACCGACCTCGATCCCAAGCAGCGCGACTATGTGACCAAGACCCACCAGGCGGCCATCTCCCTGCTCGGCATCATCAACGACATCCTCGACTTTTCCAAGATTGAGGCGGGCCGCATGGATTTGGAATCCATCGAATTCGGCCTTGAGGAGGTGCTCACCAACCTTGCCAACGTGATGATGCTCAAGACCGAGGAGAAGGGGCTGGAACTGCTCATCCGCACCGAGCCGGGCCTGCCGGGCCGGCTTACGGGCGATCCGCTCCGCCTCGGCCAGATTCTCATCAACCTCGCGAACAACGCCGTCAAATTCACCGACGCCGGGGAGATTGTCGTCTCCATCCGGCAGGTGGCGCGGGACGGCGACCGGACAACCCTTGAATTTTCGGTGCGGGACACGGGCATCGGCATTCCGCCGGAGGCGCTGGGAAAACTGTTTGAGTCCTTTGTCCAGGCGGACAGCGCGACCACCCGCCGCCACGGCGGCACGGGGCTGGGCCTGGCCATCTGCCGCCGCCTGGTGGAAATGATGGGCGGCGAAATCCGCGTGGAAAGCACGCCGGGGGCGGGGAGCGCCTTCATTTTCACCGCGGTCTTTGGCGTGGCGGCGGACGCGCCCGCCCAGACCGCGGACGCGCCGAACCTGCGGGGCCTGCGCGCGCTGGTGGTGGACGACAACCCCACGGCCCGCGAGATACTCGTGTCCATGCTCCGGTCCTTCTCCATGGAGGCGGCGGAGGCGGAGTCGGGCGGACGGGCGCTGGAGGCGGTGGCCGGGGCCGCGGCGGAGGCCCCCTTTGACCTGGTGCTGATGGACTGGAAGATGCCCGGCATGAACGGTGTGGAGGCCATCCGCCGCATCAACACGCTGCCCGGCCTGCCCAGGACGCCGAAAAGCATCATGATCACCGCCTACGGCCGGGAGGAGATAATGCTCCAGGCGCGCGCCGCCGGGGTGGTTCCCGCGGCGTTCCTGATCAAGCCGGTGGGGACCTCGCTTCTGCTGGAAACGATTATGCAGATTTTCGGCTACGAGCTGGCCCGGCCGAACGGCCCGCAGGCGGGGCCGGAGGCGGCGGACCCGAAGCGGCTCGCGCCGCTTTGGGGGGCGCGTATACTCGCGGCGGACGACAATGAGATCAACCGCCAGGTGGTGCGGGAGCTGCTGGAAATCGGCGGACTGCGCGTGGCCACGGCCAACGACGGCGCGGAGGCGCTGCGCGCCGCCGCCGAGGGGGGGTACGACGCGATCCTGATGGACGTGCAGATGCCCGTGATGGACGGGCTGGAGGCGGCGCGCCGCATCCGGCTGCTGCCGCACGGCGGCCCGGTCAGGCTGCCGATCATCGCCATGACCGCCCATGCCATGGCCACGGACCGCGCCAAAAGCCTGGAGGCGGGCATGAACGACCATGTCACCAAGCCCATTGATCCGGGCGAGCTGTATGACGCGCTACTGCGCTGGGTGAAGCCCCGCCCCGGCGCGCCCGCCGCCGCGCCGGAGGAACCCGCCGCCGCGCCCGCGCGGCGGGAGCTGGAAAACCTGCCGGGACTGGCCGTGCGCGAGGGTGTCGCCCGGCTGGGCGGCAACGCGCGGCTGTATCTGAACCTGCTGGAAACCTTTGCGGAGGAGCAGGCGCCCAGGGTGGCGGAACTCCGGGAAATGGCGGCCGCAGACGGACTTGAGGACGCCGCGGCGCTGGCGCACAAACTCAAGGGCGTGGCGGGCAACCTTTCGGCGCGCGGACTGTACGATGTGCTTTCGCGGCTGGAGCAGGCGCTGCGTGCGGGCAGGACCGGGCCGGACACCATCGAACTGGCGGAGTGCGCCGCCGCCGAAACCGCCGTGGTGCTGCGGTCCATCCGTGAATTCGCCGCCAGACCGGACCTGCGGCCCGCCGGCCGGGAAACGCAGAGACCCGCCGGGGATTTGGCGTGGCTCGCCGGGGCGCTGGACGCGCTGGGGCCCCACCTGGCGGCCCGGAAACCCAAACCCAGCCGCGCGCTGGCGGATGAAATCATGTCACACTCATGGCCGGAGGCGCTTGCCCCGAAACTGGACAAGCTGGCGCGGGCCACGGCACGCTACCAGTTCAAGGAGGCGCTGGAACTGCTTTCGGAACTGCGCGAGGCGCTCAACAAAGGTGAAACACATGGCTGACCACCCCCTCCCCCTGATTCTCGCCGTGGACGACACGGAACCCAACCTGGACATCCTGGTGGAGACACTGGGCGACGAGTACGACGTGGCCGTGGCACTCGACGGCGAGTCCGCGCTGGACATCGCGGGGGAGACGCCGCCCGACCTGGTGCTGCTGGACATCATGATGCCCGGCATGGACGGGTACGAGGTGTGCGCGCGGCTCAAGCGCTCCCTGCTCACCCGGAACGTGCCGGTGATCTTCCTGACGGCGCTCACCGACGAGAGCGACGAGGCGCGCGGGCTGGCGCTGGGCGCGGTGGACTACATCACCAAGCCCTTCAACCCCGCCCTGGTGAAGGCGCGCGTGCGCAACCACATCGAGCTGAAACGGCACCGGGACCACCTCGAACAACTGGTGCAGGAACGCACCTGGGAGCTTTCAATGACGCAGGAGGCGGCCATGGAAAGCCTCGGCGCGCTTGCGGAGTGCCGCGACCCGGAGACGGGCGGGCACATCCGCCGCACGCGCAACTACGTGCGCCTCCTCGCCGCCGGCCTGGCCCGCACGGAAAAACACCGGGACACGCTCACCGACACCATGATTTACAGCCTCCACCGTTCCGCGCCGCTCCACGACATCGGCAAGGTGGGCATACCGGACAGCATCCTTCTCAAGCCGGACAAACTGGATCCGGAGGAGTTTGCCGTGATGAAGAACCACCCCCTGCTCGGGGCGAAGGCCATCGCGGCCGCGGAAAAGAACCTGGGCCCGAACTCGTTTCTGCACCTTGCCCGGGAGATTGCGGAAACCCACCATGAGAAATGGGACGGCACCGGGTATCCGAACCGGCTCAAAGGGGAGGAGATCCCCCTTTCGGGGCGGCTCATGGCGGTGGCCGACGTCTACGACGCCCTCATCAGCAGGCGCGTCTACAAAGCCCCGATGGCGCACAGCGCCGCCGTGGAAATCATCCGCGGCCTCAGCGGTTCGTCCTTTGACCCGGAGGTTGTGGACGTTTTCCTGGAACGCCACGAGGAATTTCGCGCCATCGCGCTGGAAAACGCGGACTTTGAGGAGGAACGCGCCACCCTGAGGCAGTAGGGGCGTGTTTTGAGCCCATGCGTGAAACCGGCGCGCCCCTGGCCGTGTCTCTTGGCCGCCGGTCACGCCGCCGGAAACCATGGAGCCCGCACCAATGCGAACATTTCTGACCATCCTGATCCTGCTTGCCGTCCTGCCCCTTGCCGCCCCGGCCGGAAACAACACGCGCTGGGCTCTTGACGACGGGGGCGGCATCGCGTGGCGCCCCGCCCAGGAACCGCCCACGGCGCACGAAGATCACATTGAGATGAGCGGGCGGCGGGTTTCCCTCATACTCCGCTACGGCGTGGATGACGCGGGCAGGCTGACCCTCAGCCGCCAGGTGGTGTGGCCCCTGCTCCGCACCATCCCGAATGACACCCATGCCAGCCTCAGCCACACCTTCGACAACAGTGTGCAGCCGGTGGTCACGGTGGACGGGGCCGCGCTTGGCGCGGAGAAACCGGAGCAATTCCTGCTTGGGGGGCTGCTCAGCGTCACCAGCCGCACCGACTGCGGCATGGAACTGGTCCGCACGCTTTTCCCCTCCACCACGCAGCCGCTGGTGCTGGAGAACTGCACCCTCACCAACACCTCCGACCGGGAGCACGCCGTGGCCGTGTCCATGCCCGTTGTGGAGCACCGCACCGACCCCGCCAAAGGCGTGGACGGGGAGTACCTGCTGGAGGCGCGACTCACCGGCGGCGGCGAATTCACCCTGAAACCGGGCGATTCGGCGCGGTTCAGCCTGGTCTACAGCGGACGAAAAAGCGCCGAAGCCCCCTTTGCCGTGGATCCGGCGGCGGAGGAGCGGGCGCGGAGGGATTATGTGGCGGGCCTGTGGGACAAGCTGCGCTTTGAATGCCCGGAACCGGAACTGGGGCGCGCCTTCGCCTTCGCCAAAATCCGCGCGGCGGAGAGCATCTTCGAGACGAAGGGCGGCCTGATGCACGGCCCCGGCGGCGGCGCCTATTACGCGGCCATCTGGGCGAACGACCAGGCCGAGTACGCCAACCCCTTCTTTCCCTTCCTGGGCGACGGGGCGGGCAACGAGTCCGCGCTGAATGCCTACCGCCATTTCGCACGGTTCATGAACGACGACTACAAGCCCATCCCCAGTTCCATCATCGCCGAGGGCACCGACATCTGGAACGGCGCAGGCGACCGGGGCGACGCGGCAATGATCGCCTACGGCGCGGCACGCTACGCACTGGCGATGGGCGACGGCAGGACGGCGGAGGAGCTGTGGCCGCTCATCGAATGGTGCCTGGAATACTGCCGCCGCGAAACCACCCGCGACGGGGTGATCGCCTCCGACTGCGACGAGCTGGAGCGGCGTTTCCCGGCGGGCAAGGCCAACCTCTGCACCGCGTCGCTGGCCTATGACGCGCTCCGCTCAGCGGAAACGCTGGCAACGGAACTGGGCAGGCCGGAGGCCACGGCGAAGGACTACGCCGCCCGCGCCGAGGCCCTGCGCGACGCCATTGACCGGTATTTCGGCGGCACCGTGGAAGGCTTCGACACCTACCGCTATTACAAGGGCAACCGCGCGCTCCGCGCCTGGATTTGCATCCCCCTGGTGATGGGCATTTTCGAGCGGCGCGACGCCACCATGGCCGCCCTCTTCTCGCCCCGGCTCTGGACGCCCGACGGGCTGGCCACCCAGGCGGGCGAGAAAACCTTCTGGGACCGGGCCACGCTCTACGCCTTCCGGGGCGTGTTCCACGCGGGTGAGACGGAGAGGGCGCTGGAGTACTTCCGCGCCTACTCGCTGCGCCGCCTGCTTGGTGACCATGTGCCCTACCCCGTGGAGGCGTGGCCCGAGGGAAACCAGCGCCACCTCTCCGCGGAGAGCGCCCTCTACTGCCGCGTGGTGACCGAGGGCATCTTCGGTATCCGCCCCGCCGGACTGCGCGCCTTCGACTGCCTGCCCCGCCTGCCCAGGGGCTGGGACCGCATGGCGCTGCGGAGCGTGCGCGCCTTCGGAAACGTGTTTGACCTGGAGGTGGTCCGTAACGGGGAAAATATGGACATCACCCTCGCCGTGGCCGGGGGTCCGAAGAGCACCATTTCCGCCGCACCCGGAAAAACAGTGCGTCTTCAGCTGCCCTGACAGGGGCCGCAGCCGCGTCCGGAGCTCCCCGCCGGGCCGGCGCGATTGTGCTATTATTCCGTTCCGGCGCCGGCGCTTTGAAACCGGGCCGGTTTGTTCCGGAGTTGACGGGCAACCGCAGGAGCAGGCAATGCAGGAAAAGGAAAAGGAAGCGATGGCGGCCATCTGTTTGATGGCGGCAATGGCGGACGGCGTCAAGGGCGACGCGGAGCACGCCAAGCTGAGGGAGATATCACAGAGCATGGGAATCGGCAGCTCCGCCGCCGTCATGCAGCGGGTGCTGCTGCGCCAGACCAGCCCCGGCGTGGAGGCTGCGGCGTTCTCCACCCCCGAAATGCGGATGCTGGCGTTCGAGATGGCGGTCTGCGTGTGCGACGCCGACGGTGTGACCACGCCGCAGGAGGACCGGTTCCTCAAGGAGCTCCGGGACGCGCTGGCCATCCCCGCGGAGGCCGCAGAGGAAACCCAGTCGCAGGCGGAGGACTTCGCCAGGGCGGCATTCGAAAGCGGAACCCCCGTGGACACGGCGCCGGTGTCCGCGCCCCCGGCGGTCCAAAACCCGCAAGTGAACGCGGTGGAGACCGAGGTCGATCAGGCAATCCTCAAGCATGCGATACTTGTCGCCGGCCTTGAACTGCTGCCCCAGTCATTGTCCACAATGGCCATTCTGCCCCTCCAGATGAAGCTGATCTACAACATCGGCTCGAGGTACGGGTATCAACTGGATAGCGGGCATGTAAAGGAATTCCTCGCCGTGCTCGGCGTGGGCATGACATCGCAGGTTATCGAGGGCTTTGCGCGGAAGTTCCTCGGTTCCCTGGCCAGGCGCGCGGGGGGGCGCATGGCGGGCAGCCTCTCCGGGGCCGCAACAGGAGCCGCGGTAACCTTTGCCGCCACATACGGACTGGGAATGGCCGCCAAAAAGTACTACGCCTCGGGGCGGACGCTCAGCATGACCGACGTGAAGGCGCTGTTCGCGCAAAACTCCGAGTCGGCAAAGGGCCTGTACTCCCGGTATGCCGGCCAGGTGGCGGAGAGCGCGAAGTCAACCGACATGACAAGCCTCCTCTCGATGGTCCGGGGCAAATGACATCACCGGGACGCAGCGGTGTCCGCCCAATGCGGGCATAATGACCGGAAAAGAGCGATGGCAAAACTGAAACTGGACCTCCACGATATCTTCAACCAGGGCGACCGGCTTGAGCAGGAGTTGAACCGCATTGTCCGGGAGGCGGTGCAAAAACGGATTGAACTGGTGGAGATCATCCCCGGCAAGGGCAGCGGCCAGTTGAAGAAGCGGGTGCTCCGCTTTCTCAACCAACCGGAAATCAAGGCCCAGTACCACCGTGTGGAAAAGGACAGCAGCAATTTCGGGCGGGTCTTTGTGCATTTTCGGTTCTAAAGGGCCGGACGCGCCCGTGGAGTGGTGTTGACATGATAGCAACCGTGGTAAACGCGCTGGCCATAATCGCCGGAAGCCTTGTCGGCCTGGCGGCGGGGGGCAGAATTCCAGAACGCGTCCAGGGCACGATGACGAAGGCGCTGGGACTGTGCGTGGTTTTCATTAGCATCCTCGGCATCACCGGCGTCGCGGCGTCGCTGGCCTCGCGGGACGTGCTGATTGTCATCGTGTCCATTGCTTTTGGCGCGGCAATCGGGGAGTTGCTCGACATCGACGGCGCGCTGAAGCGTTTCGGGGACCGGCTGGAAAAACGGCTGAAGGGGCGCGGCGGCCGGGTGTCCGAGGGCTTTGTGACGGCGAGCCTGGTTTTTTGCGTCGGGGCGATGGCGATTGTCGGCTCACTCCAGAGCGGCCTTTCGGGCAACCATGAGACCCTTTTCGCCAAGTCGCTCATCGACGGCATCTCCTCGGCGGTTTTCGCATCCACCCTCGGCGTGGGCGTGATCTTTTCGGCGGTGTCCGTCTTTGTCTACCAGGGCACGATTACGCTGGCGGCGGGGGTGCTCAAGGACGTGCTGACCACCCCCGCGCAAAACGGGATGACCGCCGCCGGCAGCATGCTGATCCTGGCCATCGGCCTGAACATGCTGGAAAGCACAAAAATCCGGGTGGCCAACCTCCTCCCGGCGGTGTTTCTCCCGCCGTTGATTCTGGTGCTGCTCGGCCTCTTTGGTGGATAAACCCGATCGTGAGGGGCTATCCTTTTGAACCGGGATTTCAGGCTCGCTAATTTCAACCAACATGGGGTTTGTGACATGCGCGCTCCCGCCTTACTTTCTTGTGTGATACTGTCCGGCCTCTGCGCCGCAGCCCAGACCCCGGCGGCCACCCCCGGCGAACCCGGCACGATTCACCTTTTCAACGGAAAAGACCTCGGAGGGTTCTACTCCTTTGTGAGGGACCGGGGCCGCGATTCGGACCCGCTGGGGGTGTTCACCGTGGCCGATGGCATGCTGCGCGTGTCCGGCGAGGAATTCGGGTGCGTGACCTCACTCGAGGAGTTTGAGAACTACCGGCTGGTGGTTGAGTTCAAATGGGGCGACGAAACCTTCGCTCCCAGGGTGGAAAACGCGCGGGACAGCGGTGTGCTGGTCCATTCCACCGGCGAGGATGGCGCCTACGGAAAGGTGTGGATGCACTCCATCGAATGCCAGCTCATCGAGGGCGGCACGGGCGACATCATCGTTGTCGGCGACGGAAGCGACAATTTCCAGGTGACGGCCAATGCCGCGCCGGAGCGGGACAAGGACTGCCCGGTGTACAAGCCGGACGGCAAACCTGTCACTATCAACAAGGGCCGGCTGAACTGGTTCGGCCGTGACCCGGAATGGAAGGACGTCAAAGGTTTCCGGGGGAAAAATGACGTTGAAAAGCCTCTGGGCGAATGGAACCGCCTGGAATGCACCGCCGATGGAAGCAAACTGACGGTGATGCTGAACGGGGTGACCGTCAACGAGTGCCTGAACGTGAAACCCGGCCGGGGGCGCATACAAATCCAGTCGGAGGGCGCGGAATTGTTTGTCCGCCGCGTGGACGTGACGCCGCTGGCCCCGGTCCGGAAATAGCAGGAACCTTTTAGTCCGGGGGAGTGATGAGTAAACGCATAGTCATCGGAGTGGCGGTGCTGCTGGCCGTTGCCGCAGCGGGCGGGGCCGCGTTTTTCGGGCTGGCCTGGCTCCGGTACGACGATCACAACCTTCCCGGTGCCTATTTCGACTCCGGCGGTGTGCGCATCCACTACGCCGAGAAGGGTTCGGGCACGCCCGTGGTGCTGGTGCACGGGCTGGGCGTCAACCTCGGCATGAACTGGGTGCGGTCTGGCATTTTTGACGGACTCGCAAAGGACCACCGTGTGGTTGCCCTGGACCTGCGCGGCCACGGACTCAGCGGCAAGCCCCACGACCCCGCCCTTTACGGCGTCACCCTTGTGGAAGACATCGTCCGGCTGATGGACCACCTGGGCATTGACAGGGCCCATGTCGTCGGATACTCCATGGGCGGGTTCATCGCGCTGAAAATGGCGGAGACCCGGCCCGGGCGCCTCCTCTCCGTCGCACCCTGCGGGTCGGGCTGGTCTTCCGATCCGGGGAAAGATTTGGCGTTTTTGAAAATGCTGGCCGACCGGCTTGACCATGGCGGGGGCTTTGAGTCACTGCTGGAACGGCTCCAGCCGGTGGGAAGACCCGTGGGCAGGGGCAAAATCCTGATGGTCTCCACAATGATGACCATGGCAAACGACCGCAGGGCCGTGAGCGCGATGCTGCGGAGCACCGATGCGCTCCTCGTCGGCGCGGACACGCTGAAAAACAACAAAACGCCCGCGCTGTGCATCGCGGGCGAACGGGACCCGCTGAAACCGCTGGCCGATCAGATGTGCGCGGCCACGGCGAACATGCGCCAAGTGGTTGTTCCCGGCGCGGACCATTTTTCCACCCTTTCCAAACCCGACTTCCTTCGCGAACTCGCGGCGTTCCTAACAGAGATCGACGAGAAAGAGCGACCCCAACCAAAGACAGGAGAGCCAAAATGAGCGGACACCCCATCAACCGGCGGACCTTTATCGGCGGCGTTGCGGGCATTGCGGCGGCGCGCGCCGTCTTCGCCGCGCCCGCGCGGGACGGGGGCAGAATCAGCGCCGGGCTGATCGGCACGGGCGGGCGGGGCAACATGATTGCCCAGTTCATCCAGCAGCACGGCGGCTACGATCTCAACGCCGTGGCGGACTACTTCCCTAAGGTGGCGGAGGAGGCGGGGGCGCGCTTTAACATCGACGCCGGGCGCTGTTTCAGCGGACTGGAGGGCTACAAGCGCCTGATCGACAGCGGTGTGGACACGGTGTTCCTGGAAACACCCCCCTACTGTTTCCCGGACCACGCCGAGGCGGCGGTGGCGGCGGGATGCCATGTGTACATGGCGAAGCCGGTGGCCTGCGATGTGCCCGGCTGCCTGCGCATCCTGGAGGCGTCGAGGAAAGCCACAGCGGGAAAGAAGGCCTTTCTGGTGGACTTTCAAACGCGCACCGACCCGGCGCACATCGAGGGGGTGGCGCGGCTCCACAAGGGCGAGCTGGGCGGCATTGGCATGCTGGCGTCGCTGTACACGGACGAATCATTCAGCGATCCGCCGCTGACGGAAAACGCGGAAAGCCGGCTGCGGCACCTGATCTGGGTGAACGACAACGGACTGGGCGCGGGCTATCTGGTGAACGCGGGCATCCACGCCATCGACGTCGCGCTGTGGATGGCGGGCGCGCCGCCAATCGCCGCTTCGGGCGCGTCGCGCGCGGCGCGACCCGATCCCCACGGCGACTCGCACGACGTGTTTTCACTGACCTATGAGTTTGCCGGCGGGCTCATCCTCAATCACCGGGGTGAGCACCTGAAAAACAAGTTTGAATTCCACTGCGACTGCGTCGCCCACTGCCGGACGGGCTATCTAAAGACCGGCTACTCCGACTCGGTGGAAATGCGGGGCTTTGACGCCAAATGGGAGGGCGGCGCGGTGAAGGATCTCTACGAGGCCGGGGCGCGCCGCAACATCGCCACCTTCCACGAGAACATCACCCAGGGGGTGTTTGACAACCCGACGGCGGAATCCGGCGTGAACTCGACGCTGGCGGCAATTCTCGGCCGCGAGGCGGCGGCGCGGAAGACGCGCCTCACCTGGGAGCAGATGCTCGCGGAAAAATGGGCGCTGGAGGCGGACCTGCGCGGGCTGGTATTGTAGTGGCAAACCATGAAAAAGGAGTCCACCCATGACGACTGAGCAAAACAGCGACACCATCAACCGGCGCGGATTTCTCGCGTGCGGCGGCACGGCGGCGGTGCTGGCGGGTCTGGCAACGGCGCAGGCGGGCGCGCAGGACGCGGCGGCCCCGGCGGCGGAAAAGAAACTGCGGGTGGCCGTGCTCAGCCAGTGGCACCCCCACGCCAAGGGCTACGCGAAGTCCCTCTCCTCCATGCCCGAGGTGGATATCACCGCCGTGTGGGACGAGGACCCCAAGCGGGGCGAGGCCTGGGCAAAGCAGCTCAAGGCCCCCTTCGAGGCGGATTTGGCCGTGCTGCTCAAACGGGGGGACGTGGACGCCGTCTGCGTCAACGCGCCCACCAGCATGCATCCTGAAATCATGATCGCCGCGGCAAAGGCGGGCAAGCACATCTTCACCGAGAAGGTGATGGCCCTCACCGTCGCGGAATGCGACAAAATCAGCGCGGCGGTGCGCGACGCGGGTGTGAAGTTCTGCATCTCCTTCCCATTCCGCACCCGCGTGGAGACACTCTACGCGAAGAAGGCCGTGGAGGAGGGGCTGCTCGGCAAACTCACCTTCATCCGCGTGCGCGTGGCCCACGACGGCGGCTGCGGCGGCTGGCTGCCGGAGCATTTCTGGGATCCGGCCACCTGCGGCGGGGGCGCGATGATGGACCTCGGCGCGCACCCCATGTACCTGCTGCGCTGGCTGGGCGGCCAGCCCAAACGGGTCGTGTCGGCCTTCTCCTCGCTGCTGGGCAAGCCCGTGGAGGACAACGCCGTGTCCGTAATCGAGTTTGAGAACGCCTGCCTGGGCGTGGCGGAGACCAGTTTCGTCTCCACGCGCAGCCCCTTCAGCCTGGAGCTTTCTGGCACCGAGGGCAGCCTGCTCGTCGGCGGGCCGGAGGAGCAGAGCGTGCGCATTTGCTCGAACAAGCTCGACGACAAGAGCTGGCACACCCCCGCGGACATTCCCGCCGCCGGACCAAACCCGCTGCGCCTGTGGGTGGAGGCCCTCGTCAAAAACGGCCCCATCCCCTTCGGTACCGAGGATGGCACCCAGCTCACCGAGCTCATGGAAAATGCCTACATCGCCGCAAGGGAAAAGCGGCAGGTGGAAATCCCCCCGCGCCAGACGGTGTGAGCCGGGGTGTCCTGACTTTTCCTCCCCCGCCGGGTTCGACCCGCGCGGGGGGGTTGTATTTTTCTCACCGGCTTTTTCCGCGTGTTGACGGGCCGCGCCGCAGGGCCTAAGATAGTGAATGTGCCGTTCGCGACGGTTGCGGACGGCGATGGGCGGGTGCCCGGGGAATTTTATGGCTATGCGGACGTTTTTCCGGCCAAGGTTTTGGGTGTCCACGGGTTTCGTGCCGGTGCTGGCGGTGTTTGCCGCCGCAATGTGCGGCGCGGACGGGTTTCTGGACGGGGACACCAGCGCGTTCATCATCAAGCAGGGATGGGGAAACCTGGGGATAAAGACGGCGGCCTTTGCGCCGGGCGGGAAGGGGTCGCCGCTGAACATTGCGGAGACCAAATATGAACACGGGCTGGGCCACCACGCGCCGGGCGAAATTACCGTGCCGCTGAACGGGAAATACCTGCTGTTCACGGCGGCGGCGGGGGTGCAGTGGCAGGGCGGCGGCAGGGGCAGCGTGGCTTTTGAGGTGTGGGTGGACGGGGAAAAGCGCTTTGACAGCGGGAAGATGACGGACAGCGACCCGGCGAAACCGGTGGAGGTGGCCGTGGCGGGCGCGCGGGAGCTGCGCCTGGTGGCGGCGGACTGCGGCGACGGACTGGCCTGCGACATGGCGAACTGGGCGGATGCGCGGCTGGTGCGCGACCCGATGGTGCCGGGTTTTGGCCGGCCCGCGCTTGGACTGGACGGTGATGTGGTGGCGGGGCCGGTGGAGATGGAGGGAAGTTACGCCCTTTTCGGCGCGGATGAAGGCTCGCAACTGGCTTTTTCCGGACCGCTGGACCTGTGCGCGGCGGCATTGGCGCACCGGGGCGCGGCGCGTTTGGAAATTCCGGTGGACGGCATCGGCGCGCCCTTCACGGTGACCGCCGAGGCGGCGCATGCGGGCGGCGCGGAGGCGGAACTGCGGCTGGCCCTGGCCTCCGGCGGCGAGTCGCGGCGCATCCTGTCCCCGGGCGGCAGGGCGCGGGTCACCCTTTCCTGCGACGGCGTAAAGGCCACCGACACGCTGGCGCTTGAGGCCCTGGCGCCTGGCCGCGGGGCCGCCGTGCGCTGGATCGCCTTGAAGTACACGGCGGGGGGCCGCGAATTCCCCGTGGACCTCACGCCCCCTCCCCCGTCCCGGATTTTCCCTGACATCCGCGCCGTGACGCCCCATCCGCTGCTGGACGCGGAACTGGTGGAATGGGACTGGCGCATGCAGGACGGCATCGGGGCGGGAAACAGGCAAAGCACCTTTGCGGCGGCGGCGGCGCTGACACTGGCGCGGGGCGGCGCGCTCATTGATGATCTGGCGAAGGAGGGAACCCCCGCGGAAACCGGGGAATGGGACGCGCTGCGGGCGCGGGCGGAAGAGCTGCGCGCCTCGGGCGCGGCGGAGAACGGTGAAGAGTGGGAGGCGCTGTGGCGGGAGATCCACCGGGCGCGGCGCGCCATTGTGTTTTCCAACCCCCTTGCGGACACGGGGCCGCTGCTTTTTGTGAAACAGGCGCCGGGGGGCTTCAGCCACCAGCTCACCCAGTATTACGGGCGCTACGCGCGGCCCGGCGGCGGAATCTATGTGCTGGACCGCCCGGGCGGGCCGATGCGGACGCGGCGGCTCGGCGCGGACGCCTTCCCGCAGGGCAGCTTCATGCAGCCCGAGGTGACCCATGACGGCAGCCGGATACTCGTGGCATTCTGCGCCACGGACAACCCGCCCGAGGACACCTTCCGGGGGCGCAAGGGTTTTTACTACCACCTTTACGGGATGGCGGCGGACGGCTCCGGCGTGCGCCGGCTGACGGACGGACCCTTTGACGACTTTGCGCCGAAGGAGCTTCCCGACGGGCGCATTGTGCTCAGTTCCACGCGGCGCGGCGGCATGCACCGCTGCGGCTCGCCGGGCTGCGAGGTGTACACGCTGGCCATGATGGACGGCGGCGGCGGCGAAGTGCGCACCGTGTCCTACCACGAGACCCAGGAGTGGGACCCCTCGGTGCTCAACGACGGGCGCGTCATCTACACGCGCTGGGACTATGTGGACAGGAACGCCGTCCACTACCAGCAGCTCTGGACCGTGCGCGCCGACGGCACCGCGCCCGCGGCCTTTTATGGAAACAACACCCTGAACCCGGTGGGCGTGTGGGAGGCGCGGGCGGTGCCCGGCTCCCGCGCGGTGATGGCCACCGCCGCGCCGCACCACGGCATGACGGCGGGCTCCATCATTCTGGTGGACCCGGCGAAAGGAGTGGACGGGCTGGGGGCGCTCACGCGGCTGACGCCCGACACGCCCTTCCCCGAAAGCGAGGCCGTGCTGCTGCCCGGCTGGCGGTCGGCCCTCGCGCCCGAACCGCCCGCGCGCACCGACGAGATGGACCGCTGGCCCGGCCAGTGCTACCGCAGCCCCTACCCGCTCTCGGAGAAATATTTCCTCGCGGCGTACAGTTACGACCCGCTCATCGGCGAACCGAAGGCCAACGTGGCGAACATGTTCGGCCTTTATTTCGTGGACGCCTTCGGCAACCGCGAACTGCTCCTCCGCGACCCCAACATCTCCAGCGTGTGGCCGCTGCCCCTGCGCCCCCGCCGCGCCGCGCCGCAGTACGCCGCCGCGCCCACCGAAAACAAGCCAAAAGAAGGCGTTTACTTTTTGCAGGACGTCCACGACAGCGATCCCGACATCGGCGCGGGGGAGGTGAGGCGCCTGCGCATCGTGCAGGTGCTGCCCAAGTCCACCTCCGGCGCGAACAACCCCACCGTGGGCGCGCCCAACGCCTCGCCCGGAAAGCAGGTGCTCGGCACCGTGCCGGTTGAGCCCGACGGGTCGGCCCACTTCCGCGCGCCCGCAGGCGTGTCCCTCGCCTTCCAGGCGCTCGACGGGTCGGGCCGCGCCCTCCAGGTCATGCGCAGCATCACCTACCTCCAGCCCGGCGAGACGGCCTCCTGCACCGGCTGCCACGAGCACCGGCTCAGCGCGCCCGCCGTGAAGGCCGCCCCGGCCATGGCCATGCGGCGTGCGCCCTCTGTCATCGAGCCCGGTCCCGAGGGTTCCAACCCCCTCAGTTATCCGCTGCTGGTCCAGCCCGTGCTCGACGAACACTGCGTCCGCTGCCACGGCGGCGACAAGCCCGCCGGACCCAAGGGCCAGCCGCTTGTGCTCACCGGCGAGCCGGAGGACCGTTACACCAAATCCTACAACGCCCTTGTGCAGCGCGTGTCCTATTCCGCCTGGGGGCGCGGCACTTTCCCCGACGGCAACAGCGAGCCCCTGTCAAAGCCGGG
>JBHEKP010000109.1:0-26506 GCA_041859375.1 Candidatus Hydrogenedentales bacterium | reverse complement strand
TGCGCAACTCGAAAAGGGCCGTGCGCCATGCGCCCGCGCCGTTGAACCAGCCGCCCCACTGCGCCTCCGCGGGCCGGTATTTGTCGCCGGTGGCATCCCCCGCCGCGCTGTCATACATCACGGAAATCGCGCCGCCGGAGTTTTTGTCGTAATACTCGACCAGCAGGTAGACGGGGCCGCCGAGGGTGCCCAATGCGGTCTTGTCCGCGTCGAAGTAGAGGTATTCCGAGGGGGGCGAAGTGTTCTCCCGGGTGGTGGCCGCCTTGGAGCCGCCAAACACCGCCCCGGCCACCTGCCCGTCCGCACCGTCGAGCAGGCGCAGGCTGTTTCCCTCCCCCGCGTCCGCGCGCCATTCCGCCAGCGGGGTTTGGGCGCGGGCAACCGCGCAAAAGAGGGATGCGGCAAGGGCGAGGACGAACAGGCACACCTGTGGAACGGGCATTTTCATGGGGGCACCTTCAGGTTTTCACCCGTGGGAACATCCCCCCAAATCCCCCCTCAAAGGGGGACTTAAGAGTCCGTCGCCCAGGGTGTGTTTGTCACATGTTATCGTGTCCGAAAAAGACAGGCCTGCGGCCGCAAGAACCGCATACTTCTTGGCAATACCTGCATGCCAAGGGAAAACACCTCTTAAAAGTCCCCCTTTGAAGGGGGATTTAGGGGGATGTTTGATCCCTGCCACCGCCCTGCCTTTGGCGGTGCCGCGTGTCAGTTCCGCTTGTAGACCGTTTTTCCGTTGTAATCGATGTCCTCGACATGCTTGCGGCAGAGCACGCCGTGGCAGTCCACGACATTAAAGTCAATGCCGGACACGGCCTGCCTGAGCATGACGGCGATGCGTCCGGGGAGTTCGGGTTCGAGGGTTGCGCCCTTGAGGGCAAGGTCAACATCCGAGTCGGGGCGGTGGGTGCCCCTTGCGCGGGAGCCGAAAAGCACGGCCTCTTCCACCTGCTGGAACTGCGCCATGACGGCGCAAATCGCCTCTGTCTGGTCGGGGGTAAGTCCTTCGCTCATGGGTTGTCCTTTCGGTTGTCAGGCGCGACGCCCGCCAGCACCGATTCGGCGCGGACCATGGCGTCCCGCAACGCCTCTGCTGATAGGTCTACTCTTTCCGGCAGGCCTTTGTCAACATAGTAGAGGAGCCCCCCCGGCGGGGCCTGTCCTGCGGCACCGCGCACGGCGAGGGCGTAGAGGGCCAGTTGCAGCGCGTAGCGCGCCGACTTCTCCGGCTTGGGCGCGCCGGTCTTGTGGTCAACCACCGTGAAATCGCCCAGCAGCAGGTCAATGGTGCCGCGCAGCACCACCCCGCCAAGAACCATCTGGAAGGGAAGCTCCCGCCGCAGACCGCCGTCCGCCGCCACGCGTGGAAACAGTTCGGAGGCGCGGAACCGGGCCGTCATGTTTTCCAGTTCTTCCCGGAGTTTCGGACGGTGGTTCAGGCCCAGGGCCGCCTCGTCCAGCAGCATGTCCAAATCCGGGGGGACATCCTTTTTGAAGTCCCAAAGCTCGAAAAGCCGGTGCGCAAGGGTGCCCCGCGCCATGGCGTAGACCCGGTCGGGCGCGGCGGCGTGACGCCGCATGCGCCGCCCCTCCCCGTCCGGTGCCTGGGGTTCGTCCTCCTCCGTGCCCGGAAACATCATGTTGAGCAGGGAGGTCACCGAGATGGTCTTGAACGGTGCGGCGGAGGGGGCGGGCGGCGCCACCAGCACCGGGTTGAACCGGAGCGATTCGGGGGATTCCACCGCGCGCGGCGGCGCCTGCGTCAACACCGGCGGCTCGCGCAGCACCCGCGCCCGCCATGCCCCGTTTTCCCCCGCCACCTCCACGCCGTGGGCCAGCGCGGAGAATCCGAAAACGGCGTCAACCGCACCGGACCATGAGCCGTCCTTCGGCTTTTCCGGGCCGCACAGCACCAGATGGTCCCGTGCGCGGGTGAGCGCCACATAGAGGGTGCGCGCCGACTCCGCCTCGGCCTCGCGCTTGTTGCGCCCCTCCATGGCCAGCCACAGGGAGCATTTCTCGCCCCCGCCCTCATCGTCCTCCGGTTTCAGGGTGAAGCCCAAGTCGCGGTGCATGGACAGGATGCCGTTTTTGCTGTTGTTTTCCGAGTTCATGTCGGGCAGGAACACCACGGGAAATTCAAGCCCCTTGGCCTTGTGGACGGTGAGGATGACCACCGCGTCGCCCCCCTCGGTCTCCAGGCTGGCGTCACCCTCGCGCACCGCGCCGCTGCGCACCTCGTCCAGGTAACGGATGAAGGACGCCGGGGTTTGCGTGCCCGCGCCGTCGAACACATCCGCCAGTGCGGCCAGTTTGCGCAGGTTGGACACACGCTGCACCCCCTGGAAAAGGGCCGCATTGACGGCGTCCAGCCCCGACTCCTCCAGCGCCAGGCGCACAAACGCGCCCAGGGGACGGTCCTCCGCCGCGCGCAACCGCGCCAGCAGACTCCGCGCGCCCGCCACCCTGTCCGGACGCGCCAGCCCCTCCGGGGTTGCCGCTCCGTTGAACACACGGGCAACACCACCCGCGCGGCGCATGCGCAGGATGTCATCATCGCACAGGCACGCGGCGGGGCCGCGCAGAAAGGAGAGGAGGGCCGGCTCGTCCCAGGGATCGTGCGCCGCCTTCAGCAGGTTGAGGAAATCCTCCACCTCCTGACGCTCATAGAAGCCCTCGCCCGAGGCACGGCAGTAAGGAATGCCCGCCCGGCGCAGCGCCTCCTCGTAGAGGTGGGCCTGGGTGCCCCTGCGGAAAAGCAGGGCGATGTCGCCAAAACGCGCGGGGCGTATTGCTTTGGTGCCCTTGTCCTCCACCAGCAGGGGGGATTTTCCGGCGGTCATTTCCAGAATACGCCCCGCAATGAAATCCGCCTCCGCCGCCAGATGCTCCCCTTGCCTCCATTTCTCGCCCTCCGGCACGGTGGACACAAAAACTTCAATTGCCGCACCCTCGCGGGGGCTGCGGTTGGAATCCATGCCCTTGTAGGTTTCCACGGCGGAAAGCAGGGAGGATTTCTGGAAAAATTCGTTCACAAAATTGAGCACGCCGGGGCGGCTCCGGAAATTCACAGACAACGGGATGGCCTCGCCCTCCCGCTGCGCGCGCTCTTTCTCCCCCCGAAACACCCCCACTTCCGCCCCGCGGAAAAGGTAGACCGACTGCTTCGCGTCGCCCACGATAAAAAGGTCCGGTCCATTCGCCTCCCTGTGCAGCAGGTGCGCGATTTCCAGTTGCACGCTGTCCGTGTCCTGGAATTCGTCAATCAGCAGATGACGGATGCCCGCCGCCGTGCGCCGCCGCAGTTCCTCATCGTCCCGCAGCGCGTCCCGAGCCCCGGTGATCAGATCGTCAAAATCGAGCAGGTTCCGCTCCCTCTTCACCCGCCGGTGCTCCTCCATCACCGTCCGCGCCACCGCCGCAAAGGCACAGGCCAGCCGCGCCGCATTCGCGTCGGTTTCGGGCAGGGCGTCCAGTGGTGGGAAAAGAACTTTGCTGTAAAGTTTTTTGAAATCATCAACCACATCTCCCGCCTGTTTGTAATCAGCGGGGTCTGTCCAGTTTTTGCCGTCCGCCTTGACGGTGATTCCACTATACTCCGCCCGCAACACCGCCAACCTGTCGGGATGGCCGTCCTCCCGCAGCACCTCACCCAGTATTTCCAGGGCAATGCGGCGGCGTGCCGCCCGACCATCCGCAGGATTTGTGCAACTGTGTCCGCATTCCTCCAGCCGTCTGACGCATCTCCGCACTTTTCCGGAATGGCGAAGCCCCCGCAGCCGCCGCTGTTCCTCCTGTTCGCAAACGGTTTTCCAATGCGCCAGAAGGGCCGCCGGAGTCTCCGCGGACTGGAGTTCCAAAAGGCCCCGGAAAAGAACGCCCTGACCCACCGCCTGGGAGAGGGCCGCCTTGGCTTTTTCCGGACCAACCTCCACCGCCAGCAGGAGGGCGTTCCCGTCCCCCTCCTCCAGCATGCCGTGGAACGCCGCCGTAACCGTCTCCCCAAGCAGCAGGCGGGACTCGCCCTCGGTGGCCGCCTGAAAATCCGGATCCAGCCCGAGCCGCAGGGCATTCTGCCGCAGCAGTGCGGAACAGAAGGCGTGGATGGTGGACATGCGCGCCGCGTCCACGCCCCGTTCCAATCCGCGCCACAGGGTCATATCCGCCGATTCTTCCGCGGCCTCTGCCCGTTTCCGGAACTCGTCGCGTAGGCGCGTCTTCATCTCCGCCGCCGCCTTTTCCATGAAGGTCAGGGCCACGATGCGGTCAACCCTTGGCCTGCCATCGGGCCACCGCCCCGGCGTGGTGAGAAGCGAGACCATCCTGTCCACAAGGATGCGCGTCTTGCCCGATCCAGCGCCCGCGTCCACGCAGATGAACGGCGCGTCGGAATAGACGGCCCTTTCCTGATCCGGTGTGTACTTCATTCCTCCCCCTCCGCATCCGGATCGGATATTTCAGGCATTCCTGTCTTGCGCGCAACGCGCGCCTGCTTGTACCGCCCCGATTCGGGACAACGCGCTTTCTTGGGGTCCGCGGGATTGGGCGGGAAGCTGCCCTCCCGGATGCCGCGCACCGCCTTTGCCACCGCCGCAGTCATGTTCTCCTCACGTTCAAGCCAGTCTTTCTTGTTGCGTTGCGCCTTTGCGCCTGTGGCCTCCTGGTCGCTGTTTTTTCCCACGGAACAGTACCAGGCGCGTTCCACCGTTGAACCCGGCATGAGCACCTGCTCCACCGCCTTGATGTACAGGCCCATCTGCAGATCTTTGCCCTTGTAAATGTCCGCACCCTGGGGCACCGCGCCGGTCTTGTAGTCAATAACCCTTGCCTTGTCCCCGCTGCGGTCAATCCGGTCGATCCGGCCTCCAACGCAGACCACCCCCTCCGGCGTTTCCAGCCGCAGCGGTTCGGGGGATTCCTCCTCCGCGGCGGCGCGGTGTGAACGGCCAAAAGCCGCCTCAAAGGCGGCGGGCCGGTAGTCCGTTTCCTCGTCGAGCGCGGCGTGGCGTTTCAGGAAACGTTCAAGCTGCACCCGCATCCTGCCGCGCTCCGCCTCCAGCAGCGCGGGTGGCACCGTTTCCAGCCGCGGCGCGTTTTCGGCAAAGACCGCCTCCAGCGCGCCGTCCAGCCGCGCCAGCGCCGCGTCCACATCGGACAGGGGGCCGTCCAGCCCCTCATAAATCCGCTGGAGCACCCCGTGGAACAGGGTGCCGCGCAGTTTGGGCAGGATGTCTTCCGATGGCGGGTCCTCCTCGGAAACGCCCAGCACCTGTTCGGCGAAAAAGCCGTAGGGGCAGGTGTTGTAGCGCTCCAACTGGTGCGCGCTGAACTGGTGCTCCGGTCCGTAGCGCTCCGCCAGCCATTCCAGCGAGTCCGGCCCCTCCAGCACGCCGTCATACGGCCCGAAGGGGGAGGCGTCCAGCCGGGTGCCTTCAACAGCCGCGGCCTCCCGCAGGAGGGGAAGAGCGCCGGCGCATTCGGGCGCCTCGATGTTGTCGCGGGTCATGCAGGCCAGCAGCGCGTCATGGGCCGAGGCCGCCTCCGCCGGAACCGCCAGCAGGTTCTCCGCAAGCGGGACGGCGGGCTGTTCGAGCAGCGGCGGGGGCAGCAGCTCCAGCAGTTCCTTCACAAACGCGGCGGGCAGGGCGGCGCGGCCCTCCCGCGACTGCATGCGCCACGACACCACCAGCCCCTTTTCCGGGGCAAGCAGGAGATGGTGGAGCAGCAGCCGCTGCCGCATGGAGTGCTCCTCCGCACCGTCCAGCGCCACCACATCCCCCTCGCCCAGCCGGGCCACATCCTCCGCGGTGAACACCGCGTTTGCCGGGGACGGGCCCGGCAGCATGCCCTCGTTCGCCCCCGCCAAAAACACATAATCGAAGCGCTCCCCCTTCACATGGGAAAGATCGGCGCAGACCACCGCGTCCTGCGGCGCGGGCGCGGTCATTCCCTCCATGGACAGCCCCTGCTGGAGCAGCGTGAAAAATTCCCCCCGCCCGAGAATCCTCTCCGGAAAACCGGACTGGTGAAGTGTTTCCAGCAGGCCGGATATTCCCGCAAGGGCGGCATGCTCCCCGTCCCGTCGCTCCGGCTCAACCGCCTCAAGCCCGACACCGGGGTTGACCGCGTCGAGTACGGCCTGGAACGCCGCCGCAAATTCCGCCTGCGACGCCTCCTCCGGCAGCGCGTCCACCAGGGCGCACAGGGCGTCAAAGCGGCCCCTCATCGCCGCAAGGGATTCCACCGCACCGGGCGGCGGGACAGTTTTCCGCTCCCCCCCCCCGTCCGGATGCCCCAGCCGCCGCGCGAGCAGTTCCATCCGGGACACCCATTCCAGCCTGCCGCCGACGATGCCCGCATCGCGGGAAAGACGGTGAAAGGCGCGCAACCTTTCCGGGGCGCAGGGGGCGGGGTTGAACCATGGCGAGGCGAGCACCGCCGCCACCCGGTCGCGCGGCCAGCCGTCCACGGCGCTGATCAACTGCGCCAAAAAGCGGCCCGGCCCGCTTTCCGACAGCGCGGGGCGGTGGCGGAAACGACCGGCAAGACCGCACCGCCCCAGCGCAGCGGCCAGCGGCGCTGCCAGCGCGCCCATGTCGGGGCCGACCACGGCCATGCGCCCCGGCGCGGCCCCTCCGGCCGCCAGCCGCTTTATCGAACGGGCAATCTGATCCGCCTCATGCTGCGCGTCCAGGCAGGGCATGAGCCGCACGTCGCGCCTGAGCCCCGGGGAAGGCGCGTCCGGCCTGTCGCGCCATGCCAGATGGGCGGCGGCGTACTCACAGGCGCTTTGCGGCGGCGCGGAGGGGCATTCCACCACCACGGTGTCCTTTAACGCGCTCCGAAGCGCCGCAAGGGCGCGGTGCGGCAGCGTGAAAAGATCGGCGCGGTCCGGGGCCGTGTCGCAGTTAAGGCCGATGACCAGCCGGGGGACATGGCGTTCCAATTTGGCGACAAAGCGCAGTTGCGACGGGGTGAAGTCGTCAAAGCCGTCCAGCGCCACAAGGTCAATCCCCTCCAGCCCCGCCACACGGGCCTCCCCGCACAACTGTCCTGCCCGCCAGTACAGCCCCGGCACGTCATAGAACCCCCGCTCCGTCAGGAGCTTCTGGTAACGCCCGTACACCTCCGCGACCAGCAGGTCGAAGGGGCCCTTTTCCGCCAGCCCGCCGATGCGCGCCATGAATTCCCCCGGCTCAACCGCCGCCTGCTTGATGGCCGTGATCAGTTGGAGCATGTGGCGCACCAGGCCTGGGGAGTCGGGCCGGGTTTTCAGGCTGTCAAAGGAGCCCGCCGCCGCCGCCCCGGCCAGGCAGCCCTCCATGAGCAGGCTGCGGTCAAAATCGTCAAGCAACTCCGCCCGCTCGGCCCCGGCGGTGAGCACGCGCTTTGCCAGCGCGTTCAGCTCGCAGACGGGGTCGCCAAGGCACAGCGCGCACCCGCGCCCCAACAGCAGCGCCTCGGTCCGCTCCCGCGCCTGGGCGCGGCCCGGAAGGGCCAGCAAAGCGCGCCCCCAGTGCCCCGCCACAATTTCGTCAATCCGGGCGGCCCGGTCCGAAACGCCGGT
This sequence comes from Candidatus Hydrogenedentales bacterium, assembly GCA_041859375.1. Lineage (GTDB taxonomy): Bacteria > Hydrogenedentota > Hydrogenedentia > Hydrogenedentales > CAITNO01 > JBHEKP01. The sequence continues at coordinate 18,939 of JBHEKP010000109.1, read as the reverse complement.
GCCGCAGAATATTTCGCATGCGCCCATGGTTCAACACGCCTCCATCCGGGCAGTATGCCACAGATTCATTCCGTTATTCGGAATGGAACAACGCCGCATGCCGCCTCCCGGCCATGAATCCCGGTCACTCACGCCCAAGTTTTCCCGGCCACCGGCAAAGGCGGTTGTCTGAAAGGATGTGGACTGCGGATCCGTCGTCTGCGACCTGCACGCGGGCGTACCTGGCAATTCCGCCCAACTGGTAGCGGCGCACAATCCCTGCGTCCGGCACGGACCAGAGGGCGGCCTCGGCCAGACCCTCACCGTTAAAAGAGAGGGCATAGTTGCCGTTTTTGCTGAAGACGATCTGGTTGTTGATTTGCCCGCGCTTGTCGCGCACCTCGGGCAGTCCGGTGCGCAGGGTGTGAATTTGCGCGCCCGTGGCGCGGTTCCACACCCGCGCCAGTTGCCCGGAGGTTTCCGTGGCCACAAAGGCCTCGTTGTCCCCGGAAAAGCACGCCCTGATTTGGGGGGAACCCTTGAATCGGTCGGTGAACATGCCCGCCAGATCCTCCAGCGTGTTCCGCACGGCACCGCCCAGACTCATGTTGGGGGACTGGTACATGCTGGCAAACCTTTCCGTCTCCTCGTAGGTTTGCAGCAGTTTTCCCGAACCCGCATCGTACAGGTATGCCCTGCCCCATGAACTGGCGAGCAGGCTGGTCCCGTCACGGCTGAACAGGACGGAATGGACCGCGAGCTGCGTTGATTTTTCAGGGTTTTCGAGGATCACCGGCGGGGTGCTGACATCCAGTGGCACAATCTGGCGGTCCTTTCCAAAGATCACGGCCGCCCTCGCGTTGTCGCCGGAAAAGGCCCCGCCAATATTTCCATAGCCCTCGAAAGCCCACTGTCCAAGGATTGCCTGGTCCTCCAGGCGCACCAGCGTGGCGTGCTTGTAGTCCTCCTGCAGAAGCATGTGCCGCCCATCCCCGGACAGAAACGACGGCCGACCTTTTCCCTGGCACACGGGCTCCGGGTTCCCCCGTTTAAACACGGCGTACCTGGTGGACGCCATATAGTCACTCCGGTTCTCACCCGTGTAGGCCTGGCAGACCATTGTCTGGCAGTCGCTGTCCACCAGAACGGAGCCTCCACCGTAAACATCTTTCATGCGCACCGACATGATCGGCTTTTGCAGGACAAAGTCATAAACCATGTACCTGCCTCCGGTTTCATAAAGCAGGATCCGGCTTTCGTCCAGTATTATCCCGGGATTGCCGGGGGTGAAGGCCGCGCCGTCCAAAACCTTCGTTACAGGTGCCCCGTCCGCCACAGACCATGCCCAGATGCTCCCGTTCTCATCCTTGGAGAGAATGGGCATCTCGTCCCCCTCCTCCGCATACCTTCTGTAACCCATAAAAAAATGGTTTTCACGGGAGAATTCCCTGGGCGGCCCCTCCGAGTCCAGGGAGACAAGCCAACCCTTTGAGGCGTCCTTGGACACGCAAAACACCGCGTTTTCACGCGGCAGGGGGACTGCTGACATGGCAACACCGCTGAAAGCGGGCAGTTTTTTCAATTCCGCGCCTGTTGCCGCGTCATAAAGCACAGGCCGAATGGTCCCCTCTCCGTCGCCACTGTTTGCCGTGAAGAATCGGTTGCCGGGGAGCAGCGCCATCAGCGGCCAGCCGATTTTTTGCCTGCCCAATTTCAATTGATACCGGTTTATCTCACCCAGTTTTTCCGTGTCGCGTCGGACAAACTCAAAGGTGTCCTCATTGTCGGTGTAAACCATCGAAAGCAGGTTGTCGCCGTTGTCCACCAGCCCCATCGGGGACTCCCGCTGGGGGGTGATTGTTTTCGGCCAGCCCCAGCCGGGAAAACACAGGACCAGCCCCGCATCCCCCTGGGCCACCACCCCCCCGCCGCCGGGCAGGACGATGGGGCTGTAGAACTCCGCGAAGGATGAAATGGTCTTCTCCCAAAGGATGTCCCCGGTGGACCGGTTCAGCACGGTGATGGTGTTCATGTTCGTCACCACCACCGTATTCTTGAACACACCCGTCCGGTTTTGAACCCCCCGGCGTTCCCACTCCACCCGTCCCGTCGCCATGTCAACCGACCTGACGGAGGCCCCGTCGGACAAAATGAGCAGCCCCGTCTCCAGGCTGCATGAGAGGATGCTGGGCGGCCCCGAAAGAAGGACCTTCTCCGGTTCGGTGACCAGCATGTCGTCGGCGGGGGAGGAAAAAGGGAGAAGGGCAAACAGCACCGCGGCAATCAGCACCCCGGAAAATCGTCCCATGCTTGACACCTCCCTGCGGTTGCGCTTCCATGCCACTACTCTACCAAGAAAGGGCCGCCCCGGCAAGCCGCGCGGTCCGCTTTCCCCGCGCCGGACGGTTGTGCTAGGCTTTCCACCATATTTTTGGAGGCCGTGACGATGGGCGACAACCGGGCGTACCTGAAAGTCAACGTGGACGAACAGGCCCGCGAGCGCAGCATATGCGGGTTCCGGCAGCGCATGTTCAAAAAGGAGGACGGCGCGCCCGCCAGCATCACGCGGCTGCGCACGGACCATGCCCAACCCCACTGGCACCGGCACACGGACGAGTATTATTTCATCCTGTCCGGCGAGGGCGCGCTCATCATTGACGGTGAGGAGGTGCCGGTGCGCGCGGGCGACTGCGTTTGGATCCGCCCCGGCCACATGCACCAGTCGGTGGGCGATCTGGAGTCGCTCATCATCGGTGTGCCCCCCTTTGATTATGAGGACGTGGTGACGGACCCGGTTCCGGGGAATTTTCCGGAATAGCACCGGCCACCCCCCCCCGCCTTTCCGATTAATTTGGAGTTTTTATGAAGCAGCGCGAGAAGGAAAAGGCCGCGACGCCCGAAACAGAGACGCCGCTTGTGCCGAAAGTGATGGCCTACATCGGCCCGGCCGTGGTGGCGGCCGGCATGTGGTTCATGCAAAAGGGCAACACCGTGCGCCCCACGGGCACGGAGTGGATGTGGTATGCGGGCCTGGTGATGGCGGTGTGCGGGGCGGTGGTATGGCTGACGGCGGGCATGGGCAAAACCCAGCTTTTCGAGTGGAGCCGGAGCGCCCTCCTCGCGCTCGGGCTGGCGCTGGTCATCCGCTGGGCCGTGGCCGAGCCGTACCGCATCCCCTCGGGCTCCATGGAGACAACCCTCCACGGCGATCCGGGATTTGGAAAGGGCGACCGCGTCTTTGTGAACAAGTGGGTCTACGGCATCCGGGTGCCCTTCATGAACAAGCGCCTCTACGAGGGCCATCCCCCCCGGCGCTGGGACATCGTGGTCTTCAAGACGGTGGAGAAGGACGCCATCCACAAGACGCTGGTGAAGCGCATTGTGGGCATGCCGGGGGAGCGCATCCAAATCAAGGGCGGCAGGGTGTACGCGGACGGCGTCCCCCTGGAGCCGCCCCCGTCCATGCCGGAAAAAATGTACTACACCTCCCCCCTGGACGGCATTTACGGCGTGCAGCCCGCCGACGAGTTTTCCGTGGTGCCCGAAGGCCACTACCTGGTGCTCGGCGACAACAGCGCCCAGAGCCGCGACGGCCGCTATTTCGGCTGGCTGCCCCGGAACAACATTGTGGGCCGCGTGGCCGCCATCTGGTGGCCGCCCCCGCGCTGGCGCGACTTCACCGGCTTCTCCGAAACCTTTTGGTGGCGGCTGACCGTTGCGCTGGTGTTCGGGCTGACCGGGCTGCGCCTCTTCGTTGGGCGGCTCTGCTCCATCCAGCGCGCGGGGCAGGCCGGGCCGAGGCGGTGCGTGGCGCTTTTCGCAGCCTACGGACTTCGGATACCCTTCACCCGCCGGTGGTTTGTCCGGTGGGCGCGGCCGCGGCGGGGCGACCTGGCGCTGGTGTCCTTTGACGCCACGGACGGGCAGGAGCTGCTGGTCATCGGCCGGGTGGCGGGTCTGCCCGGGGAGCGCGTCGCCTTTGGGGACGGAAAACTGCTGGTGAACGACCGGGACGGGGACTTGCCGGACTGCCTGACGGGCGTGGATTTTGGCAAGGCCGCCCCGGAGGCGCTCTTTGGCAAATCCCGCGGCAGGGAATACAGCGTGGTGCCGCCGGGGCATTATTTTGTCCTCTGCGAGCCCTCAAACGGGGAGGAGATTGTGGCGGACAGCCGCGCCCTCGGCTGGGTTCCCGCCGCGCGCGTCATGGGCCGTGTCATGGGGGGCGGCTGAGTCCAAACCAAAAATAAAGGCGCCCCATGTTTGGCGTGTATGTCCACATCCCCTACTGCCGCACCCGCTGCCCCTACTGCGACTTCGTGAGCGAGGCGGTGGCGGGCGCGCCGCCGGACGCCTACCTGGACGCGCTCTGCGCGGAGATAAACGCGTTTCAGGGGCCCGTCAGGGCGGACACGCTTTTTGTCGGCGGCGGCACCCCCTCCCTCCTTTCACCGGCGGGGCTCGAACGCCTGATGGAGGCGCTCCGCGTGCGTTTCTCCTTTTCCCCCGACGCCGAAATCACCATGGAGGCCAATCCCGACGACATCACCCCGGAACTGCCGGAACAATGGCGCGCGCTTGGGGTGAACCGGGTGAGCCTGGGGGTGCAGAGCCTGGACGACCGGGTGCTCAGGCATCTTGGCCGACGCCATGACGCGGACGGGGCGCGGCGGGCCGCCGCCCATGTCGCGGCCGTTTTTGAGAACTGGAACATGGACCTGATTTTCGGGGGACGGCCGGCGGACGCCTGGACCGCCACCCTGCGTGAGGCGGTTTCGATGCGCCCGGCCCATGTGGCCGCCTACGGGCTCACCCACGAACCGGGCACGCCCTTCGGCGGCCGCGCCGGGGAGGCGCTTGAAGATGACGCACTGCTGGCCCTGTACCAGGAGGCGGAGGCCGCGCTGGCGGGGTACGACCACTATGAGATATCAAACTATGCCCTGCGGGGCCGTGAATGCCGCCACAATCTCATTTACTGGCAAAACGGGGAGTATGCGGGGTTTGGCACCGGGGCCTACTCCTTTGTGGACGGTGTGCGCGCGCGAAATCTTCCGGACAGCCGCGAATACATGCGCAGGCCGGGTGAAAAGGGGGAGGCGCTCGCGCTGGATGCGCATGAAATACGGCTTGAAACCGTGATACAACACATGCGTCTCCGCCGCGGCCTTTCACGGCGGAACTATCTGGACCGCTTTGGCGTCCCCGTGGATGCCGATTTTGGCGCGGCCCTGGACGCGCTGGCGCGGCGGGGGCTGCTGGTGAACGCCGGCGACATGGTGCGGCCCACGGCGGAGGGCTTTTACTTGAACAATGAAATCGGGCTGGCCCTGGTGGGGTGACCGGGGCGCGGAGCGCGCTGCATGCCGGTGTTTCGACTGTCAAAAAGGCTGGTTTTTCCCAGGCCGGAACTCTCCGAGGAGGACGGGCTGCTGGCGGTGGGCGGCGATCTGTCCCCCGAACGGCTGGTGCTCGCCTATTCCAACGGCATCTTTCCCTGGTATGACGAGACGAGTCCCATTCTCTGGTGGTCGCCCGACCCAAGGCTGGTTTTCCATCCCGAAGCTTTCAGGGTGCACCGGCGGCTGGCGCGGACGATGCGCTCCGGAAAATTCACCTGGACCGCCGACACGGACTTCAACGGGGTGATCCGGGGCTGCGCGGAGTCGCCCCGCCCCGGCCAGGAGGGCACCTGGATTATCCCGCCGATGATTGAGGCCTACGAAAGGCTCCATGAACTGGGCATCGCCCACTCCATAGAGTGCTGGTGCGGGGACGGGCTGGCCGGCGGCCTCTACGGGGTGGGGATCGGCGCGTGCTTCTTCGCCGAGTCCATGTTCAGCCGCCGCACCGACGCTTCAAAAACCGCCATGGCCGTTCTCGCCGCCCAGTGCCGCCGCCTCAGCATCCGCCTGATTGACGCGCAAATGCCCACAAGCCACCTGCTCTTCATGGGCGGGGTGGTGATGCCGCGCGCGGACTATTTGGGGATGGTGTCCGGGCTGGCGCGCAAACCCGCGCCAAAAGGGAAATGGCGTCTCGACGGGCTGGAACTCCCGGCGGACGCCATTGTGTGACGGTTTGCCTTACTGTGTTTCGAAGGCCTGCTGAAGGCTCTGCGCCAGCCGGTCGTTCTCGGCGCGGTACATCTTTTCAAGCAGCAGCGTGACGGCCTCCGTTTCAATGCCCTCCACGCCCTTCGCCGCAAGGGCCTTCACATCCCCCTCAAAGGCGCTCCCGCTGAAGGACATCGCCCCGCCGGTGAGGGACCCCTTGAGCTGCGCCAGCCGGTCCTGCACGTCGCGGAGCCCGCGGTTGCGCTGCTGCGCCTCGGTGGGGAATTCGTCGGTCACCTCGCCATAGGCGGCCTCGGCCTGCTGCAGCAGGGTGATGGCCTCGGCGTAGTGGTCGCGCGCGGCCTCCTGCTCCGCCAGGTCGCGCAGATCGGAGGCCTGCTGGATGGACGCCTGGAACGAGGCCATCCTGCCGTCGCGCGCCGTGATGAGGCTTTCCGTTTCCAGCCGCCGAGCCTCCGCGCTGCCATGGAGCGGGTTGGCCTTCGCCGCCTTCTCAAAGGCGGTCCTGGCGTCCTCCAGGCTTTCCCCCTTCAGCGCCTCCTCGCCCTTGGAAACGTAATAGTCCGCTATCTTCTGCGCCACGTCGCGGCGGTCCGGGTTGGCCGCCATCACCGTCTCGTATTCCTTGATCGCCCGGTCGGCGAAGCCCGCCGCCAGCAGCGCGTCGCCGATTTTCGCCCGCATGTCCGGGGTGAACGCCGCGATTTTCGCGTAGGCCTTGTCGGCGCTTTCAATTTCCCGCAGGCTGCCTCGCTGGATGAAAAAGGTGTAGGCGCTCAGCACATAGTCGCGCAGCTGCGATTCGGAGATCCCGCCCGCCGTCGTGCGCGAGGCCAGCACGGTCCACCAGACATCCGCCACGGCGGCCACGGAGCGGCTCGCGTCGGCCTGGAAGGTGGCCGCGGCCACCCCGCCGAAGCCGATGCCGTCCTGGTACTGGCGCGTGATCAGCTCCTCGTTGACCCGGGTCTCGTCAAACAGGCGCGTGAAATACCCCTTGGGGTCCACCTCCTTGCGGGGGGCGGGTTTCAGCGCGATGGTGGCCACCGCCTTGTCGGCGTCGCCGTAATAGAGGTTGCGTTGGGTGACCGGCGCGCCGCGCAGGGGCGCGGACACCATGCTGACCATCTTGCCGAGCACCCCGAGGCGGTAGGCGAAGTAGGCGTCAACGCGGCCGCCGCGCGCCGCCGTGAGCAGGCCCATCTCCATCTCTATCGCGTTCACGGGATCCGTGTAAAAGTTCGGGTACTTGATTTCGATCTCGTTGACCGGGGACTTGACCCCCTCCATGATCTCTTTTTCCAGGCGGGACAGGGGCGCGTCGCCGCTCTTGGAGATCAGGTGCATGGCGGTGGTGACCACCGCCGCCTCGGTGCGCGGCCCCCAGGCATGGGCGGGGGCGGACGCCAGCACCGGCAGTCCCGCCGCGATCAACGCGGCCAGCATGGTTCTCTTGCTCATGGAAACCTCCGGCAAAAACGCCCGGTCAGGACGCCTGCAAACTTTGTTTCAACTGCGTGACAAGCAGCTCTATCTCGTTTCTGCGGCTGTTGCCCGTGTCATCGGCGCTCAATTGAATGTATTTCTCAAGGGCGGCGACGCCCTGCGGCACATCCCCGCGGTTCACCATGAGCAGCCCCTGCTCCAGGTAAGCCGGCGGATACTCCGGTTCAAGCTGCATGGCCCGCTTGAAGGCCTGATCCGCCTCGCTCATGTTGCTCTGCGCGGCGTGGATGCGGCCCTGGATGGTGAAGAGCCGCGCCGAGGAGACCCCAAGCTCCATGGCGCGCTTCACCGAGGCGGCCGCCTTGTCGGGCAGGTTCTGGGCGAGGTAAAGCAGGGCAAGCTGCATCGCGGAGGCGCCCGCGTAGGCGCTGCCGCCGCGTGAAATCTCCTCGTGGCTGATCAGCGCCTCGTCGCGCAACCCCGTCTGCTCCAGCGAGAGCGCGTGGAAGAAGGCGGGGCGGGGATCGTTTGGAAGCTCCTTTTTCGCCGCCGCAAGCGCGGCCATGGCCTTTTCGTTGCTCCCCTGGCGGAGATGAATGATGCCAAGCTGGAGCCCCGCCGCGCCCCGGGCCGCCGTGTTCAGGTCAAGCGCCTTCTGCAGGGCCTCCGCCGCAGCCTCCGGCTGGCCCTCAAGGTTCAGCACAAAACCGAGCGCGGCCATCGCGTCCCCGTTGTCGGGCGCGGCGGCCGTGTAGCCGCGAAGCAGCCGCTCGGCGGACTCCAAATCGCCCGCCATGGACTGGGACAGGCCCGCGACCGCCCCGAGCGAGGGATCCAGCACGCCTCCGGGCGGGGATTTCAGATGGTCTTCAAGTCCTTTAAAATCGGGAATGGCCCCCAGGGTCAGGGCGAGCAGACGCCAGGCCTCCCCGTTTTCGGGTGAATTTTTCAAAATTTCACGCAACAGGGCGGCCTGCCTGCGCCGCCCCTCCTCCCCGCCAATCTTGCCCGCCGCCGCAACCGCCATCATGCCGGTCTGCTGGTCCGCCGGGCTGGTGCGGTAGGCCGCCTCAAGCGAGTCGGCCGCCTTCGCGTACTGCTCACTCTGCCACTGGAGCCTGCCGAGCAGAAGACGCGCGTTCCGGTTGTCCGGACGCCGGGCGATGTGTTTCTGGAGCGTCTCCATGGCGCCCAAGGTGTTGCCCTGGCGGGCCAGTTTTTTGGCCGCGTCAACGGGATCCTGGAGAAGATAGACCGCCAGAAAGCCCAGTCCCCCGAGCACCGCCATCCCCACGAGCACCGCAAAGCCGCGAAGAATTATCCGGCCATAGGCCGGTGACTCCTTCCTCTCCCGCTCCTTTTTCCTCTTCTCGTCCGTGACCTTTTGGCCTGTGAGCAGGTTCGTCCCGCAGGACACGCAGATGATGTCGCCCGGCTGCACCGGGGCGTTGCAGCTTGGACAGGCGCGCTTGTTGCCCCCGTGTCCCGGGGCGATGGCTCCCCCCACCAGCGGACCGCCGCAATGCACGCAGTTCCGCGCCCCGGCCGCTGTCTGTTTACCACAAAACGGGCAATTCATTGATTCAGCCACGGATTCCGCCTTCCATGTTGCGGGCCGCGCCGCCGCGCGGAAACACCCACACTCGCTGACTGTGGGGAATGCGTCCGATGACGGCGGCTGTCGGACACCGCCTCGCATGCGCACACCGGCATGGCGTTCCTCCACACTTTTCTTCGGGGAATCACCACTTGTGCTTCCCTCTACCCTGCATTATACACGGAAAATCCGGTTTGGCAAGCATTTTGTCAATAAAATCCCCCATGGAAGGACAACTACAAACACATGCCAAACACTTACAATTAAACAAGTTGTGAAAAATTGACGGGGGTCGGGCTACGGGAAAAAAGAACGAAATATTTTGGCCTGTCAACAAAGACGGCACACAGGGATCGAAATCTATTTCTTTTTGCGGAGCCGTTCCGCCCGGCGGATTTCCTCCTCCTGGCGCTGGAATTCCTGACGGTAACGGTTTTTCCCATATTTATCGGCGGCGTTGAGAAGATCCTTGTCGGAGGTGTTTTTGGAGCCGTCTATGGAGAAGCGCGGCTTGACCCGTTTCTGGGTCTTCATCGGGCGCAGCCAGAACACAAGCACCAACACTATGACGGCAAAAACCATCTCCACATAGATGACCCACTCGGGGTCATAGAGTGTCTTGTCCCAGAAACTGACCAGCGGTGTGGTCCAGTCCACCGCGTCCATCGGCCTGCCGTCCTTTTGAAGCGCCCTCATGGATGAACTGGTTTTAAACCACGCCGTCACCCGGGTGACCACATGGACAATCGTGTGCATGACGCACAGGTAGACGCAGATTTCAATAACATAAAGGATGATCGGCACAGACCATTTGCGGGTGAGGATAATCAGTGGAATGAGCACCACCGCCCCGCCGATGTAATAGTTCATGTTCGCCTGAACGTGCTCGCTGACAATTTGGTAATATTCAAAAAATTCGTCCATGCAAATATCCCAGTTTGAAAAACCGCTTGTCGACAATTTTATCACAATTTTTGCGTTTTTGGAAAATGTCTCCCGCCTTGGCTGGGACTGGTTTCTCCGGCGTGCCGCCGTCTGGTATTATCAAGGCTGCTTTGGCGGGATTCCGCCGTTCCATCCGGTTTGCCGACGCCCCCGGAGACGGTTATACTGCCGCGGAACCACATTGAAGCCAAGGGGTTAATGCCATGCAGGCTGAAGACAGGGTAATCCATTTTTGCGTTGAACTGATTCACGCGGCGAGTCCGCTGAACCGGCCGGCGCTGCAAAAACTTTATTTTGACTTGTCCAAAACCCGCGCGGGGTATGACAGCATTGACGCGGCGGAGGCGGCGCAGGCCAAGTTCCATTCGCGCCGGGGAAAAGCCCAGTCCGTTGCGCTTTTCCTGCCCGACCGGACGCTGGTGCTGGAGGAGTGGGCCGAGATTCCGCTGAGCGACTTCGAGGAGAAGGTGCGGATTATCATGCCGAAACTGGCCGAGGCGCGGGGCGCGCAGGTCTTTCTGGTGCATGCCGCCACGGTGCGCTCCACCTTCGCCCTCACCCACCACGACGACTCGCGGGTGTTCCTGCTGGACACGGCCTGCGGGCTGAAGGGCCGCATCACGCCCCATTTCCGGCGGCCCGTCTCCACCGGCGGGCTGCGCTTTGTGCTGCCGGAGACGGCCGAGCACCCGGGCACCTTCCATGTGAACATTGAATCGTTCCGGCACAGCAACAACGAGATGTTTGTGGAGGTGAAGGGCATCTTCGGGCGCGAGCAGGTGGCGGTGGACAACACCGCCGTGGTGCTGCGCAACCTCCAGTCGGTGCGCCGCTTTATCAGCGAGCGCGTTTTTCCCTTCCTCCAGCAGTTCGACCAGCCCGGCGCCGGGAACGGCTGAGCCGTGGGCGGCGCGGCAATCCGCCTCTGGCCCGCCCTGGCGGGGCCTGTTGTGCGCCCCGGAATTTACGGCCATTTCGCCGAGCATCTCGGCCGCTGCGTGCACGGCGGCATCTGGGTCGGGGAGCGTTCCCGCGTGCCAAACGAGTCCGGGGTGCGCCTCGACGTGCTGGCCGCGCTCAAGCACCTGCGCGCGCCCGTGGTGCGCTGGCCCGGCGGCTGCTTCGCCGACGACTACCATTGGCGCGACGGTGTTGGTCCCCGCGCGGAGCGGCCCGCCACGGTCAATGCCTGGTGGCGCCAGGGGGAGTCAAACGAATTCGGCACGGACGAATTCGCCCGCTTTTGCGCGGCGGCGGGCGCCGACGCCTATTTTTGCGCCAATGTGGGGTCCGGCTCCCCGCGCGAGGCACGGGACTGGGTGGAATACTGCAATTTCGGCGGCGACTCGGCGCTGACAAGGCTGCGCGCCGCCAACGGCAGCGCCGCCCCGCACGGGGTGCGATGGTGGGGCGTGGGCAATGAAAACTGGGGCTGCGGCGGGCGTTTTGACGGCGCGGGCTATGCCGGGGAATACCGCCGCTTCGCCAATTACATGCGGCAGATTGACCCCTCCATCCAACTGGTGGCCTGCGGTGCCTCCTTTGGCGACCGCAAAAACCCGGTGCTCAACGAATGGAACCATGATTTCTGCGCCGCGCTGAAGCACCCGGACCTGCTGGACCACCTTTCGCTGCACCGCTATTTCTCGCGCGGCGCGGGGGCGGACTTCAGTGACGGGGAGTTCCGCGCGCTCTTTGCGGATGTCCACGCCATGGAACGCGATCTCGAACTGACCGAGGCGGTCCTGCGCTATTACTTCCCCGACAGGTTTGTGGGGATTGTGGTGGACGAGTGGGGCGTCTGGCACCCCTCGGCAACGGTGGAAAACGGGCTGGAGCAGGAAAACACCCTGCGCGACGCCCTGCTGGCGGGCAGCGTGCTCAACCTCTTCAACCGCTGGGCCAGGCGGGTGACCATGGCCAACATCGCCCAAACCGTCAACGTGCTCCAGTGCATGGCGGTGACCAGGGGGAACGCCATGTTCCTCACACCCACCTACTATGTCTTTGAGCTGATGCGGCCCCATATGAACGGCAGGCTGGTGACACAGGAGGTGGAGGGCCCGTCTTATGAGGCCCACGGCACGGGTTTCACAGCCCTTCGCACCGTGGACTGCCTGGACGCCAGCGCCTCCCTTTCCGGGCGCAAACTCCACCTCACCGTGGTGAACCGCTCGCTGGGGGAGGATTTGGAAACGGCCATCACGCTGAACGGCGCGAAGGCGGCCTCCGTTTCCGCAAAAATTCTGTCGGCCCCCGCCCCCAACGCCATGAACAGTTTTGAGACCCCCTCCGCAGTCACCGCAAAGCGGGCGAAATCGGAACTCCGCGAGGATGGCTCCCTAGTCCATGTCTTCCCCAGGCATTCCATGACGGCCCTGACCATCACCCTGCAATGATCACAGAACCAAGGAAGGGAAATCTTGGCATGCGAACCCTTTTGATGACGGGCATGGGTGTGATTTGTTTTGTGTGTTCGGCGGCACAGGCGGCGGGCGCGCCGTCGGAGATGGCGGAGATGCGGAAATGGGTGGGCGCAAAATTCGACAACTCCGCCCCGGCGGAACCTTCCGGCAGTCTCACCATTCTTACCCATTTTGACGCCGTCTGGAGCAACTGCCGCGTGGACCGGCCCCTCACACTTGGCGCGGGCGAATACCGGCGGGGCCTTTTCACCCATGCCCCCAGTGACGTGCTGGTGACGCTGCCGGGGCCGGGCGGGGAATTTTCCGCCAGTGTCGGCGTTGACACCAACAGCCAGACACGCGGCGGCCAGGGAAGCGTCATCTTCACGGTTGCCGTGGGCGGCACGGCGGAGGCCTTCAAATCATCCGTGCTGCGCGAAGGCATGGCCCCCGTTCCCGTCAGTGTGAACCTCGGCGGCGCGACGGAATTCCACCTCCAGGCCGGTGACGGCGGCGACGGAAACAGCTGCGATCAGGCCGTCTGGGTTGACGCCAAAGTCACCCTCGCCGACGGCCGCGTCCTTTGGCTGGGCGACCTTCCGGTGACGGGCGGGCGGGAAGAGAATGCTCCGCCCGCAAAGGAGCCGCCCTTCTCCTTCAAGTACGGCGGCAAAACCTTTGCCGAACTCCTGCCCGGTTTCACCCGGGAGGCAAGCTCCACGCGGCTTGATGATTTCCGCACACAGCATGAACTGCGTTACCGCGACCCCGCCACCGGCCTCGAAGTGCGCTGCGCCGCCGTGGAGTACCTTGATTTTCCCACCATCGAATGGACACTCCATTTCAAGAACACCGGCGCGGCGGACACGCCGATTCTCTCTGAAATCCAGGCGCTGGACACCAGTTTCAACCGCCTCGACGACGGGGTCTACGCCCGATTCGCCCGTCCGGGCGAGTTCACCCTGCACCACCACACGGGAAGCATCTGCGCGCCGAACGACTACGAGCCCCATGCGTCCGTCCTGAAGGCGAAGGAGTCAAAGCGGCTCGCCGCGGCGGGCGGCCGCGGCAGCAACGGCGACTTCCCCTATTTCAACATCGAATGGCCCGGTGAAGGCGTTATCGCCGTGGTTGGGTGGCCCGGCCAGTGGCAGGCGACCTTCACCCGCGACGGCGGCGCGGGACTGCATGTGGCGGCGGGCCAGGAACTGACCCATTTCACGCTCCATCCCGGCGAGGAGGCGCGCACCCCCCTCATCGTGCTCCAGTTCTGGAAGGGCGACCGCGTGGATTCACAGAACACCTGGCGGCGATGGATGATCGCGCACAATGTGCCCCGCCCCGGTGGCCGGCTCCGCCCCACCCACCTCGCCGGATGCTCCTCCCATTTCTTCGGCGAAATGGTCACCGCCGACGAGGCCAGCCAGTTTGCGTTCATTGACCGCTATGTGGAGGAGCGCATCCCCATTGATTACTGGTGGATGGACGCGGGCTGGTATGTCAACGCCTCCGGCTGGCCCAACACCGGCACCTGGGAGGTTGACACGAAGCGCTTCCCGAACGGCCTGCGCGCCATCACGGATCACGCCCGCGCCCGTGGAATCGAAACGATTCTATGGTTTGAACCGGAGCGCGTCACCCCCGGCACATGGCTTTACGACACCCATCCCGAATGGCTGCTCGGCGCGGACGGCGGGCAGAAACTGCTGGATCTGGGCAACCCGGACGCCTGGCAATGGCTTGTGGACCACACCGACAGCCTTCTGACAAGCCAGGGCGTCGACCTGTACCGGCAGGATTTCAACATGGACCCCCTTGATTACTGGCGCAACGCCGACGCGCCGGATCGGCAGGGCATCACCGAGATGCGCCATGTCGCCGGGTACCTCGCCTTCTGGGACGAACTGCTCCGGCGCAGACCCGGTCTCCGCATCGACACCTGTGCCAGCGGCGGCCGCCGCAATGATCTCGAAACGCTCCGCCGCTCCGTGCCCCTGTGGCGCTCTGATTACATCATGGAACCCGTCGGCACACAGTGCTGCACCTACGGAATCTCCCCCTGGATACCCTTCCACGGCACCGGCGTGAAGGAGGCGGACGCCTATCTTTTCCGCAGCATGATGACCCCCTACCCGAACTGCCTGTGGGACGCGCGCCGGACGGACCTGAACTATGACGAACTGCGCAGGCTGACAGCGCAGTGGAAACAGGTCGCCCCAAACTATGCGGGCGACTTCTATCCCCTCACGCCGTACAGCCTCGACGGGAACGCCTGGATCGGCTGGCAGTTTGACCGGCCCGGGGCTGGCGGGGGCATGGTGCAGGTGTTTCGCCGCGAGGGAAGCATCTACCGGTCCGCCGACCTTGTCCTGCGCGGCCTTGACCGTTCCGCCCGCTACACGGTGACCGATCTGGACACCCCGGAAAAGCCCTTTGAAATGACCGGCGGCGACCTGATGGACAAGGGGATTCCCGTGGAGATCAGCACCCGGCCCGGCTCCGTGCTCTTCACCTACAAGCGCAACAGTCAATGACCGGAGCGGGTTCCCAGCCATGAAGCGGCCCCTCATATCGGTGCTCCTCCCCGTCCATAACGGGGCCAAGACTCTGGGGGAGGCAATTGCCTCCCTGCAAAGCCAAACACTGGAAGACTGGGAGGCGGTGGTGGTGGACGACGGGTCGGATGACGGCACCCTGGACCTGCTCCATGACACCGCGCGGGGGGACGGGCGCATCCGGGTGGAGGCCATGCCGAGGGCGGGGATTGTGGCGGCGTTACGTCGGGCGGCGGAACTGGCGGAAGGCCGGTGGCTGGCGCGGATGGACGCCGATGACATTTCCCTCCCCCACCGTTTCGAGGAACAGGTGGCGCTTGTGGAACGCACCGGAGCCGGATTTGCCGGGGGACGGGTGCGCATCTTCGGGGAGCGGATTGGTTCGGGGCGGCGGCGCTATGAGGAGTGGATAAACGCCCTCGTCACTCATGACGAAATTGTCCGGGAGATCTTCGTGGAGTGCCCCCTCCCCCATCCCACTTTCTTCCTGAAGCGGGAAGTCTATGACGCACTCGGCGGGTACCAGGATTTTGGATGGCCTGAGGACTACGATCTCGTCCTGAGGGCATGGCGGGCGGGTGTGGTCTTCGCCAAAACCGAATGCCCCGTGCTGGAGTGGCGGGAACACCCCCGCCGCCTGTCCATGCGGGACAACCGGTATAATGAACACTCATTTCGCGTCATAAAACGTCATTATATGTCAGAATCTATCACAAAAAGGCATAAAACGATTTATCAATGGGGTGCCGGGGAAGTGGGAAAACAATGGCTGAAGGAATGGAGTGATTGGCGGCCTGAGGCGGTGGTGGACATCAACCCACGGAAAATTGGCCGGATGATTCATGGGTATCGGGTGATAACCCCGGAGCAACTCCCGCCGCCCGGACGTGCGTTTTTGTTGGTTACTGTGGGAACGCCCGGGGCGCGGAAAGACATCCGGGCCACCTGCGCCGCCTTGGGCTATGAGGAATACCGCGATTACCTGTTTTTGGCCTGAGATTGGAAAACCGTCCCCGCCCTTGTGTAGTCTCATGCCGCAATAATTATTGGTTACCGTAAGAAAAGAGGTGTTTATGCAGCCTGCCACCGCCCCTTCGGCATTGAGCGCCCCTGAAAACAACGTCCGGTACCGGATGCCCTTCATCTGGTCCATTTGCCTTGTGGCGGCGATGGGCGGCCTGCTTTTCGGGTATGACTGGGTGGTGATTGGCGGGGCCAAGCCCTTCTATGAAAAATACTTCGACCTGACCACCCCCTTCGAAATCGGCTGGGCCATGAGCAGCGCCCTGGCGGGCTGCCTGGCCGGGGCGGTGCTGTCGGGCGGACTGAGCGACCTCTACGGCCGGAAACGGCTCCTTGTCGCGTCGGGGGCGTTGTTTCTGGCATCAGCCGTCGGCACGGCGCTGGCGGACAGTTTCTCCAGTTTCGTGATTTGGCGCATTGTGGGCGGCGTGGCCATCGGCCTGGCGTCCAACCTCTCCCCCATGTACATCGCCGAGGTTTCCCCGGCCTTCATCCGGGGCCGCCTCGTGTCGGTCAACCAGTTGACCATTGTCATCGGCATTCTCCTCGCGCAAATCGTCAACCTTGCCATCGCGCGGCCCGTGCCGCCCGACGCCACCACGGCGGAGATACTCGCCTCCTGGAACGGGCAGACCGGATGGCGGTGGATGTTCGGGGCGGAGGCCCTTCCCGCGGCGGTGTTTTTTCTCGCCATGTTTTTCGTCCCCGAAAGCCCCCGTTGGCTGGCGAAAAACCGGCGCATGGACCGGGCCCGCGCGGTGCTGGAAAGCATCGGCGGCGCGGCCCACGCCGAGGCCTCGCTGGTGGAAATCGGCGACACCCTGCGCAACGAGACGGAAAAGGTGCGGTTTTCGGAGCTGTTTGAGCCCCGCATGGCCCGCATCGTGCTTCTCGGCGTGGTGCTGGCGGTTTTCCAGCAGTGGTGCGGCATCAACGTCATCTTCAACTATGCCGAGGAGGTGTTCAAGGCGGCGGGCTACGGCGTGTCCCAAATGCTGATGAGCATTGTCATCACCGGCGTGACCAACCTGGTCTTCACCTTTGTGGCCATCGCCCTGGTGGACCGTTTCGGCCGGAAGATACTCATGCTGGCGGGTTCGGCGGGACTGGCGGGCACCTACGCCCTCATGGGACTCGGCTACCACTTTGAGAGCCGGGGCCTGCACATGCTCGTGCTGGTCATGGTGGCCATCGCCTTCTACAGCTGCTCCCTCGCGCCCGTCACCTGGGTGCTCCTCTCCGAGATATTCCCCAACCGCATCCGGGGCGCGGCCATGTCTGTGGGCGTGTTCTCCCTGTGGATGGGCTGCCTCACCCTCACCTTCTCCTTCCCCTACCTCAACAGCGGGCTGGGACCGGCGGGCACCTTCTGGGGCTACGCCCTCGTCTGCCTGCTGGGCTTCCTCTATGTTTGGAAAAAGGTGCCCGAAACCAGGGGTGCCACGCTGGAGGAAATTGAGCGGAGGCTGCTGGGGAATTAAGTCCGGCTGGTGAAAGCGCCTGCGGCGTGATTCCGCGCCCGCCCGCCCCTCACACCGCGTTCCGGCGGTTTTTCCGCCTGCGGACAACGCCCGCAATCTCCATGGCCGCCAGGGCGGCCGGAATGCCGTAGAGCATGAGCATGCCCCACCAGGTGCCGCTGAACCCGGTGAAGTCGCGCCGCCGGGGCCAGGGCCACCAGACCGCGAAGGTGCGGCCCACCAGGTTCTCCCGGGGCACCCAGCCGTACACGCGCCCGTCCAGGCTGTGGCCGCTGTTGTCGCCGAGCATCAGGTAATGCCCCTCCGGCACGCGCCGGAATTCCGGTTCGGGCCGCAGGCCGTACACCAGTTCCGGCAGCCCGGCGCGGACAAGATGCTTCACCGTGTTCAGGTTTGCGGGGTTCACGTCCCGGCACAACCGCTCCACCTCGGCGTCATCCAGCGCGTCCACGTCCTTGTCAAAGACCAGGGCGTGAAACTTGTCCATGTCCGTGTACAGCGCGCGCACGGGGGGGTGCTCCGGATTCAGAATGGGCACCGGCGTGTTCATCTTCGCAAGGTGCAGAAACTGCCGCTTGAGCTCCAGCTTGTCCAGTTCAAACTCGCTGGTGTACCGGACCGGCCTGCCGCCCGCGTCGGGCGGGGTCTGCTTTTCGCCGTTGATGTACACGGCGCCGTCGCGGATTTCCACCTCCTCGCCCGGCAGCCCCACAACGCGCTTGATGAGGATGGGGTGTTTTGCGTCGGGCTCCACCGACTGGAACACCACGATGTCCCAGCGCTCCGGCCCGGACCATGTGCCCAGCCATTTCTTTGTGAAGGGCACGCGCAGGCCGAATGCCGTCTTGTCCACCAGCACCCGGTCGCCCCGGAAAAAGCGGGGATCCCCCAGCAGGGTGGGCTCCATGGAGCCGGAGGGGATGGTGTACTGGTCCATCAGGCAGCCCTTGAGGACGGCCACCGCCGCTATGAGCACAATCCAGGACAACAGGTTGCCCCGCGTCCAGGGGCCGGTCAGGACGGTCAGCGCGCTGCGGACCGCGCCGGGCCGGGCCGCCTCGGGCGCGGCCTCTTCGGGGGCTTCGCTTTGGGCGTTGGGATCCACGTCAGCCCTCGTCGTCCTCATGGACGCGCAGCAGCGCCATGAAGGCCTCCTGGGGCACCTCAACCGTGCCCACCTGCTTCATGCGCTTCTTGCCCTCCTTCTGCTTTTCGAGGAGCTTGCGCTTGCGGGTGATGTCGCCGCCGTAGCATTTCGCCGTGACGTTCTTGCGCAGGGCCTTCACGGTCTCCCGCACGATGATCTTGCGGGAGATGGCCGCCTGGATCGCGATCTCGTACTGCTGCCGGGGGATGAGCTTGCGCAGTTTCGACGCCAGCGCCCGCCCCAGGTACACCGAGTTGTCCCGGTGGACGATGGTGGACAGGGCG
>JBHEKP010000311.1:0-8366 GCA_041859375.1 Candidatus Hydrogenedentales bacterium | reverse complement strand
CATCCGAAATATTGCCGAAAGGCACGGCGCGAAGGTCATGGCGCTGTCCGTTCCGCTGGGGGTCTATGTGAACCGGGAGGTCCACGAGAGCATTAAACGGGTCGGGTTTCAGCATCCGGAAGGGATTCTTTCGACAGACGGCCCGGATGAGATTGCACGGCGGGCATGCGCCGCCGCGGGGATTCCCTGGTCCACTGTGACCCCGGAAATGCGGAAGCATGTGGATGAGGCGGGCCTTTATTTTCCGTTGGACGGACATTTCACGGCAAAGGGGCACGCCCTGTATGCGGAGCTGATTCTGCCAGTGTTTGAGGACGCACTGCGGAAAATCCCCGGCGCGGCCCCTACACCCCTTCCTCAATGATGCGGCGTTCCAGGGCGATGATGCGGTCCCGGTAACGGGCCGCCTCCTCGAAATTCATCCTGTCCGCCTCCTCCTTCATCCTCCTCCGCAATTTTGCGACAGTTTTCTGAAGGTCCCCGGAGGGCAGGTAAATCTCGGGATCCTCCGCCGCCAGGGGCACGGTGACATAGTCGCGCTCGTGGATGCTGTTGAGGAGCTGCGGGATGGCCTTTTCAATCGAGCGGGCGGTGATTTTGTGCTTTTTGTTGTGGGCGAGCTGCTTTTTCCTGCGGCGGTCCATTTCCGCGATGGCGCGTTTCATGGAACCGGTTTCCCGATCGGCGTACATGATGACACGGCCGTTCAGGTTGCGCGCGGCGCGGCCGCAGGTCTGGATGAGGCTTGTCTCGGAGCGGAGATAGCCCTCCTTGTCCGCGTCCAGGATGGCAACGAGGGACACCTCCGGTATGTCCAGCCCCTCGCGGAGCAGGTTGATTCCCACCAGCACGTCGTAACCGCCCCGGCGCAGTTCCCGAATCAGCTCGATGCGTTCCAGTGTCTCCACGTCGGAGTGCATGTAGCGCACGCGCACGCCCAGTTCGCGGTAGTAGTCGGTGAGGTCTTCGGCCATGCGCTTGGTGAGGGTGGTGACCAGCACGCGCTCGCCCTTTTGCGCCCGTGCGCGCACCTCGTCGAGGAGGTCGTCCACCTGGCTTGCGGCGGGGCGCACCTCCACCGGCGGATCCACCAGGCCCGTGGGGCGCACCACCTGCTCCACCACCACACCCCCGCTTTTTTCGAGCTCGTGGCGGGCAGGGGTGGCGCTTATATAGATGACCTGGTTCAGCCGGCCCTCAAATTCCTCGAAGGTGAGCGGCCGGTTGTCCCTGGCGCAGGGCAGGCGGAAGCCGTACTCCACAAGCTTGTCCTTGCGGGAGCGGTCGCCGGTGAACATGGCGCCCACCTGGGGTATGGACATGTGGCTTTCGTCCACCACCAGCAGGAAATCATCGGGGAAATAACTGATGAGCGTGGCGGGCGGCTCGCCGGGCATGCGACCGTCCAGGTGGCGCGAATAGTTTTCCACACCCGAGCAGTATCCCGTCTCCTCCAGCATTTCCAGGTCGTACCGGGTGCGCTGCTCCAGGCGCTGGGCGTAAAGCTCCTGCCCGGCGGCGCGCAGCTCACCGAGACGCTCCTCCAGCTCGTGGCGTATGGTGATCACGGCCCGCTCAAGCGAGGCGCGCGTGGTGGCGTAGTGGCTGCCGGGGAAAATGGCGGCGCGGCGGGTTTTCCGCAGGGTCACACCGCGCAGCGGGTCAATTTCCGAAAGGCTCTCCACCTCGTCGCCGAAGAATTCCACGCGCACGGCACGGTCGGTCTCGTAGGCGGGGAATATGTCCACAATATCACCGCGCACACGGAAGGCGCCGCGGTGGAAATCCATGTCGTTCCTGGCATACTGCATGGCCACGAGCCCGGAAATGAGCTTCTCGCGCGTGATGAACGCGCCGGTTTCCAGCTCCAGGCGGAGCTCGTTGTAGGTTTCGGGCGAGCCAATTCCGTAAATGCAGGACACGCTGGCCACAACGATGCAGTCACGCCGGGTGAGCACGGCGCGGGTGGCCGCGTGGCGCATCTTGTCAATCTCATCGTTGATGGCCGAGTCTTTTTCGATGTAGGTGTCGGTGGTGGGGATGTACGCCTCGGGCTGGTAATAGTCGTAGTAACTGACGAAATACTCGACGGCGTTGTTGGGAAAGAGGGACTTGAACTCGCTGTACAGCTGCGCCGCGAGGATTTTGTTGTGGGCCAGGACCAGGGTGGGCCGGTTCACCCGGGCAATCACGTTGGCGATGGTGAAGGTTTTGCCGGAGCCGGTGACGCCGAGGAGCACCTGGTGGCGGCGTCCCTCCAGCAGCCCCTCCGTGAGTTCGGTTATGGCCTGGGGTTGATCGCCGTCGGGCGCGTATTCCGACACCAGTTCGAAACGGTCCCCGTCCATCTCACTTCACCGCCCTGAGCGGGTGCTTTCCGCCGGAGGCACCGCCCCCCCTGTCCTCGCCGTCCCTGCGTTCCTTGACATCGGACTGGACCGCCTCTGACACGCCCGGCACGGTAAGGATCGTGCGCACCACCCGCTCGATGGTCTTGTGGTCGGGTGTTTCAAAGGAGAAGTCAAAAAGGTTGCGCTCGTCGTCCGTCTCGTCGAAGCTCGCGTTGCGGATGTCGATGTTGAAGGGGCGCAGCACGTTGGTGATGTCCGCGAGCAGGTTGGGACGGCGGCGGGACACGACGCGCACCTTGGCGATGAAGTTGCCCTCGCCCTCCCACGCGGCGTCCACGATGCGGCGCTCGTCGCGCGCGGAACGCTGGAAGCTTTTGCAGTCGGCGCGGTGAACCGAAATGCCGGGGGTTTTTGTCACATAACCCACGATGACGTGGCCGGGCATGGGATTGCAGCATTTTGCGAACTGCACCTGCATCCCCTTGATGCCCTCAATGCGGATGAGCTTTAGGCGGGTGGCATCGTCCACCTCGCGCACCTCCTCCTGCCTTTGAAGCATGCGGCCGGGGTGGTGCGCCGGGCGCGGCCGGTTTTCCGGGGCGGGCTTGGCCTCCTCGGCCGGGGCCAGTTCGCCCAGTTCGCGGAGCCGCTGCCGGATGCGGGTGCGGGCCCTGCCCGTCACCACGACGTCGAGCCAGTCGCGGTGGGGTTCCTGGTTCTTCGAGGTGAGGATTTCCACCTGATCGCCGGTCTGGAGGTTGTAGCGCAGGGAGACCATGTGGTTGTTGACGCGCGCGCCGAAGCAGTGGTGGCCCACATGGGAGTGGATCAGGTAGGCGAAGTCGAGGGGGGTGGCCCCCTGGGGCAGCTCCTTCACGTCACCCTGGGGGGTGAAGACATAGATGAAGGAGGAGTTGAAGTCCTGGCGCATGCTGTCCATGAGGCCGTCCTGGCCGCTGGCGTCCTTGAGCCACTCGTACATCTTGCGCAGCCAGGCAATCTGGCTGTCGAGCTTGTCGTCGGCCGCGCCGCCCTCCTTGTAGCGCCAGTGCGCCGCGACGCCCTCGCGGGCGACCCGGTCCATCTCCTCCGAGCGGATCTGCACCTCCATGGCGTTGCCCTCGCACATGACCGTGGTGTGGATGGCCTGGTACATGTTCAGCTTGGGCATGGCGATGTAGTCTTTGAGCCGCCCGGGGATGGGCGTCCAGAGGTTGTGGATGACGCCCAGCGCGTTGTAGCAGCCGGCCTCGGTCTGGGTGATGATGCGGATGCCGAGGGTGTCCATGACCTGGCTGAAGCCCTTGCCCTGGCGGGTCATCTTCTCGTAGATGCTGTAGAGGTGCTTGGGCCTGCCGATGACGCGCGCCGCGATTTCCGCCTCGACGAGGCGCGTTTCGAGGACGGCGATGGCCTCCGCCAGCGCCGCTTCGCGCTCGCGCCGCTTCATGGCCACCTTGCCCGCGATTTCCTTGTACATGTCGGGCATGAGGTGGTGGAAGGCGTGATCCTCCAGCTCCCAGCGCCAGCTGGAAATGCCGAGCCGGTGCGCCAGCGGCGCGTAGATGTCCAGGGTCTCCCGGGAGATGCGCTCGCGCTTGGCCGGGTCCAGGAATTCGAGGGTGCGCATGTTGTGCAGGCGGTCTGCCAGCTTGATCATGATCACCCGCAGGTCCTTGGCGGTGGCCACAAGCATCTTGCGGATGTTCTGGGCCTGTTTCATCTCCAGCGTCATGCGGTCGTCGTGGAAGTTGAGGTTGCTGATTTTGGTCACGCCGTCCACGATGCGGGCGACTTCCTCGCCGAACTGGAGGCGCAGCTCCTCCCGGGTGACGGCGGTGTCCTCAATTACGTCATGGAGCAGGCCCGCGGCGCAGGTGACCGGGTCCAGGCCAAGGTTGGCCATGATGAGGGCCACGTTGAGACTGTGGAAGATATAGGGGTCGCCCGACGCGCGCAACTGGCCCTGGTGGGCCTTGTCCGCCATGCGGTAGGCCTTGCGCACCACCTCAAGGTCGGCGTTGGGCGTCGACCGCTTGAGGCGTTTCATCAGTTTGGCGTACAGCATGCGCATGGGAAAAAACCCGCCGGGACGGTTTGCTCACAGGTTCAACAAGTTTACCACGCCGCACACCCGGCCGCACCGCGGGCGCTATCCCCGGTGAAGGGAGCGTCCGATGCCGATGGCGGCGCGGCAGGCCTCCACCGTTTCCAGCGCCACGGGGGTCACCCGGCGCGCGTTTTCGCGGAGGAACTCCTCCACCGCCGCCGGGGTGTTCGACGGATCGTTGTACTTTTCAATAATCGGGGCGTTGAAGGCGGAGGCGTACTCCGCCGCCGTCTTTTTCAGGCTGCCGTAGAATTTCCCGCCCTTCCTGTACTGGTCCAGGTATTCGAGGTAGACCTCCTCCGGGGCGAGCAGCGAAAGGAGGCGGTACAGCACGCCCACGCCGGCGGGCATGCGGGGGATGACCATGTCGGGATCGTTGCTGTCGGTTTCCAGCGGGGCCGGCTCCGTGGTGGTGGGCACGGACTTGATCTTGCGCAGCACCGTGTCCGGGTCGTCCAGCAGATCCAGCGTGTTGTTCTCGCTCTTGCCCATTTTCGCGGAGCCGTCCAGGCCGGGGAGTCGCAGGGCGTCGCGGGAGATGGGGCGCGGAATGTGCAGGGTCTCGCCGAAGCGGCTGTTGAAGCGGGTGGCCATGTCAATGGCCATCTCCAGGTGCTGTCGCTGGTCGTCGCCCACGGGGACGATGTCCGCCTTCACGATGAGTATGTCCGCCGCCATGAGAACGGGGTAGCCGAGCAGGCCGAAGGAAAGGGGGTTGCCCTCCGACTTCGGATCCTCCTGAAGCCGCGTCAGCTTGTCCTTGTAGGTGGTGCCCCGCTCCAGAAAGCCGATGTTGGTGATCATGCCGAGCAGCAGGGAAAGCTCCGCCGTGCAGGGCAGGTCGCTCTGGCGGTAAATGACCGACTTGAAGGGGTCCAGGCCGCAGGCCACATAGGTGCGGAGCATGTTCAGGGTGTTGTTGTAGATGTCCGTCCGCTCCGAAATCGTCGTGAGCGCGTGGTAGTCGGCGATGAAGTAGTAGCACGTGGCCGCGTCCTGCTCCTGGAGGCGCAGGAAATGGCGGATGGCGCCGAAATAATTGCCGTAATGCAGGCGGCCCGTGGGGCGGATGCCCGAAAGGATCACTTCTCGTTTGGCGGTCATGGCTAAAAAATCCTTGGTTGCGGCGCGCCGCGCGGATATGCCCCGGCCCCGGCGGCCTGCGGGGGATGAGAAAGGATACCGCAACCGGTGGTGTGGTGTCCAATGACGGCTGTGTGGATGAAGTTTTACGGGCGGGGCGCCGGTGACATGTCAAAGCGGAGAATGCCGCCCCCGGCGATTTGGTCATGGGTGAAATGGGTGGCGGCCAGGGGCGCGCCGTTGAGGCTGACGGAGGCGGCCAGGGCGTTGTTGTCGCCGTAATTGGCGGCCTCGATGGTGAGTGTTTTGCCGTCAATGAGCACATCGGCCTTTTCGAAGAGGGGCGCGCCGAGTTCATAGCGGGCGCTTCCCGCGAGGGGGTAGAAGCCGAGCGCGCTGAAGACGTACCACGAGGAGAGGGTGCCGCCGTCGTTGTTGCCGTCCAGCCCGTAGTAGGTGTCCTTGTATTTGGTGTCGAGAATCCAGCGCACCCATTTTTGGGTGAGGTCGGGGCGTCCCGCCGCGTTGAAGAGGTAGGGTGCGTGGATGTAGGGCTCGTTGCCGTGCCAGTAATGGGGGCCGGGATTCCATTCGCCCACGGTGGGGGTGGCGTTTTTCATGTAGTTTTCCAGCTCCGACACGAAGAAATCGGGGTTTTTGAAGAGCCCCACGAGCCCCTCCGGGTCGAAAGGCACGGACCAGCGCCACTGCATGGCGCTGCCCTCGACGAAGTCTTTGGTGAATTTCTGGTCAAAGTCCACATAGCTCAGGATGAGCGGATCAAAGGCGGTGGAAAAGTTGCCGGCGGTGTCGCGGGGCTGAAAAAACTGGGTGGCGGGGTTCCATGTGTTGCGGTACCAGCGGGAACGCCGGTCAAACAGGGCCGCGTCGTCGTTGAAGCCGAGTTCCTTCGCCAGCAGGGAGAGGGAGTGGTCGGCGTAGGTGTATTCCAGGGTGGCGGAAACGGACTTGTTCATCTTGTCCGTGGGGCAGTATTCGCTCCTGAGATAGTGCTCCAGCCCGCCCCGGCCGCCGAAACGGCAACCCTCCGGCGGCCCGGTCATGGCCACCTGGCGCATGGACTGGTAGGCGGTCTGGATGTCAAAGCCGCGGACGCCCTTGAGCCATGCCTCGGTGACGGCGATGTCCGCGGGGGTGCCGAACATGCAGTTGGTGTAGCCGCATCCGGAGGGCCAGCGGGGAAACGCCCCCCCGGCCTTGGCCATTTCCACCAGCGACATCATCATGTCGCGGTGCTCTTTCCGGGCGATGAGGCTGTAAAGGGGATGGACGGTGCGGAAAGTGTCCCACAGGGAGAAGTCGGTGTAATAGGTGAACCCCTCCGCCTTGCGGACGGCCCGGTCAAAACCGATGTACTCGCCGTTCACGTCGGTGAAGATGGTGGGCATCTGGAAGGCGCGGTAGAGGGCGGTGTGGAACACGCGCCGCCGTTCTTTCGTGCCGCCCTGCACGCGGATGGCGGAGAGGCGCTGCTCCCACGCGTCCCGCGCGGCGGCGTAGACGTCCTCAAAACTTTTGCCGGCCGCCTCGGCCTCCAGGTTGAGGCGCGCGTTGCCCAGGCTCACATAGGAGATTGCCAGCCGCACCTCGACGGTGGTTTCCTTCCCGTCGGGGGCGAAGGACAAGTCCGCGCCGATGTCATTCCCCGCGGCGGAAGGCGCGGCGGACCATTTGCCGCCGTTCCAGGTGGCAAAGGAGGCAAAGGGGCGGCTGAACCGGGCGGCGAAATAAACATCCAATCCGTCATAACGCCCTGAAAAGGAGCCATAGAGGCGCGCGGAACCCTCCACCTCGCTTTTCCCCGGGTTGATGGAAAGGACTCCGTTCTCGACACGCTTGTCCCCGATGCAGCTGGTCGCATCCAGCAGCAGGTGGGGTGCCTCGCCGTTTTTGAAGGTGTAACGGTGGACGCCGGCGCGCGTGGTGGCGGTGAGTTCCGCCAGAATTTGCTCTTTTGGCAGCAGCACGGCGTAATAGCCGGGGAAGGCGGTTTCCTTGTCGTGCGAAAAACGGGTGAAGCGGTCCTTGCCCATGGCCTTTTCAAGCCGCGACGGCACGGTGGGGAAGATGCGGAAGACGCCGCCCTCCTGGGCGTCCGCGCCGACGAGGCGGGTGTGGCTGAAACCGATGAGCTTGTTGTCGTTGTAGTAATAGCCGGAACGGTTCACGCCGGTCTGGTCCACCAGCAGCGTCCTCGTGTCGGGGCCGAGCCGTACCATGCCGAAGGGCACGCAGGCGGCGGGGGTGTCATGCCCGCACATCCAGGGCCAGCCGCCGGTGGC
Organism: Candidatus Hydrogenedentales bacterium; assembly: GCA_041859375.1. Lineage (GTDB taxonomy): Bacteria > Hydrogenedentota > Hydrogenedentia > Hydrogenedentales > CAITNO01 > JBHEKP01. The sequence continues at coordinate 519 of JBHEKP010000311.1, read as the reverse complement.
GGAAAACACGTTCACCTCCTCGCCCAGCAGGCCCGGTGCGACGGGCACGGGCATGCGGCCCGGGGTGGCGTGCACGATGGAGCGGGCGTAGGCGTAAATGCCAAACACCACCGAGGCGACGGTGAGCGCCACGGCGAGCACCGCCAGGAAAAACCACTTGATAATGCGCTTGACCATGATGGGTGAATCCGGCGCGCCGGGTTGGCTCGTTCGGCGCGGCGGCACCATTCTAGCCGTCGCACCGCGCGGGTGCAAAGAAAAAGGCCGCCCGTGCAAGGACGGACGGCCCCGAAATTCGGTGAAATTTAGAACTTATAGGAGTACTCTACGGTCACGCTGTCCTCCTCCAGGTAGATGTCGGTGCCGCGGCCGACGAACGAGAAGATGTCGCCCTTTCCGCTGTCGGTGAGTTCGTTACCAAAGGCGTGCTTGTAGGCGACATGGATGTCGGAGTTTTCCGTGAGCGCGTAGGACAGGCCCGCCGTGGCGTGAAGCTCGACGATGGCGGGGAAGAGCGCG
>JBHEKP010000098.1:0-19117 GCA_041859375.1 Candidatus Hydrogenedentales bacterium | reverse complement strand
GCCGTGGATCCCACGGCGCTGATAGAGAGCTTCCGGGACATGTCCGAGGGGTTTAGCACCAAGCTCAATTCGCTGAAGATGCTGGCCGCCGACGGCAGGGAAATCGACGCGGAGGTCGTGCTCCGGGACAAGGATCTGGATTTGGCCTTCATCCGGCCCACGGCCAAGCCCGAACAGCCCTTCCCCTTTGTCAACCTGGAAACGGCCGGCCAGCCGGAGATGTTTGATCCGGTGGTGGTGGTGGGGCAGCTTGGCGCGGTGGCGCAGCGCACCCACATCGGCTTCCTTGACCGTGTGGAGGGGGTGGTGGAGAAGCCGCGGCGGTTCTACATTCTCGGCGAGCACCGGGCGCGCCAGGTGGTGTGCTCCCCGGTGTTCACCCTGGACAACCGTTTTGTGGGCATTGGCGCCTTCCGCGCGGTCAACTCCGGGGATGACGACTCGGGCGAAAACATCTTGGCGATAGTGGTCCCCTGCGACCAGATCAAGGAGCTTGTCGCCCAGGTGCCCGCCCGCGCTGAATAGGACTTCAGGAAAAATGCGCGGCCCGGCGTCTGAAAAGGACAGCCGGGCCGCGTTTGTTTTTGTTTGCTTATTCCTCGGACGCCCCGGGAGCCGCCGTGTTTTTTCCCTTTGCGCGGTCCCGGGTGAAGAACGAATAGGTGATGGGGATGACCAGCAGGGTCATCACGGCGGATATGGCGATGCCGCCCACGGACGCGATGCCGATGCCGGTGCGGGGCTCCGCGCCGATGCCCTTGTCCAGCGCCAGCGGGAGCATGCCGAGGATGGCGGCGGCGGTGATCATCACAATGGGCCGGAACTGCTCCCGCGCGGAAAGAATCATCGCCTCGTGCGGGGTCATTCCCTTTGACCGGTGCACCCCCACCGAGTCCATGATGAGGATGGCGTTGTTCACCACGATGCCGATGAGCATGACCACGCCGAGCATGACCATCATGGTGAAGGTTTCCCCGGTGATCCATAGCGACCAGATTACCCCCACAAGGCCGAGGGGCAGGGTGAGCAGGATGATGAACGGGCGCAGGAACGACTCCATGATCGCGGCAAGGGTCAGGTAGACCAGGATGATGGCGATCAGCCCCGCCTCCGCGAAGGCAACGCCCGCCTCGCCCATCATCTCATACTCGCCCGGGAACATGACCTTGTACCCCGCGGGCAGGGGAACCTCCGTCTGGAGGATTTGCTGGATTTCGGCCACGGCGTCGCCGAGCGGTTTTTCCGGCGCGCGGTTGATGTACAACTTGGAAATGCGCATCTTGTCCTTGCGCAGGATCTTCACCGGGGCCACGCCCTCCCTGATGTCGCCCAGGTTGGTCATCAGCAGCGGCTGGCCGGGGGGGCCGGGAAAGAGGAATTCCCTCACCTGGTCCTTGCCTGGGATTTCGTCGAGCTTGACCACAATGTCATAGTTGCGCGCGCCCTCCTTGTAGACGCCCGCCTCCAAGCCCTCCAGGTTCGCGCGGAGCATCATGCCCACGCCCGTTGCGGGGATGCCGAGATCGGAGAGCACCGGCCGCGCGGGGGTGACGCGCAGTTCCGGCTTGCCCACGCGCACGTTTGTGTCGGGATCCACAAAGCCGGCCCGGTCCTTCAGCACTTTTTGGAGGGCGAGGGCCAGGTTGTCAAGACGGTTCAGGTCGTCGCCCGCGATTTCCACCTCGATGTCGGCGCCCTGGCCGCCGATGGTGGACGGGGTCGTGATGGTCACAATGGCGTCGGTGTAGCCCTCCATGCGCCTGCGCACCTCGTCCAAAAAGAAGTCAATCTCCTCGGGGCGCTCGTCGCGCTGGGGGAAGCAGAGCAGGAGCTGGGCAAGGTATACGCCCTCCGAGGACTGGCCCACCATGCCTTCCACCTTGCCGATGGTGGTCAGGGTGTGTTTCAGTCCCGGAACGTCCCGGAGCCGGTCCTGCACCTCGCGCACCCGCCTGGTGGTGTTCGCCAGGTCGTACCGCGTCGGATACTCCAGCTTGACGAAGACGTTGCCCCGGTCCGAGTCGGGGAAGAAATTGAAACCCAGCCCCCCCGCGAGCTTGAAGGCGTGCGCCAGCACCAGGAAGGTGAAGACCATGAACACCGCCGCCGCGGGGCGGTTGTGCTCGAAAAAGCGGAGCAGCCACACGAAGACGCCGGTGCACCGGTCGAAAACGGCGTTCCACACCCCCTCCGCCGCGGACAGCAGCGTCCGCCGCGACTTGTCCACGGGCTTCAGGAACACCGAACAGAGGAGCGGGGTGAGGGTGAAGGAGATGAAGAGCGAGGAGAGGGTCATGATGACCATGGACCAGGCGAAGGGGGCGAAGAACGCGCCCACCTGGGAGCGCATCATGGCGATGGGAAACAGCACCACCACGTTTGTGCCCGCGCTGGCCAGCACCGCGATGCCCACCTCCGAAGCGCCGACGCGCGACGCCCGGACCGGGTCGTTGGTCTCCTGGAAACGGGTGAGGATGCTTTCCAGCACCACGATGGAATTCGTCACGAGTATGCCCACCGACAGGCCGATGGCCAGCAGGGTGGACATGTTCAGCGTGTAGCCGATGAGCGCCATGAAGAACAGGCCGATGACGATGGTGAGCGGCATCGTCACGCCGACGATGATGGTGGTGCGCACGTTGTAGAGGAACAGGAAGAGGATGAGCGCCGTCAGCAGCACGCCCTGCAGGATGTTGCTCGTGGCGCTGTCCGCCGCGGCCTGGATGAACACGCCGTCGTCGGATATCCACTCGAGGCGCATCCCGCCGGGGAGCGCGGCGCGGAGCTCCGCAAGCCGGCCGCGCACCTCGTTGACCACCTCCACCGCGTTGGCGTCCGACTTTTTCACCACCTTGACCGTGATGGCGGGCTTCCCGTCCAGGTCCGAATTCTGCCGGACCTCCTCGGTGGTCATCTCCACCCGCGCAATGTCGCGCAGGTAGGTGCGCGCGCCGTTTTCGTTCACCAGCTCAAGGCCGCCGATTTCCCCCACGCTCTTGTATTCGGCGTCGTATTTCACCACATACTCGGAGCCCTCCTCGCGCACCTTGCCCGAGGGGATGGTGCGCATGCCGCGCTGGAGCGCCTCCACCACCTGGGTGCTCGCAAGGCCCCGCGCGGCCAGCTTTTCCCGGTCCAGGAGCACGTGCACCTCACGCTTCGCGCCGCCGATCAACTGCACCTCCGCCACTCCTCCGATGGTGGAGAGGCGGTCGCGGAGCTGGTTGTCGGCGTAGTCGTAGAGCTCCTCCACGGGGGCCTCGCCGGTGAGCGCCATGGTCACCACGGGCAGCGCGTTCACGTCAAACTTCAGCACCTTCGGCTTCTCCGTGCCGAGGGGGAAGTCGTTCATGATCAGGTCGATCTTCTCGCGCACATCGTTCGCGGCGATGTCCAGATCCACCTCCTTGGTGAACTCAAGCGTGGTCTGGCACATGTCCTCCATCGCGATGGAGGTGATGTGCTTGAGCCCCTCGATGGAGATGACCACGTCCTCGATGCGCTTGGCGATGTCCGTCTCGATTTCCTCCGGGCTGCCGCCCGGATAGACCGTGACAACCGTCACGTAGGGGATGTCCAGCTTGGGCAGAAACTCGAGCTGGATGGTGCGGTAGGCGTTGAAGCCCAGGAAGGAGAGGCCGATCAGCAGGGAGGCCATCGCCACCGGGCGGCGTATGGAGGCGTTTGAAAGAAACATTACTTCACCCCGCTCTGCGGCTTGACCGGGCCGCCGTCCTCTATCAGCGTCTGGCCCATGGTCACCACCGGGGTCGCCTCCGCCACGCCGGACATGATTTCGATCCAGCCGCCGTTTTCAAGGCCGGTTTTCACCTCAAGGGACCTGGCGGTGTCGTTTTCCACGGTGAACACCAGTTTTTTCATGTCCCTGGTCACCACCGCGGCGGAGGGCACGGCAACACCGGAGCGGCGCTCCAGCACCAGGGCAAGCTCGCCGATGGCACCGGTGGCCACGCCGGCCGGCGGCGCGGGAAGTGCCAGGCGGACCTCAAAGGAGCGCAGTTTCGGGTTGATTGCCGGGCTCTTGTAGGTCACCGGAAGCGTCCCCGCGTCAATGCCGTACACGCTGATTCGCGCGGTTGTTTCACCCTCCCGCACCCGGTCGTAGTACTGCGCCGGAAGGAACGCCGTCACCTCAAGTTCCGAGGGATCCTCAATGCGGAGCACGGGGGTTCCGGCGCTGCCCATCTCCCCCACCTCGGCCAGTTTGGCCGTGACCAGGCCGCTGATGGGGGCCACGGTGACCGCGTCCCGCAGGTTCTTTTCGGCGATTTCCACGGCGATGGCCGCCTGTTTTTCCTGCTCCACGCCCAGCTGCACCACCGATTCTGAAAGGCGGATGGCCGCCTTGAGCTGCTTGTGGCGCGACTGCTGCTGCTCCAGCACGTCTATGGAGACCACATTGTCCTCGTAAAGGAGTTCGTAGCGCCGCAGATCCACCTCCGCCTTGTGGAAATCCGCCTGCACCTGCTCCAGGCTTGCCTCCTTCTGGAGGCGGGCGTTCATGGCCACGGCCAGATCCTGCCGCCGCACCTCCAAAGCCTTCGTCAGGGTCACCGAGTCCACCTCGAAGAGTTTTGTCTCACCGGCAACAACGGAATCCCCCTCGCTGACGTGGATGGCCTCTATCGTGCCGCCGATGACCGGGCCCACCATGGCGAAATTCTTGGCGCGCACATTGCCCTGGACCAGCACATGATCCTCAAAGTCGCGTTTTTCGGCGGGAACCATGGCCACGGGGACGGCCACTTTTTCCACCGCCGCCGCCTCGTCCCGCTTTTTCTCGCCCCCGGCAAAGGACTTATAGCCGAGCCAGACCAGTCCGGCCAGCACAAGGAGCGTCAGAATGTTTTTTATGATGCTTTTCAACAGGTTCATATGGATGCCTCGGGCGTGGTTGGGGGTGGGTTCGCGTGGTTGTGCTCAGGGGAATGAATACAGGGCGGACATCATGATCCGGGACACGGTTTCACCGATTTCCCTTGTGAACGCGTCGTCATACCCTTCCTTTTTCAGCAGAATCAGAATGGGTGCTTTGGCGAACACATAAAAGACGCACTGGCCAATCATTGAGAAAACCAGTATGCGCGCCTGCGATGGGCTTAATTTTGGGTTGATTTCGAGGACAAGCTCCATCAGCCCGTCCTGATCGGGGGTGAAAATTTGCTGTATGAGCTGCTCAAGCGCCTGGTTCGGCTCCAGCAGGCTCCGCATCAACAGCTTTGTGTGCCATTCGGGGCTTTTTTTCGACAGGTAATTGCTGACCCTGTCCTGCACAAGGTCCCGAATGACCGCCTCGGGACTGTTTTCCACACCGCCCCCCCTGAGGCGGGCCAAGAATACTTCCGGAGGAATGACGGGCGCACAGGTCGCGACATGCCGCAACGCCTCCGTGTACAGGTTTTCCTTGGTGCCGAAGTGGTAATTGACCGCGGCGATGTTGGCCTGCGCTTTTTCCGCAATCGCCCGGATGCTTGTCCCCTCCAACCCGTGCTCCGCGAACAATTCCCCCGCCGCCTCCAAAAGGGCCAGTTTTGTTCCGGTAAGGGCTGGTTTTGTCATGACGGGCCTCCTGTGTGTCGGAACGTTTCACTGCCAAGGCACGGGGTTCTCAACACATTGCTGGAAAAACCAGCGACAGCATACATCAAACATTTGTTTAAGTCAAGCGTTTGATTTTTTTGTGGGTGAGGGTTGGTGGAGCAATTGTGCCGGTGGCTTGTGTATAATTCCGCCGGTGATACCACGTAATAACGGGCATCACGGGCCTGTTTCGGGTGTTAACCCACGAAACAACCATTCCTTGAAGCTGCAACTCCGGAGAAAAATCATGCGGAAGCGTGGAAATGCCCTGTTTCTTTTTTTGGCCTTGACGGTGCTGGCGGCGCTGGCGCTGCCGGTGACGCCCGTTTTTGGCGCGGAGAAGAAAAAATCCCCCACCCCGAAAAAGAAGGCCGCGGCCCCGAAAAAGGCCGAGGAGGCCGCGCCGGACAAACTGCCCTGGTCGCTCCGCGAGCACTACACCTACACCGAGGGCAATCTGCATGTGGACTATTGCAAGGTGAACGCCGAATGGCGCATCCGGGTAAAGAGCGAGGTGGTGGACATTCAGAACCCGGAGGTGCTGGTGAGGGATGTGGGTTTTTCAATCGAACTGGGCGACGGCCGGGTGTTGCGGCATGACGAGCTGGGCCGCAGGGAAACGGTGATGAGCCGGGACAAGTACACCTCGGAGGAGGCGCTGGGCGGCGGCACCCATTATTCGGTCCAGTTCGCCCCGGTGGACGGGCTTTCCGTGAACCACCGCTTCGACACCTTTGAGCAGTGGCCCTTCCTGAGCATGAACATCACCCTGCGCAACGATTCGCCCTCACCCGTCACCGTGAAAAAGGTCGTGTGCGCCGCCTTCGGTCCCGGCTCCATTTCGGGACTTTCCGCCGACACCCAGGTGCGCCGCCGCTTCATTGAGGTGCGGGGTGGGTTCCCCGTGTTCGCAAAGGATGCGCCGCCCGCCAATGTGCTTTTCCATGACCCGGTGAAGGGTTTTGACTTCGGTTTTGGCGTGCTGCCCTCGGGCCGCTCGCGGTCCGGTGTGGACCTCCAGTCCTCGGGCGGTGCGTGGCAGGGGAGCATTGTGTGCGACTACGCCCCCGGTTTGGTGCTCCAGCCCGGCGAAACGCTGGCCGCAGACCCCGTGTGGGTGACCTACGGCCGGATTTCCGCCCAGCAGGACCTGCAGTATTCATGGGCGATGAACAGCCTTAAATGGCCCGCCAAGCCCGAAAACGGCCCCCGCGCCTGGGTGACCGTGCCGGACACTGAGGACTTCGCCGCGCTGAAGGCCCTGGCGCAGGACGCCATGGCGAACGGTATTTTTCACGCGCTGATTCCGTCCCATTGGGAGGGCAGGCCGGGTTCGCTGGAGGGTGCGGCGCCGCGCTACCCCAAGGATATCGGCAAGGCCGCCAGGGAGCTGAGGAACCAGGGGGGCACGCCGGGCATCACGGTGGACCCCCTGTGTGTTGACGGCGGCGGCGCGTTCACCGCCAAGTCGGCCGACGGCCGGACCTGGGCGAATCCTGCCACCCCCGAGGGCGCGGAGTTCATCCGCAAGCGCATGGCCGGGCTGGTTGGCGGGGGATTTGGTTTTGTGGTGGTGGAGCCCTCCGGCGTTCCGGACGAGGTGCTGGCGCAGTTTGGCGTCTCGCGGATGGAGGCGGACTGGCGCGCCATCGGCGCGGTGTGCGCCGCCGCGGCGGGCAAGGCCGCCGTGTACCCCGCCGCCGCGACCACGCTGAAGGCGGAGCGGGACGCCTGGCTTGAGGCCGCCGCCGCGGGCAGCCGCATGTCCACCTACGGGGTGGCGCTCGCGCCGGTGCGTTTCCAGGCGGACGGCCTGTCCGCGCTGGACGAGGAGACGATGGCCGCCATCCGCCTTTGGCAGGGGCCGGTTGAGGTGCTGGGCCGTCCCGCGTCCGGGGGCCGGGCCAAACTGGCGGAGGCGCTCAAGGCGCCAGTGATCAAGGGCAAGGCCCAGGACGCGCATCTGCAGAGCCCGCTGCTTTGGTCCGTGAAGCTGCACTCCCCGGCGGTGGGTTCCATGGGCTCCAGCCTGCTCGCCTTTTCCGGCGCGCCCGCGTGGAAGTGCGGCAGTGTTGAGGCCGGCGACAACGAGACGGCGCTCTTTGCGTGGCGGCCCGAGGGCGGCAAGGTGGTGGTGCCCGAAAACGGTGAGATTCCCCCGTCCGCCCGGTTCACGACCTACGGGCTCTGCCCGAAGCTGGAGCGCCCGACCTTTATGGGCGTTTCCAAGGGCTATACCTTCGGGCTGGACAAGGTCACTGAGCTGTCATGGAACGGCGACAAGGGCGTGCTGACCTGCACTGTGGCCGCACCCCTGGACGGCGACACCCAGGCGTATGTCGCGCTGACCCCGGGCTGGAAGGTGAAATCCGTGAAGGCGGGCGGCGGCAAGGTGCGTTATGCCGCCGACGACAAATGGGTGGTCTTCCCCGCGGCGGACGGGAAATACGAGTTGCAGTTCGAGCAGGCGAAATAGGTCGCCTGTGGTTTTAACCTGAAGGATTGCTTGAATGATCAAGGCGGTTGTTGAGGGTATTGACAGACTGGCCCTGGTGGAGGCGGAAACGCCGGAGATCGGTCCTGATTCGGCCCTGCTCAAGGTGGAGTCAGTGGCGATATGCGGTTCCGACGTCCGCATCCTGCACCACGGGAACCCGCGCGTGGCCTATCCCGCCGTCATGGGCCATGAGGCCTCGGGTGTCGTGGTGAAAACAGGCGCGAATGTCACCCGCGTCCGCGAGGGCGACCGCGTGGCCCTGGGCGCGGACGTGCCCTGCGGCCAGTGCCGCTGGTGCCGCGACGGCAAGGGCAACAACTGTTCCGTCAACTATGCCGTGGGCTACCAGATCCCCGGCGCCTTCACCCAGTACATGGAACTCACGCCGCTGCTGCTGGCGGAGGGTCCCGTCACCCCCTTCGGCGGGGCGATGACCTTCGACCAGGCCGCGCTCGCCGAACCGCTGGCCTGCGCCGTGAACGGTCTGGAGCTCGCGGGCATGTCCCTCGGCAAGACCGTCGCCATCATCGGCCTCGGCCCCATCGGCTGCATGATGATCGATCTCGCCCGCGCCATGGGCGCGGTAAAGGTCATCACCGTGCAGCGCAGCCGCCGCCGCATGGAGCTGGCGAAGACCTACGGCGCGGACGTGTACATTGACTCCTCCGCGGAGGACATCGTGGCCCGCTGCCTGGAGGAGACCGGCGGCGAGGGGCCCGACGTGGTGGTCACCACCTGCGGCTCCGTGGAGACCCACGAGCAGGCCATCGACATGGTGGCCCACCGGGGCGTGGTTAACCTCTTCGGCGGCCTGCCCAAGGATGCCCGGCCCATGACCGTCCCCTCAAACACCATCCACTACAAGGAGTGCTTTGTCACCGGCTCCCACGGCAGCACCCCGCGCCACCACCGGATGGCGGTGGAGCTCATCGCGCGCGGCATCGTGCGTGTGGACCCGCTCATCACCCACCGCTTCCCCCTGTCCCAAATCCACGACGCCTTCGCCGCCATGGAATCCCGCGAGGGCATGAAGGTGGTCATCCACCCGCACGGCTGAGGCGTTGCCCCCGCCGGGCGGCGCATGAATTACAAAACAAAAGCCCCCGCAACCGGTTTCCGGCTGCGGGGGCCTGTTGTCTGCGCGGGGTGTTACAGGCTGTCGCCGAAGTCCTCGCGGAACTTGGCGATGAGCTTTTCGGGCCACGGGGAGGTGGGCTCCATCTTGCCCATGAAGAAGCGGAGGATCTTCGGCTCATAGTAGAAGCGGAGACCGCCGACGAGGTCGCGGTTCTTGAACAGCCAGATGAGCCGGTCCGCGACGTACTTGACCTGGGAGAGGGTGAAGACGCGGCGGGGCAGGGCGAGGCGCATCAGCTCCAGATCGGCCAGCAGGTCGGTGCCGTCGGGGTTGCGCACGCTGGACACGGTGCCGCGCTCCATGCCGCGCACGCCGGAAATCAGGTAGAACGCCGCGACCAGCGCGCCGGCCGGGTATTCGGTCTGCGGCACGTGGGGCAGGAAGCCCATGGCGTCCACATGGCAGCCGAGCGCGCCGGGGGGCGTCACCACGGGCACGCCCGCCGCGTCCAGCGTTTCCACGAGGTACTTGATGAAGGAGGGGGACTGGCTGATGACGGTCTCGTCCTGGGTTTCGCGCAGGCCGACGGCCATGGCCTCAATCTCGCGGACGGACATGCCGCCGTAGGTGAGGAAGCCCTCGTACAGGATGACCAGGTCCTTCAGCTTGTCAAAGTACTTGATGTTGCTGGAGCCGATGCCGCCGCCGCGGGTCGAGCTGACCTTGCGGCTGGAGAAGTAGACGATGTCGGCGAGGCCGCACATGGTCAGGAGGATGTCCTTGATGGACGTGTTTTTGAACTCGTCCTCGCGCTGCTTCACGAAGTAAGCGTTCTCGCCGATGAGGCTGGCGTCCATCACGAGCGGGATGTTGTGCTGGTCGCATATGGCCCGCACCTCGCGCATGTTCGCGATGGAGAAGGGCTGCCCGCCGATGAGGTTGGTGGACGCCTCCATGCGCACAAGCGGGACATGCTCGGCGCCGTGCTGCGCGATGACGGCCTTCAGCTTGTCAATGTCGATGTTGCCCTTGAAGGGGACGGTGCTCTTGATCTGCACGGCGTCGTCGCGGTAAATCTCGAGGATGGTGCCGCCCGGGATTTCGATGTGGGCCTTGGTCGTGGTGAAGTGGTAGTTCATCGGGATGATGTCGCCCGGCTTCACGAAGGCCTGGAACACGATGTGCTCCGCCGCGCGGCCCTGGTGCACCGGCAGGAAATACTTCAGGCCGAACACCTCCTCCACCGCCGCCTGGAGCCGCTCGAAACTCTGCGAGCCGGCGTAGGCGTCGTCCGCCACCAGCATGGACGATATCTGCTGGTCGCTCATGGCGTTCGTGCCGCTGTCGGTGAGCATGTCCAGGAAAACGTTGCGCGTGCTCAGCAGGAACGAGTTGTAGCCGGCCTCCTTGATGGCCTCCAGGCGCTCCTCGATGGGGTTGAGGTACAGCTTCTGCACCATGCGCACCTTGTGCAGCTCAACCGGGATGTTTTCGCCGTTAAAAAACTTAATCACTGGGGACTTTTCCATGACTGCTCGCTCCTTGAATCCTGTTGTTTGACTCTTCGCCCGCCCCGCGCCGGACGGCGGCGCTTCGCGTTTCATTCAATTCCGGAGAAAGAACGACGCCGCACATAAACACCACCCTTGGAAGGACGGAAACCCTGCCACGACACACCGTGCCGTCAACGGCGCGGCCACGGGGTGATCTTTCTCAAGGGGGCTAATCTAATTGATTTGCCAATCAGGATGCAATTCCAGAAATTCAATTACGCCAATTTTTTGGGGGGAGGCCTTGGAGCGTTTCATGCGCGCCCAGGCACGGCCTTTGCTAAACAACCGTTGTTGGCGGCCGGCGGCGATGTGTTCGGACGCCGGAAACAAAGGTGATGCGCCCGGTTTCACGCGGTGCGAAACCGGTGCCGTCCGCAGGGAAAGGTAAAACTGCGCCTACAGGCCGGTAGGCAACGGAAATTATCCTACATCTTTGTAGGTAATTCGGGCTGGCTTGGGCGTTGATTTCGGTCATGTTCACAAGGTGTGCGGAACTGCTGGCAAGGAGCCTGGAAGGATCGGTCATGAAGAATGCGTCTGTGTGCCGGAAGGGGCGTGTTGCGGTGTTGACGGGGCTGATGTCGCTGGCCGGGACGGTAAACGCCTTTGCCCAAACCGGCGCGGCCCCGGTGGTTGACTCGGGCGACACGGCCTGGATGCTCACCTCGATGGCGCTCGTGCTGTTCATGACCCTGCCCGGCCTGGCGCTGTTTTACGGCGGGCTGGTGCGCACCAAAAACGTGCTTTCCGTGCTGATGCAGTGCATGGCCATCACCGGGATGGTCACGGTGCTTTGGGCGGTGGCCGGCTACAGCATGGCCTTCAGCCCCTCGGGCATGATGCCGGGCGCGTCGGGCATCCGGGCCTTTGTGGGCTCCTTTGACAGGATTTTCTGTCTCGGCCTCACGGCGGACAGCGTCTACGGCTCGCAGACCATTCCCGAGACGCTCTTCTTCTGCTACCAGCTCACTTTTGCGATCATCACGCCCGCGCTGATCATCGGCGCGTTCGCGGAGCGCATGAAGTTTTCCGCCATGCTCTGGTTCATGGGGCTGTGGTCGCTGCTGGTGTACAACCCCGTGGCGCACATGGTGTGGGGCGGTCCCGGCGCTTTCCTTGCCGACCGCAACGTCCTTGATTTCGCCGGGGGCATTGTGGTCCACCTGAACGCGGGTGTCGCCGCGCTTGTCGCCGCGCTGATGCTGGGCCGCCGCCGGGGTTATCCCTCCACGCCCATGCCGCCCCACAGCCTCACGCTGGCCGTCGTGGGAACGGGCATGCTCTGGGTGGGCTGGTTCGGGTTCAACGCGGGCAGCGCCGTGGCGGCGAACAAGACGGCGGCCATGGCCATGCTCGTGACCCAGCTTGCCGCGGCCACCGCCGCCATGACCTGGATGGCCATCGAATGGCTCAAGCACGGCAAGCCCAGCGTGCTCGGCATCTGCACCGGCGCCGTCGCCGGACTCGCCACCATCACCCCAGCCTCGGGCTTTGTCGGCCCCATGGGCGCGATCTGCATCGGCCTGGCCGCCGGAGTGGTCTGCTTTCTCATGGCAACCTCGGTCAAGCGCGCCTTCGGGTACGACGACTCGCTGGACGCCTTTGGTGTCCACGGCGTGGGCGGGGTGCTTGGCGCGCTGCTGACCGGTGTGTTCGCCTCAAAGGCGCTCGGCGGGTACAGTCCCAACGATCTGGGCATTGCCGCCCAGATGCTGGCGCAGGTCAAGGGCATTCTCATCACCCTGGCCTGGTCCGGCGTGGTTTCCTTTGTGCTCCTCAAGGTGCTCGACAAGACCATCGGCCTGCGCGTGAGCGCCCAGGAGGAGACCGAGGGCCTTGATGTGGCCCAGCACGGCGAGCAGGGGTACAACCTTTAAGCGCCTCCACGACCGGTGGGCGGTTTTTATGTGCGGCCCGGACAATCCGTCCGGGCCGCATTGTGTTTTGGGTGATGGCTGTTTTTTGAGGACGGTGCTATAATTCACACCGGCCTCCGGGGGCCTTTGGAGGATTAGGCATGGGTGGTTTTGCCGCTTTTCAAAAACAGTGTTTTCTGTGCGCGATCCTCTGCGCGATTCTTTTTATGCCTTCAGCGCGGGGGGCAGGGTATCTTACCCTGGCGCGGGAACACGAATTTGCCGGTCTGGGCGGGGAACGCATGACGGTCCACGGGAACAGGCTGCACATCCAGCGCAATAACAGCCTTGCCATTTATGGCATGGCAAATTTGGAGGCACCGCAGCTCTTGGGTTCCCTTTCCCTGGCAACCACAGCCGTTGGAATGCAGGCAAGCATGGCGGTTTCGGATGCCCTGGTGGCGTTGACGGCGTATCCCACCGGTGGCGGCAGGGAACGCGTCTATCTGGTGGACGTGACAAATCCATCAGCGCCGCAACTGGCATCGTCCTGGGAGTTGAGCTGTGTCCAGATGGCGCTTGTGGGGGAATATTTGTACGTTGCCACTGCGGCCAACCCCTCTTTCAGGGTTTATGATGTTTCCAGTCCGGCCAGCCCCCAGGTGGTTTTCTCGGTGAATTCCCGGCCGTTGCCCCTTGCAGCAGGAGGGATGTCCACGGTTGAAGGGTCTGTGTGCGGCTTGGCCGTGCACGGCACCCATGTGTTTACGCGCTTTGGAACCGGCTGGCAGGACGCGCCCGGCGGCCCGGTGCTTCCCCAGCTTGTTGTTTGGGATGCCACTGACCCGGCGGAACCCGTTGAATTGAGCGCGTTACCCGTGCCGACAGTGAAGAAAAATTATTACGCCGATGCCACCGACGGTGATTCCATCATATTTCCCTGCTTTTTCGGCATGGGCGGGGATGACTCCCTGAACAAGGGGGCCACCCTTTTGGATGTGGCCGTCCCCTCCGCGCCGGTGTTTGGCGTTGACATGGACTGGGATGTGGCCGAATTGGGAAACAACGCAAATGTGTTGTACGCCATTCCTGTGGCGGAAAGGGGCGGGGCGGTGTTTGTCTTTGCGGACGGACTCGCCTTTTTGGACATTTCAGACCCAACCCTTCCCTTAACCAGGGGGATTTTCCTGGACGCCTTCAATGACGCGGCATTTTTGAACGATCATATCGCGGCGTTAAAGTCCGACAGGCTGGTATTGTTCCGCCGACCCGCCCTGGGCGGCGGGTTTAGTGTTTACAGTGTCAGTCCCGGGGAAGCCGGGGTGGGCGGAACGGTAGTTTTTAATGTGGCGGGTTTCGGTTTTTCCGGGGGTGTCACGGTGGCTTTGGTGTCCGGGGAACAGGTGTTGACACCGGGACCAATCACTCTGGACCCCTCCGGATTGGGGCTGACAGCACAATTTGATCTTTCCCAGGCGGCACCGGGGCAGTGGGCATTGCGTGTGACCCCTTCGGAAGGCGTGCCGCAGGAGTTGCCGGTGAGCCTGAGTGCCGGCCCCGCCATTTTCATCACTTCCGCGTCCCCGGCAATGGCGGACGCCTGGGGAACCGCAACCTTCACTGTGGCGGGCAGCGGTTTCGGCCCGGACATGACGGCCCGGTTGACGCAGGGGGGACGCTATCCCGCCGTTTCAGCGGAGGCTGTTTCGGTCACCCCGGACGGCACCGGCGCGACCATCACCTTTAACCTGACCGGAGTGTACCCCGGCCCGCGCACACTGGAACTTTCCAGGCCGGGCCGCACACCGGGGGAACTTCCCCAGTCGGTGGACGTGCGGTCAGTGCTTGACTTGGCCGGGGTGACCCCTCCTGCGGCCCTGACCGGGCAGACATCGCTGTTTACGCTAAACGGGGCCGGGTTCCTAGCCGGCGACATTGTCCGTCTGGTCAGGCCGGGTTCCGGCACCATTACGGGGGCCGTCCAATCCGTGGCGGAAGACGGCGGCAGCATGACGGTGGCCTTTGATCTTGCCGATGACGCGCCGGCCAACGCGGATGTCTGGGGGATTCAAGTGCTGCGGGCCACGGGGGAACGCCTGGAATGCCCCCATTTGTTGACAGTTTACGATTCACAGGCGTCGGCCC
Source organism: Candidatus Hydrogenedentales bacterium (assembly GCA_041859375.1). GTDB lineage: Bacteria > Hydrogenedentota > Hydrogenedentia > Hydrogenedentales > CAITNO01 > JBHEKP01. Next base: position 4,387 of record JBHEKP010000098.1, on the reverse strand, counting down.
CCTCCGTGACGCCTCAGATGATAAGCGGCTTTGCGGGACAGGTGCGGCTGGATATCGCCAGTGCCGCGCTTCACACAGGCGCGTCACCCATGCTGTACTGCGCCGACCGGGTGCTTGCGCCGGTGTCGGTGGACAAGGCGGACGTGGTGGGGGCAGTTTTCACCATCCCGCCCGACACCCCCCCGGGCTCCGCCAAAATTGTGCTGGAGCAGGGCGGGGTGCAGGTGGCCTCGAAGGAGGTGCGCATTGTGGCCGGATTGGGGGATGTCCGCCTTGGGGGTGAAAGCGGCCTGAATTTGTCAGGGGAGGGGTTTGTGGAGGGTTGCGCCGTTTATTTTGTTGAAACGGGCTCGGGGGCGCGCATTGACGCCTCGACCGTTACGGTTGTCTCATCCAACACACTGCTCGCGGCGTTTTCGGGCGGGCTTCCCGCCGGCACCTGGACACCCCATGCGCTCGGGCCAAATGGGCGGGATGTCGTGTCCAGCCGTTTTGGAATAGGTTCCGGGCGGTATCTGCTCATTGGGGAGGGTGTGTCGCGACTGAGCCTGAGCACGCAGCGAGGCGGCCGGGGCGGCATGGCGACCGTCACCGTTTATGGGGAGGATATGGGCCCGCCGCAATGGATGCGCCTGAAGAAAGGCACCCTGGAGATTGCGGGGGCGGACCTTTTCCTCACCGGGCAGGGCGACGGGGAATGGACCGCGAAAGCCGTGTTTGACCTCACCGACGCGGAGCCGGGCCTCTATGATTTCGTTTTTCAGCCGGTGGAAGGCGCGCAAACCGGGCTTCCGGGCGCATTCACCGTGGAGGACATGGCGCCGAAAATAACGCTGGCAACCGTGATGCCCGCGAATGAGCGCGCGGGGCGGGAGGCCAGGGGAAAGGTGGTTGTCCAGAACCAGGGCAATGTGGACGCGTTCGGATATTTGGCGCTGCGCCACATTCCGACGGACGCCTCCTGCGACTTTACCAGTGAGGGCGCAGGCAGCCAGGGGGTGGTTGTTAAATCCCCCGAGGCGGACGGCAATGGCAGTTTGGTGCGGTTCGGGGAGTTGATGGCAGCCGCCGGAACCGAACTCGAGGTCGGAGTGGTTGTGCGAAGGGACAGGGGCGGTTTGGTCACCGTGGAGCCGGAATGGGTGGGTGTGCACCGGCAGGGAGAACGCTAATGGGCGCAAAAACAGTAATTTATGGAACGGTGCTGTTTTTTGCGGTGCTGGTTTGCCTGGGGGCCTCCGCGGCGCCGGTGACGGTGAGGGTTAATGACGGCAAACTTGTGCGCCATGCCTTTGACACCAAGCTGACCGGCTGGGCGGTTGGTGAAAAGGAGTGCGGCTATTCCGAGGAGCACGAGAATGTGCTGAGGCCGGTAATCAACCTGCTGCAGACAAAGGCTTTCGGCTACCAGTTCATGCGCATTCCCGCCGGTTACCCGTGCGTGGACGGGTCTGACGTGTCCTGCGGCAACAGCGCCACAAAAATGACGGAGGCCATCAGGGAGTCCGGGCTGCTTCCCCAGGGCTGGCGGGTTCTCCGCGCGAATTCGATGGATGTCACCAATCTCGAGAACGGGACCGCGCACACCGTTTATGTGCTTGAGGCGCCGGACGGGGAGAGCGCCTACCTGATGGACTCCTATTTTTATGACGCGGAAATCATGAAGATGAGCCGGTACACCGAGGAAGGCCCAAACGGCCCCGAAGTCTGCTACCGGCCCGCCGAGGCCAACCATCTTTTCGCAACCAAGGGCTATGTGCAGCTTTTTGGAAACTCCCGCAACACCTGGAAGGCCGTGGCCGACGATGTTAATTTTTATTTCGACCCCTATCTTTACGACAAGTCCGGAACATTGAAGAAAGCGGGCGCCCATGCGGGCATAGAGTTCCGCCTTTCGCAGGATCCCAACGACATCACCGGCCCCTCCGGGGCGGGACCCCGGCGGTACGTCGGCCCAGACACGCGCCTCGGTTACACGGTGCGTTTTGAGAACGTTGAAACGGCGGACATTGCGGCGGCGGAAGTCCGGGTGGAGTGCTTTTTGGATCCCATGGTTGTGGATCCCGCCACGGTGCGGCTGGGGGAAATCCTAATCGGTGAAAAACGCACCGCGCTTTCCGGGGGCGCGCAGGATGCCGGCTTGGACATTGATTTGCGCCCGGCGCTGAACATCATCGCGCGGGCCCGCGTCTGGGTGGACTATGAACGGGCCGCAGTGTGCTGGACCTTCCTCGCGCTGGACCCGGACACCATGGATGTCCCGGAGGATTACGCCGCGGGGTTGCTGCCGCCAAACCAGATCCCGCCGGAGGGTCAGGGCGCGGTTTCCTTCAGCGTGCTGCCGCGCCCTGATCTGGAGACGGACCGGGAAATTTCCACCCGTGCGTCCATCCGCTTTGACGTGAACGAGCCGATTGACACGCCGGTATGGACAAACACCATCGACAGGGAAGCGCCGCACAGCACGGTGGCCGCGCTGCCCGCCGAAACCACGCAGACCGGCTTCCAGGTGGCCTGGTCCGGTTCAGACGCCCATGCCGGACTGGCGGCGTGCACCCTTCATGTGTCCACGGACGGAGGCCCGTTTGTCCCCCTGACGGACGGGGCGGAACAGGCGGTGCTGGATTTCCGGGGGGCGGCGGGGCACAGTTACGGCTTCTACAGCATTGCGGAGGACGCCGCCGGGAACGAGCAGGCTGCGCCTGCCGGGGCGCAGGCCGTGGTCAGGGTGGTTGGGCAGGCGGTGGAGGGGGAGCAGGAGGGCGAACCCCAGGTGGAGGGTGAGTCTGAGGGGGAACCGGAAGGCGAGGGCGGGGCGGAGGATGAGGGTGGTTGCCGGGGATGCAAAAAGAGCGGAAAGCCCCCGGAAAACCAAAAAGGCGATCAGACAACGCTGGCGTTTGTGGGCCTGACGCTTATGTTGTTTTCATTTCCAGCCGGAAGCAGGAGAAAATGACCCGGTCCGGTCAGCGCTTCTTTTCCGTCCCGGCCGGTTTAAGGTGCTGGTCGAAAAACGCGATGGTTTGTTTCTGGGTTTCGCGGAGCGTCTTGCCGCCCCAGCCATGGCCCTGCCGGGTGAGCACCACCAGCTCCTCCACAACCCCGGCGTTGCGCAGGGCAAGGTGGAGCCGCCCCGCCTGATCCGCCGGGACGAGGGGATCCTCCATGCCCTGGAAGGTGAGCACGGGCGGATCGTCCTTGCTGGCGTAGGCGGCGGGTGACGCCTGTTTGACCACCGCCGCGCCCCGGTCGGAGGTGCCCAAAAGATTCTCCAGGATATGGTCGCAGCCGCCCCCGGAAACTTTCGCGATACCCTCGTCCCCTTCGGGCCACATGCGCCAGGTGGTGAAGTCCGCCGGGCCGAAATAGTTCACCACGGCCTGCGCCCGGCTGGACTGTTCCGGGTTGCCGCCGCTTCCCTCCAGCCCGTCCCCGGGGCCCGTCAGCCCCACGAGCAACGCCAGATGACCGCCCGCCGATTCGCCCGTCACGCCAATCCTGCCGGGATCAACATTCAGTTTTTTCGCATTGGCGCGGAGCCAGCGCACCGCGCATTTCACGTCCTCTATCTGGGCGGGCCACTTGTAATCCGGCAGCATGCGGTAGTTCGCCGACGCCGCCACATAGCCGTTGGCCGCCAGCCTGCGCAGGAAATCCTCGTGGCCCGACTTGTCGCCCACCTGCCAGGCGCCGCCGTGGATGCAGAGCACGGCGGGGAAGGGGCCTTCCCCGGCCGGTTCCGCCAGGTCCAGCTTCAAGTCCACCCCGCCCGCGTTGCCAAAGATGACATCCTTGGTGAACCGCACCGTGTCTGCCCCCGCAAGGGGACATGTCGTGATCACGGCGCAGAAAAGTGCCACCAGAAATACGGGGGTTATTGCGGGAGCCCATTTTCCTGCTTTCATGGGGCGATCCTTTCTGTTCAGACAAGTTGGCCGAAAACACGCCCATAATACCATGACACCGTCCGGAAGGAGCCATGGTCTTGTGTTGGCCGGAGCGCGGCGGGTATATTTTGCGGCGTCCCGTGGCGGGACGGATGGTCATCGCGGGTATCTAAAGTTCGGAGTTAATCATGGGCAGGGAAAAGGCGTGTCGGATGGTGTCGGGCGGGTTCACCCACAAGGAGCTGCGGAACTGGCTTGCGGCCATGTCCATGCTTTTCTGGGGACTGATTTTTCTCGCATGGCTCTCCTATCCCGTGGATCACCATTATTCGATCATGAGCCATACCTTCAGTTTCCTGGGGAGTTTTGAGCCCAAGCACAACCCGGACTGGTGGTGGATTTTCACCCTGGCCATGTCGGTGTGGGCGTGGGGCATGGTGCCCGTGGCCTTTTATGTGCACCGCCGGTTTTCGCTGATCTCCCGCATGGGCGCGGGGGTG
>JBHEKP010000344.1:0-2819 GCA_041859375.1 Candidatus Hydrogenedentales bacterium | reverse complement strand
TCATGCCTCTTCGGAGATGTTGTCCCACGTGATGCCCATGCGCGGCGCGGCGTAGCCGATCTCACGGAGATGGTTGCCGTAGGCCATGACCCAGTGGGAGTCGCGGGTTTCGGCGATGAGCCGTTTCCAGTCCCCATGGATGCGCACATCCTGCTGGGACCGGCATATTTCCAGGAAGGGGTTGTCCTCGACGGTGCCGCGCGCGCCCACCCAGCGCCCCGTGGCGTACTCCGGGTCGATGAAGGAAACCTCGCTGCCCACGGGCATCTCCACCTTGGGCGCGGCGCCGTACTCGGACTCGTAGTGGGTGGTGATAATCGCGGGCTCGTAGCGCCCGCCGTCCATGCGGCGGGGGCCGGTGCAGTGGGCGCAGGTGACGATGCCCTTGTGGGGAAAGGTGGAGTTGTGCAGGAACACGGGGGTGCGCGCGACGCGCTGCATCAGCAGGCACGCGGGCACAATGACAAAGTCCGACTCGCAGAAGGCGGGCAGCCCCTCGTCATTCATCAGACTGAGGGTGAGGCACGCGGTGGTGCGTGACATGGGCATGATCGTGCCCATGCAGCTGTTGATGGTGAAGGCCTGCGCGTTGTGTTCGGCCATCATCTCCTTGAACAGCCCGTAAAGGATGAAGGAGTTGACCACGAAGGACCGCTCCGTGGCGAGGGTCGTGCCGGGCAGGGCCAGGTAGGCGTCGGTCCATTTCCCGCACAGGGCCATGCGCCCGCCGTCCGCCAGCGCGGCCTTCACCCTGGGCTCAAATTCCTCATAGCCCACCTCGACAATATCCAGGCCCAGTTTCTCCCGCGCAAAGGCGGGCGCATCCCCGGCATACTTGCCCGCCGCGCCCCCCAGCGCAACCACGCGCGATCCCGCGAAGTTTTTCATGGCGTGCCGCGCGCGCAACCGCCACAGCAGTTCCTCCGTCTCGTCCACCACCACATCGTCCGTCGCGATGGGCTTGTCCTTTTGATCACCCACGCCGGGCACCGGCGCGTCGGTGCGCATGTATTTGTGGCTCATCGCCTCGTACCAGTAATACACCGGACCGGAGCGGTGGCGGAGAAACACCAGGCTCTTTCCCTGCGGCAGGCACTCTTTCAGCAGGCCGCCGCCCCCGCCCGCCGGGTACAGGATGACCACATCGGCGTCGGAGTTTTTCACCTGATCGGGGGCGGAGCCCCCGGACGCATCCACCTTCAGCACCGGCCGGATTTCCATGGGAAAGTTCGCCGTCCTGACCAGCCCGTCAAGCTCCCCGGCGATGCGGGCGGCCTCCTCCTCCACGGCCTGCGGCGTCTGCACGCCGCCCCAGGACTTCCAGGAGTCCATTTCCCGGCGCTCCGGGATACGGTACATGAGCACCGGCTGCACCGTCAGCGGCTTGTCCGTCATGGCAAAAGGACGCGCGGGATCCCACAGGTCCTCCTCCCACGGGGGCAGCGCGCACGCCGTGCGCACGGGCAGCGCAGCCATGCCCGCCGCCACCATCATCGCCGTGGTTGATCCCATAAATTCCCGTCGGTTCATGCAACGGCAGCACATGGCTTTCAGCCTCCAGGGGTTGGACGTCCATTTCACAAGCGGGACCGTGGCATTACGGTAAACCCGTTGGCGCCGGGGTGCAAATTTACCGCGCGGCGTGCGGGGGGCTTTTCCTGTTCCCGCCCCCGACGGTATGATGCGTGAAAAGGGAGAACTGTCATGCTCATGTTTGCCGCTGCGGGAATGATTTTGCTGGGAGCGACGGGCGGGCTGGTGTTTCCGGACGCACCGCCCCTGTATTACGATCTTTCTGCGACTCCGGCGGAGGCCGCCCGGGCGAACATCTTCCCGCCGGACGAACGGGTGCGGATACGTGTGCCCCAAGAGGCGGCGGACAGGGCGGTCCGTTTTGAGGTGCGGGACGACGGGGCGGCCGTTGTCGCCGAAGGGGGAACCGAAAATGATGCAGTTGCTCTAAATGGCCTCGGTCCCGGTTGGTACCGCATCGACTTTTACGACACAGCGGGGGCGGCGCTGGGTTGGACCACGACGGTTGTTCTTGGGACGCGCGTGAAACCGGACAAAGAATCCCCGGTGGCACTGGACGTGGCGCTGTCCTGGGTGGCCCCCGACACGGATACCGACCGGGAACGGATGGCGGAAATTGCGGCGCTCGCGGGGGTGGGCTGGGTCCGCGACCGGCTCCGGTGGCGCGAGATTGAGCCGGAACCGGGGCAGTCCGCACCTATTGGAAAATACGACCGCGCCGCAAAACTGCAACACCGCCGGGGCGGCAAGATTTTGCAGGTGTTCCACGACATGCCCAAATCGCTGTGGACACCGTCTGAAGAGGGTTCGGAACGGACTGTGCCCGATCTGCGTGCGGTGCACGCGTTCTGCCGCACGGCGGCCAAACGGTTCCACGGCACGGTGGGCGCGTGGGAACCCTGGAACGAGGCAAACGCGGGCAGTTTTGGCGGCTGGCCTGTCTCGCAGATGTGCGCCTGGCAGAAGGCGGCATGGCTCGGTTTCAAGGAGGGCGACAAGAAAATCACCGTTTGCTGGCAGCCCATTGCGGGCATCAACACGGAATCGCTGGCGCGCGGGATTCTGCTGAATGAAACATGGCCCTACTATGACGTGTTCAGCATCCATTCCTATGACTGGAACCACGCCTATGCGGACCTTTGGCAGCACGCGCGCGACGCCGCGTCGGGCAGGCCGGTATGGGTGACCGAATCGGACCGGGGCATCCATGCCCCTGAAAACGCGCCGGGCGGCGAACCGGCCCCGTCCATGGCCCTGCTCAAGGCGCAGTTTATCGGCCAGTCCTG
>JBHEKP010000298.1:0-23738 GCA_041859375.1 Candidatus Hydrogenedentales bacterium | reverse complement strand
GTCGCACTTGACGTTGTACATGTTCTGCACGCGCCGTTCCGTGGGCAGGCCGTTGTCGTCCCAGCCGATGGGGAAGAAAATATTCTTGCCGCGCATGCGCTGGAAGCGCACGATGAAGTCCTGGTGCGAATAGCTGAACAGATGCCCAACGTGCAGCGAGCCGCTCACCGTCGGCGGGGGCGTGTCCACCACAAAGGTCTCGTCCCGGCCCCGCTCGGGGTTCCATGCGTAAATGCGGCTGTCGGCCCATGTCTGCTGCCAGCGCGACTCAATTTCACCGGGCTCAAAGTTTTTCGGGAATTCCATGACGCCGTCTCCTGAGCGCCGGACACTGTTGTGCCGGCATAAAAAACACCTGTGCGACAGAGGTTCCGTTGGATAAATGGGGCCGCCCGCGCCGCCGCGGGGCGGAACATGACCAGCCGCCGCAAGTATAGCAAAAACGCACCCTTGCAGGGAAAAAGCGGCTCTGGCTTCCGGAACGGGCGGCTACAGGCCCGCCATGCCGAAGGTCCGTCCGGCGGGACGTTCCAGGCGGTTTTTGTAGTCGGGCCAAAGGGGGCAGTTCAGGTCAATCCATGTCTTGATGCGCAGCATTTCGTCCGTGGTGAGCGCCACATCGTGATGGCCCGCGTTGAGCGTGTCCCACAGCCTGCTTTTGATGGTGCCGAGCGACAACGGTGGAAGTTTTTCAGTGCCGCCCGAATTCCAGCCCATGTCGGCATAGTGGACCAGCCCCCGTTCTATGAGTGTCCGGTACGAGACGGGCACCTTTTCGGGATCCAGATCGCCCCGCAGGTCAACGCCGCCCTTGTGGGCCGCATTGTGGCAGGACACGCAGTGCGCGTCCAGCACGGGCTGCACCACCCGCTCATAGGAAAATGGCCTCCCTTCCCAGGATGCGAGAACCGGCGCGTGGAGTTCTTTTGCGGCGGGCCTTCCACTGTTTGCCGGGGCGGCCAGGCGGCTTTCGTGGCAGCCGATGCAGCCCCGCCTCTCGCCGGGCTGCAACTGCACCACGCTGCGCATGCGCTGCAGTTCGTTGAAGTTTTCGTCAAGCGCCTCAAAATAAAGCACCCTCCCGGCGGGCGCGATGAACCGCGCCGAGCCGTCCGGATCCACGGGCACCAGCCCGTGGGGGGCCTTTGCCACATAGGTGGGCCAGCCGAAGGGGCCGCTGACCTTGTGCACGGGGGTGGCGTACCAGTCTTGGAATTCGGGGTGATCCTTCCTGAACTCGCCGTTGGGAAGCGCGTCAAGGACGGCCCTGACCTCCTCCACGACGCGGATGTATTTCACGGAGCCGCGGGGCACCTGCGGCGAGATGCCCTGATACACGTCCTTGAGGACAAACTCGCCCGTTTCCTCCGCCACCGTTTCCGCGGGCCGGGCGAGCACGGGCGGATGGGGGCGTTTTCTGAACACAGTCGGGCACATGCTGGAGATGTCCGGATCCATGCAAAGCATTTCGCGGTTGCCGAAGCGGTCTATCACATAGATGCCGAATGTGCCGCGCGGCGCGTGGGCGCACAGGAAGTAATCACGGGAGAGGGGCACGGGTTCGCGGAAGCATTCCTTGTCGGGCCACATGCCGGGCCAGGGCACTTCGGGGGTGAGGCTGGTGATCGCCCCGGGGTTGGACCTGCCCATCACGGGGTTCACCAGCGCAATCGGACCGTTCAGATCGCCAAAGTGTGAGATGAGCGTGCAGACGAATTCTTTGGTCCCCGGCACGGGCCGCCCGTTGGCGTAGCCGTTTGGCTGGATGATATCGTTGCCAAAAACCAGCTCGGCCTGCGAACCGTCCGGGCGTATGGCCCAGAGCGTGTGTCCGAAGTCCGCGCCTTTGTCCTGGTATTCGGAGCGGGTCCAAATGAGGCGGCCGTCGTCCATGACGGAGGGCGCCCATTCGGTGAGATTGGCGAAGGAGAGGGGTTGGAATTCGCCGCCGTCGGGTTTCATCCGGAAAAGGGTGGACGCCTGGGGCCGCCAGCAGATGAACCGCGCCGTGCAACGGGAACTGATGACGGCCAGATCGCCGTCGGGGAGCGGACAGGGCCACAAATCCTGGAAGGGGCCGCTGGTGATTTGTTTCAGGCCGGCGCCGTCGGGTTTCACCGACATGACATGGTAGTAACCGTCCTTCGGATCCCGGTGGGAGAAGTAGACCCGGTTGAGGTCGAAGTCGGCCATGGGATTGCGGGCAATGCCCTTGCCGGAATTGAACAGTTCCGTCAGCTGTGCGGATTCAGGGGCAAGGCGTCCGTTCGCCTCCGGGATGCGCGCCACATACACGCCGCCGCCGCCGCGGAACGCCGAGTCAAAGTAGTCGCTGTAGTTGTGGGACGGCTCGAAGGCGTGGTGTTTGACGAAAAGGATGTCCCGCGCCGGTTCCAGGTCGGGGGCGCGGAGAAACAGGTTCCGCTTGGCGAGCCGCATTTCATAAAACGCGGACCGTTCCTTGGAAAGGTCCGGAACGGGCGTGGTGATTAGCCGCTTTTGGGTCTCGCGGAAACCCGCAACGGCATTCCGCTCGGCGGACACGTCCAATCCCTGTTTTTCCAGCCGCGCCGCCATGTCCTCCATCTGGGCTATGGTGTGGTCAAGGGGATCGTAGCGCAGCAGGTGCAGGGTGTATTCGTTGGCGCCCTCGGTTACGCGCAGGGTGGCTTCCGGCCCCACGGGGCCTGTCGTGGCGGGAATCAGGGCGGCGACGCCCATGCCCCCCGTCAATGCGATTTCCGTTCCCTCGCATTTGGGCGTGACCTGCACTGTCACCGGATCCGCCTCTTCGGGCAGGCTGAACCCCACCCAGAATGCGCCGTTCGCACTAAAATCTTTGTACCTTATGCCGAGTGATGAAAACTTGAACAGGATGGGCCGCCCCAGCGGTCCCGTATACCGGCCGCCCATGCCCAGCCCCACGCGCAAGCCCTGTTTGTCGCAGCCGGGAAAGAGCGAAAGAGGCAGGCCAAACTTGAACTTTGTCAGCGATTTGTCAAATGAACCCCTTACGGGCAGGGAGGTGTCCACCGCCAACCGCCCGTTTTTGGATTTGTACTGGTTGAACACAAGCGCCCCGTCCTTCAGTTCAACCACGCCGCAGCCCCCCATGTCCGCCGAGGAGACCACGGCCACATGACTGCTCAGCAACCGGTCCGTGCGCAGGGCAAACCATACCATGCCGTCGTGGCGGCAGGCCCACAGGTCGCTGGCCACCAGCGGAACAGCGTTAAAATCGAAAGGATGGGCCACCCGCACCGTGCCCCGTGAGGCATCGTCCCAGCAGGAATCATTCAGGGTCTCATCCAATTCTGGTGGGGCGAACACGGGGGGCAACGGCAGCACGTCGTCGCCCACATGGCGCGGATATTCCTTGACACGGCCATTGTAGGGCACCAGGCGCGGGTCCACGTCGGCCCGGCCCGCTGTCTTTATCCAGGCGTATTCCTCGGTTAGAAAGGCTTCTTTTAGCGGGTCAGATTCAGGCGTTCCATGAATGTTGGCGGCCTTGGGTGGGGGCGGGGGGGAGGGCACAAGCGCCCCCGCATCATCCGGCCGGGACGCCAGCACCACCGGGCCGGCTTCGGCGGCCAGTTTGCCGGCACTTTTCCAATCTTTCCCATCCATCGAGACCAGCACTTCCACGCCGGTGGGCATGCGGTCGGCAAATAAACGGTTTCGATCCCGGGAATAAACAACTTTCGACACCTGCGCCGGTGCGGGCAGTTCAATTTGCGCCCATTCCACCCCGGCTCCTGCCGCGATCCAGCTTTTGTCGTTGCCGTAGTTGCCATCGTTGAGATGCCCGATGGCATGTTCCGCATAGCCCGTCAGGCAGGAGGAGGCGGTTGCGCGAGCCCCCGTTTCCGCAAGCGCAAGGTTGGCCTCTTCCGCCGGACCATAGATTTCCAACTCGTCAATGCAAGGCTGGCCGGCGGGAGTGGTTTGCAGCACCATCAGCCGGATAAATTTTGCCTCTTCCACGGGGAATTCAACGGCATTCGGCTGGTCGGAAAAAACCTGCGCCGCCGGTGCCGCGGTTGCCCCCGCTGCGGCAAGGAAAAGCAAAGACCCGGCAATCAAACCGATGCTCCGGAACCGTCTGGCCATGTTGACTCCTTCGGAGATTGGAACCTCCGGGTTTATTGTGGTGTCCGGGAGCGTTCCTGTCAAGGCCGGGGCGCTTCTGTTTCCGCGCCATCGGAACGGTGTAAAATAGGCGCGGAACGGGATTGTGGCGCAGATGTAAACCTTTTGGGAAAAACCGGCGTTCTAATTGGTGCAACTAACCATGTCAAAGCAGTTTAATCCGGCGGAGGCCGGCGACACGGAACTGGCCCTGGCCGCCCAGTCGGGCAACCTCGACGCTTTCGAGGAGATTGTCCGGCGGCACCAGGGGCGTGTCTACGCGACTGCGTACCGTGTGACCGGCAACCGGGAAGACGCCTTGGACGTGGCGCAGGACGCGCTGATAAAGGCGTACCAGAAGATTGGAAGCTGGGCTCCGACGGGCAATTTCCTGTCGTGGCTGCTGCGGTTGACTTCGAACCAGGCGATAGACCATCTCCGGCGGCGCAAGCGCCATCAGACGGAACCGCTGGACGAGGGCCGGACGTCCGGGGACGAGAGTGTGCCGCTGGAGGCGCAGGCTCCCCTGCCGGACGCGCTGGTGCGGGGCATGGAGCTGGACGAGCGGGTGCGGGCCGCCTTGGTCGGCTTGTCGCCCATGCAGCGTGACGTGTTCATGCTGCGTCATTTTGAGGAATTTTCCCTCGCGGAAATCGCCGGGCAAATGGGTTGCACGGTGGGCAGTGTGAAGGTTCACCTGTTCCGCGCGCTGAAAAAACTGCGCGCCGCGCTGGGTGATTTCGCCCCCGAAACGGGGGGCGGCGAAGAAGAGGCTGAATAAGCGGATGAACTGGTTTTTGAAAAGAAAAATGCGGGGGGTGCTCGCGGCTTCCCTGTATGAGCCGCCCGAGGCGGATGAAAAGGCGCGGCTGGACAGGGCGCTGGCCGGGGACGCGGCATTCCGTGCCGAGGCCGATGAATTGCGCCTGGTGCGCGGGGCGGTCCGGCTGGAAGCCCCGGAGTTCACAGGTGACCTGTCAGGCATCGTGCGCAGACGCCTTGAGGAACAGCGCGCCGTGCCGGTCCGCAATCCGTGGCTGCGCCATCCCGCCGCGAGCGTGGCCTTCGCGTCGCTCGTGGTTGCGGTGGTCGCGCTGACCCCGCTGCTGCGCGACGGCTCCGGAAAAGACGGCGCGGCGCGGCAGCCGGAAAGCGTCATCACCGCCGCCGCCCCCGCGGCCATCCCCCTTTCAGAGGCCTGCAATCTCATCGAGGCACACGATCCCGCCGGGGCGCGGAGGCTGCTTGACGGCGCGCTGGCCGCCCATCCCGATGATCCCATGGCGGGCGATGCGCAGGCGCTGCTCGCGGATATTGAATTTTCCCAGTTTCAGCGTTATCCGGAAGCGTTTGCCGCCTATGACCATCTCCGCACCGCCTATCCCCGCGCCTTCATGAGCAGCCCCGCCAGCGTGGAGCGGTACAACCTGCTTTCCGAGGTGAAAGACCACAATTACGAGCCGCTTTACGCACTGGATGTGGCCCGGAACAACCGTGTGGACGGCTTCCGCCAATATGAGCGGGTGCTTTCCCAGTACCCGGCCACCATGGTGGCGGCGCTGGCGATGGAGGGGATGCGCGCCTCCCTGGATGAGGGCATGGCGCAAAAATCACCAGAGACAATGGCCCGTTCCCTGGAGACTGTGCGCGGCAGATGCACCGACCCGGCGGCCATCGCCCAGATTAACCTGGCGCTGGGAACGGTCTACAGTGACGGGCTGCACAACGCCGAGCTGGCCCGGACCTGTTTCACCCAGGCGCTGGCCAGCCCGCATCAGACCGTGTCCGCCCGCGCCCGGGAGGCCCTGGCGCGCCTTTCCGTGCCGTCGCCCTGATTGCGTACCGGCCGCCCTGTCCCCCACCGCTTTGCCGGGGTGGAGCCGCTGTGCTACCATCCTTTGAGAAGCTTCCCCGGACGGGGAATACGGAGTTGAACAGTGCCCGGTTTGAACGGTTTCGAACAATTTCTGCTGAAACGCGGCGTGGTGGACGCGGCCCGGCTTGACCGGGCCCGCGCCGAAGCCGCCAAGAACGGGCTGGACGTGATCAGCGTGCTGCCCCAGCTTGGTTTTGCCACGGCGCAGCAGGTCTACGAGGCGCTCGCCGATTTCTGCGAGATGCGCTTTGTGCTCCCCTCCAAAATGGAAATCCCCCCGGAGCTGGTGGAGAAGGTTCCCGCCAGGTTTGCCACCCATTTCGGTTTTGTGCCGGTGCAGGAGCGGGGGGGCACGCTGGTGGTCGCGGTGAGCGATCCCCTCAACGGCCAGCTGCTGGACGACATCCGGCTGGTGCTGAAGCGGCGCATCGAGGCCGTGGTCACCACCCCCCAGGAAATCACCCGGGTCACCAAGGACCTCTACGGCGTGGGCGCGGACACGATGGAGCGCATGCTCATCAACGCCGACGCGTCCGAGGCGCTGGTCAACCTGGACGCCCTGCCCACCAGCGCGAACCTAGGCGACGAGAGCATAGACGCCTCGATCATCAAGTTTGTGAACGAGCTGATCCTGGAGGCCATCCAGTCGGAGACGACGGACATCCACATCGAGCCCTTCGAGGACAGCCTGCGCGTGCGCTACCGCATTGACGGCATCCTGCACCAGGCGCCCACGCCGCCCTCCATCCGGGGCTTCCATGCGGCCATCGTGTCGCGCATCAAGATCATGGCCAACCTGAACATCGCCGAGAAGCGGCTTCCCCAGGACGGCAAAATTCTCGCCTCCTTCGGCGAGGCCCACTACGACCTGCGCGTGTCCATCCTGCCCACGCCCCACGGCGAGTCGGTGAACATCCGCATCCTCAGCCGCTCCTCCATGGCGATGACCATGGACCAGCTCGGCTTCCTGCCCGAGGACATGGAGCTGTTCAACCGGCTGATCAGCAAACCCCACGGCATCATCCTCGTCACCGGACCGACGGGCAGCGGCAAAACGACCACGCTTTACGCGGCGCTGGCCAAGCTGAACCAGGTGGACCGCAAGATCATCACCATCGAGGATCCCATCGAGTACCAGCTCCAGGGCATCTCGCAGATGCAGGTGCAGCCCAAGATCGGCTTCGACTTCGCGCTGGGCCTGCGCTCCATGCTGCGGCACGACCCCGACATCATGCTCGTCGGCGAAATACGCGACTACGAGACCGCCGAAATGGCCATCCGCTCCAGCCTCACGGGCCATCTGGTCCTGAGCACCCTGCACACCAACGACGCCGCGGGCGCGGTCACCCGCCTCGCGGACATGGGCGTGGAGCCTTTCCTCATCTCCAGCACGATGATCGCCTCGGTGGCCCAGCGCCTTGTGCGCCGCATCTGCCGCGTTTGCGGCGGGCCCTGCGAACCGGACACGGAGGTGCTCAGGCACGAGTTCGGCATCGGCCCCGCCGACATGGCGGGGGCGAATTTCCGCCGGGGCGCGGGCTGCGACGAGTGCCGCCACACCGGGTTCCGGGGCCGCCTGGCCGTGTATGAAATCCTGCCGTTCACCGAGCAAATCAAGGAGATGACCGTGCAGCGCGCGAACGCGCTCGACATCAAACGGACCGCGGTGCGCAACGGAATGAAGACCCTGCGCGCCTCCGGCTGGCAGCGGATCCACTCCGGCGACACCACGCTGGAGGAGGTGCTGCGCCTCACCGCCGACGCCGAAACCCTCGGCGCGGATCTGGGCCGGTGACATGCCGCAGTTCCGCTACGAGGTGAAGAAGGGGCCCGGCGCGGTGAGCAGGGGTGTCATCGATGCGGAGAACCAGCGCGCCGCCATCGCCCGCCTGCGCGACATGGGCTTTTTCCCCATCCGTGTGGAGGAGGCCGCCGCCGAGGAGAAAAAGGACACCCTGCGGGAGTCCCTGTCCCGGGTAAAGCTGAAGGACAGCAACCTTTTCCTGCGCCAGCTCGCCAATCTGAGCGAGTCGGGCATGATGATCACCCGCGCGCTGCGCACGCTGGTGGAGCAGACCGAGAATCCGAAACTAGCCAAAATCATCGATCAGCTCCGCGACGACGTTCAGAAGGGCAGCGGGCTCGCCGAGGCGATGGAAAAGCACCCCAGCGTGTTTCCCCCGCTGTATGTGAGCCTCGTGCGCGCCGGCGAAACGGGCGGCATGCTTGAGGAGGTGCTCTGGCGCATCTGCGCCTTCGGTGAGCAGAAGGAGGAGCTGCGCGGCAAGGCCGTGTCCGCCATGGTCTACCCCGCCTTTCTCCTGTCCGTGGGCTCCATCGCCATATTTATCCTCGTCTCCTTCGTATTTCCGAAGTTCATCGCCATCTTCGAGGAATTCAACGCCCAGCTTCCCCTGCCAACGCTCATGGTCATGGCCGTGTGCAATTTCATGGGAAAGTGGTGGTGGGCCGTGCTCATTGTGCTCGGCGCGGCGGGCGGCCTGCTGGTGCGCTATTTCCGCACCGAGCCCGGACGGCGCAAACTCGACGGGTTCCTGCTGCGGGTGCCCGTGGTCCGCGCGGTCATCACCAAGTACGAAATGGCCAAGTTCGCCCGCACCCTCGGCACGCTCATGGACAACGGCGTGCCCATCCTGACCTCCATCAAAATCACCGCGGAAACCATGGGCAACGTGCTGATCCGCGACGAGGTCAGCCAGATTCACATCGGTGTGACCGAGGGCGAAAGCCTCAGCGAAACCCTGCGCACAAAGAAGTTCTTTCCGCCCATGGTGGTGAGCATGTTTGCCGTGGGCGAGGAGAGCGGGCGTGTGGGCACAGTTGCGAAGCGCGTGGCCGACGCCTATGACATCGAGGTGGACCGGGCGGTGAAGGCGCTGACGGCGCTCTTCGAGCCGCTGCTCATTGTGGTGATGGGCGTCATTGTCGGCTTTCTGGTCATCGCCATGCTCCTGCCCATGCTCACCCTCAGTTCCACCATCGGCGCGTGAGCCGCGCGATGCGCGCTAAAACCGCAGGGGCGGCGCGCCGTAACGCTCCTCCAGCAGTTTTCTCGCCTCGCCCGCCGCGTAGAGTGAGCCGGCAAACACAAGGGGAAGCCCTGATTCTCCGGCGAGGCGCATCCCGGTTTCCACCGCCTCCGCCATGTTCGGCGAGGTCAGGTGGGGCGTTTCCCCGGCGGCGTGCTCCAACTGGCCCAGTTCCATGCCGCGTCCTCCTGTAAAGACCGTCAACACCAGGGGGGCGGCCTTCTTGGAAAGCATTGAAATCATTTCGCCGGCGTTTTTGTCGGAGGCGACGGAAAACACAATCACCGAGGGGGGGATGGCCGCCGCCAGCGCCGCCGCGCCCGCCGGATTGTGCGCCCCGTCAATGTAGACGGGCGGGTTGTCCAGCACCTTTTCCAGGCGTCCGGGCCAGCGTGCGGTTTCGAGACCCCGGCGGACGGCGTCGCCGGTGACGGCGGGGAATGTTTCCGCGCAGCGCAGCGCGGCCATGGCCGCCACGGCGGCGTTGGCCCCCTGATGCGTGCCCGCCAGCCCCAGGGCAAGCGGCCCCAGGCATGTCCCGGCCGACTCAAATGTGAACATTGGCGCGAGTGGCGGCCCCTGGCATTCATGGGTGAAGTCCCGGCCCGGCAGGAGCAGGGGGGCATCCACCTCCCCCGCGCGCGCGCGCACCACCGCCATAGCCTCCGGATGCAGGGGGCCCAGAACGCAGGGCGCGCCCGGTTTGAGAATTCCCGCCTTTTCAAAGGCGATGGCCTGCAACGTGTCGCCCAGGTACTGCTGGTGGTCAAGGTCGATTCCTGTGACGGCGCAGGCAAGGGGCCGGGAAATTATGTTGGTGGCGTCAAAACGTCCGCCCATGCCGACCTCGACAACGGCCACGTCCACCCCCCGGCGTTGAAACATGTCAAAGGCCAGGACGGTGTTCGCCTCGAAAAAGGTGGGGGGATGGGGCATGGGAGCCGCCGCGCGCATCAGCCGCGCCACCCCGTCCCGTAGTTCCTCCTCGGCCATGGGCGCACCGTCCACGAGAAAACGTTCGGTTATGTCGTACAGGTGGGGGCTGGTGAAGCGTCCTGTTCTGAGTCCGGCGGCGCGCAGCACGGCGTCCAAAAACGCGGCGGTGCTGCCCTTGCCGTTGGTGCCAGCGATGTGCACGCACGGAACGGCGTCCTGGGGGTTCCCCATGGCTTCCATGAGGAAGCGCATGTTGTCAAGCCCCAGCTTGATTCCATGAAGGATGAGCCCGGCCAGATAGTCCCGCCAGGGGCGGCCGTCCGCCGCCACTTCCCGTTGGATGCTCATGGCCGGACCGGGGTGGGGGGGTGTGGGCATGGCTGAAGGGGCTCCGGTTAGGATTCGATTTCGGCCTCCACCAGCCCCGGCGCCCAGTAGAGGAGCCTGCCGCAGTGCGAGCAGGTGTGGTATTCCTTCGCCATAATCTCGTTGATCACCTGCGGCCTCACGGTGACAAAGCATCCGCCGCAGGCGTTTTCACTGAGGGGCACCACGGCGGGCGTGCGGGACTTGCGGATGCGCTCGTATTTGTGGAGCAGCACCGTCTCCACCTTCTCCGCCAGCGGATGGCGGCGGCCCTCGTGCTCCTTCCGCTCCCGGACGGCCTCGCCCAGCTCGGCGTCTATGCGCGCGCACTCCTCGTCGAGTTTCCTGATTTCCCCCTGGATGCGCCGCTTGTCCTCGTTCAGTTTCACCTGGGCGTCGTCTATCTCCATCATCACCGCGATGATGCGCTCCTCCTTCAGGCCGATCTGCTTCTTGAGCAGGTCAATCTCGTGGAGGAGCGCCTTGTATTCCTCGTTCTTTTTCACCGACATGAGCTGGGATTCAAACTTGCGTATCTGCGTGTTCTTCTGCTCGATTTCCCCCTCGCAGTCGCGCTGCTCGAGCTTGAGCCGCTTGACCCGGTCCTCGCTCTCCTTGAGTTCGGCGTCAAGCCGCTTGTGCTGGATGGAGTAGGTTTCCTTCTGGCGCGGAATCTCCTGCTCGCGTTTCTTGAATTCCTGTATTTTCAGGTCCAGTTGCTGAAGTTCGAGCAAAGTCCTCAAAGCACTGTCTCCTTGCGTTGCCGCCGCGGCGGCGCATATAAAAAAAAGCCGCAGCCCGTTTCAAAGGCTGCGGCGGTTACACATCGCCACACGGCACGGCTTGGGGCCGCGGTCGCCCGGTTCGGGCGGGCGGACACACAGGCAACCCCCGCATGCCCTTCCCCCGGCGGGGACGGCCGTGTTTGAAAAAAAGTGCAGCCTGCTCGCGCCCACGGGGTTATTCCTCCTCCGGGGCGGTTGCCGGTGTTGAGCGGCGGATGGCGATGACCCCGGTGCGCACCAGCTCAAGGATGCCGAAACCGCGCATCATCTCGATGCATGCGGCCACCTTGCCGCCCGCGCCCGTCACCTCGACCGTCATGGAGGAGGCGTCGAGATCAACCACCTTCGCCCTGAATATTGCGGCGATTTCGGTCACCTCAGCCCGCTTTTTGCTGTTTGCCGACACTTTGATCATGACCAGTTCGCGCTCCACATGGGAGGCGGAGGTGAGATCCTCGACGGCGATCACGTCCACCAGCTTGTTCAACTGCTGGATAATCTGGGCGAGCACGCCGTCGTCGCCCCGGACGGTCACGGTCATCCGGGAGATGGAGGGGTTTTCCGTCTCGCCCACGCAGAGGCTGATGATGTTGTAGCCGCGCGCGCTGAACATGCCCGAAACCCGGGCCAGCACGCCGAACTGGTTGTCAACCAGCACGCTGATGGTGTGTTTTTTATTGGTCGGCACGCTGATTTTCCTTGTCTCGTCCCTGGTTGAAGCGGTTCATCGCCGCCTCAATTCCCTGGGAAACCCAGAGCAACGCCGCATCCGCGGCCTTCTCGGTCATTTCCCGCACGATGGGCGCCTCGTCCGGCCGGAACCGGTCAAGCACATAATCCGCGAGATCCTCGCCGGGCCGGTTGGCGCCAACTCCCAATCTTAACCGGTGAAACGCGTCGGATCCAAGCCGCTCAATGATCGACTTGAGCCCGTTGTGGCCGCCTGCGCTGCCGCCGGGGCGCACCCGCAACCGTCCCAGGGGCAGGTTGACGTCATCCACCACCACCAGCACATCCTGCGGATCGGGCACCCGGTTGCGCGCGGCGGCCGCCACGCTCGCGCCGCTCACATTCATGAAAGTCAGCGGCTTCAGGAGCATCAGCCGGTTTCCGCCGTGGGAAACCTCGGTGAAGAGTCCCTGAAACTTTTCGCGGTCGAGCCGGGCGCCCAGCCTTTCGGCGAGCATGTCCAACACCACAAAACCAAGGTTGTGGCGCGTGTTCCGGTATTGCGGACCGGGGTTTCCAAGTCCCGCAATCAGTTTCACGCCTCAAACCTCCTGATGCGCGCGGGGGCGTCCTGAAAAGCCAAACAGTACTCAGGCCTTCTTGGCGGCCGCCTCGGGGGCGGCTTCGGCGGCACCCTCGGCCTCGGCCTCGGCCTGGGCGGCGGCGGCGCGCGGAAGCACCACGGAGGCCACGGGCATTTCGCCGTCGGTCAGGATGGTGACGCCCGCGGGCACGGCAATCTGCGACACATGAATCACATCGCCCACGCCGAGCCCGGAAACATCCACGTCGATGTGCGCGGGCACGTCCAGCGCCAGGCATTCAATCTCAAGCTCGCGGAGCTGGTGCTCCACCAGCCCGCCCTCAAGGACGCCCTTGGCCTGCCCGGTCAGCACCACCGTCACGGACGTCTCAATGCGCTCGTCCATGCGGATGCGCAGGAAGTCGGCGTGAAGCAGGCTGCCCTTGACGGGGTGGCGCTGCACCGCCTTCACCAGGGCGGGGCCGCTCAAGTCCGACTCCCCGTCGAAGGCGAGCTGCACGATGGGGTGCGTGCCGCCGGCCGCATGGAGCAGCTTGTCAAAATCGCGGGTGCACACGCTGATGGACGCGGCATCCTTGCCGCCGCCGTACAGCACCGCGGGCACGGAGCCCTCGCGGCGCGCGGAATGGGCCGCGCCCTTTGTTCCCGTGGTGCGCGTCTTCGCGCTGAGTGATTTCAGTTCCATTACTAAATCTCCAAAACGGCTTAGGTTATTGCTGTATGAACAGGCTGCTTACGGACTCGTCCTGGTGGATGCGCCGGATGGCCTCGCCGATGAGCGGGGCCAGCGACAGCACGCGGATGGCGGGGTTTGCCGCCGCGCGCGGCGTCAACGGCACAGAGTCGCAGACAAGCAACTCTTCCAGGACTGAATTTTCAATGTAGTCTAGGGCGGGGCCGCTGAACACCGTGTGGGTCGCGCAGGCCCGCACGCTCAGCGCGCCGAAATCCTTGATGGCCTTTGCCGCCTTCACAAGGGTGCCGCCGGTGTCAATCATGTCGTCCAGCAGAAGGGCGTTTTTGCCCTCCACATTGCCGATGACGTTCATCACCTCGGACACGTTTTCACGGGGGCGGCGCTTGTCCACTATCGCGATGGGCGCGCCGAGGCGGCTCGCAAACTCGCGCGCGCGGCCCACGCTGCCCATGTCGGGGGACACCACGACCAGGTTCTCCTGGAGACCCTCGCGCTTGAGGGTGTCGCAGAAAACGATGTCGGCGGCCAGATGATCCACGGGGATGTCGAAGAAACCCTGAATCTGGCCGCAGTGCAGGTCAACCGTCAAAACACGGTCGGCACCCGCCGCAGTGATCAGGTTCGCCACCAGCTTCGCCGTGATGGGCACCCGCGCCTTGTCCTTGCGGTCCTGCCGGGCGTATCCAAAATAGGGGATCACCGCGGTAATCCTGCCCGCTGAGGCGCGCCGCGCCGCGTCAATCAGGATCAGCAGTTCCATCAGGTGCTGGTTCACCGGCGGGGAGGTGCTGTTGATGAGAAACACATCCCTGCCGCGCACATGCTCCTGAATTTGCACGCGAATTTCGCCGTCGCTGAAGGCGCTGACCACGGCCTCGCCCTGGGTCACGCCCAAATGCTGGCAAATCCCCTGTGACAGGGGGCGGGAGGCATTACCGCTAAATATTTTCATGGTGTTCATACCGTTCACATCACAGCTGATAAATGGTTGGGGCGGCTGGATTCGAACCAACGATAGCCAGTACCAAAAACTGGTGCCTTACCAACTTGGCCACGCCCCAGCAATGCTGCCTGTCAAACAACCTGATGCTTCACAACCATAACGGCGGCCATGGGATACCCCGCAGCCAGACCCGGAATCTTGAACAAGCCCCCCTGCAACACCGGGGAGACAGTGTGTAAGATCAACAAAAACAGCGTCTTGCGCTGAAAAAATGAGAAAAACACACGCCTTTGGCGGACAGTCGCGGCGAAGTATAGCAACACCATGCCTTCCATGTCAATCAACCCTTCCCACGCATATGGCACAATTCTAAAAATAGTTGCCATTCTGCGGAAAGTGCTATATAATGAAAATTGGATGTGGATCCCAATGCTGAGGAGTCACGCATATGCCGTTTAAATCATCCCTGTTTAGGCGTGTGGACAAGGACAACAATGACGACTCGCGGGAGCGCCGCATCAGGCAACGCCTGGTGGTACACACCAAGGCGGGCAGGACCCTGCTGGGGTTCAGTTTCTCGTTAAACCGGAACGCCGACAGTTTCCATCTTGACTTGGTGGACCGGAACAATCAGGCGCTGGGCAAGTCAGTCCATGTCCCCTTCAGCGATGTCAAGGCCATATACACGGTGAAGAGTTTTGACGGCAGGTTTGATCCGACACAGTTCGACCACACGATTCCCGAGGACAGCCCGCGCATGGTTGTGGAATTCATTGACGGCGAGTTGCTTGTCGGCTATCCCGCTTCCCCGTACAAAAACGACGAGCCCCGTTTTGTGTTCATACCCGAGGACCGGAACGGAAACAATCTTTCCGTCCTGGTTGAACGTTCGGCGGTGGCGCAGATGCTCACCCCGGAGGAGCACAAGCACAAACTGCAGCGGGATTTTGAGGAGTTTTTGAGCACGCGCAGCGGACGGACGGACCTGTCCCGCGAGGAACTGCTGGGCGACTACCATTTCCACAAGAAGAACTACTTCAAGGCGCTGAAGCATTATCAAACAGTCCGGGAGCAGGAGGGGGAAAATTCGAGGCTGCGTAAAAAATTGTGCGCGGCCAAATACAATGTCGCCATATGCCACATCCGTCAAAAGGACTACGAGAAGGCGCTGCGTTACTTCGAGATGGTGCTGGCCCTGGATTCCGGCCATGACCCCGCCCGCAAGGGCATGGCGCAGGTGCTGGAGCACCTCAACAGCAGGAAAAAGAAGCAATCTGACACCTGAGTGTTTGCGGCGGGGGGGTGGCTGTGAGACAATGGCGCTGTTTCCGGCCACCACCAGCGGGAGTGAGTTTCATGTCGCGCGTCATACTTTCAGCCACGGCGCTTTTGGCGGCTGTGTGTCTTTTGGCGGGTTCCACGGCGGCGGCACGCCAGGTCAGCGCCCGCATGCCCGCAGTGGCGGGCGCCTATTATCCGGATGATCCCGGCAAACTGCTTCAAAGCGTGCGGGGTTACTTTGACGCCGCGGACGCGCCCGACACGGGCGGGGCCATGGTTGGATGCATCGCCTCGCCCGCCCCCTACGGCTTTGCCGGTCCGGTCACGGCGCACGCCTTCAAGAACCTGAAGCCGGGGCAGTATGACCGCGTCATCATCCTGACCCCCTCCCACTCGGCGAAGCTTGAAAACTGCTCAATCCCCGCCGTGGAGGTGTTCATCACCCCGCTCGGCCCGGTGCCCCTTGACGTGGAGGCGGTGGAGCAGCTGCTCTTTTCGCCCCTCTTTTCAGCCCGGTCGCTCATGTACAAAAAAATGCCGCAGCGGGAGCAGATACACGAGTACGAATACGGCGTGGAGGCGCTGCTTCCCTATCTGCAGGAGCGCCTGCTTGAGTTTAAGCTTGTTCCCGTGGTGGTGGGGGAACTGACCGACGCGGGCGGCAATTACAATCCCCGGGCGGCGGAGTCAATCGCCAAGGCGCTCCGAAAAATCATGACGGAGCGCACCCTCGTGGTGGCAAGCAGCAGTTTCACCCACTTCGGAAACGATTTCAGCAACCGCCCCTTCAACGACAACATCATCGCCAACATTGAAAAATTGGACAGGGAGGCTTTTGAGCCAATCCTTGCCATGGATGCGGCGGGCTTCGAACGGTATCTGGAAAAGACCAAAAATGTGATCGACGGGTGCCGCTGCATTTCCGTGCTGCTGCGCATGGTCCCAAAACACACCCAGAGCCGAATACTTGCCTATGACCTGCTTGCGGCCAAAACCGGTGATTTGGACCGTTCTGTAAGTTACGCGGCATTCACGTTCCATGATCCCGCCCGGCCCCCGCTGGACGCGCGTCCCGACAGGGTGCGTCCCCTTCCGGTGCTTGGCAAGCCCGAGTCCGGGGCGGAGACGCCCCCTCCCACGCAACAGGAAAACATCCCCCCGGCCGCGCCGCAGACCGGGGCGGCTGCCCCGGTCCCGGCCCCCACAACCGCGCCGCCGCCGACGGAAATCCAGGCACCCGCGGCGGGGGGCGAGTCCGCGCCCGCTTCCGGGGTGCGTGAACCGACCCCGCCGGAACAGCCGGTCAAACGAAAATTCAACATCATCAGGCATGCCCCCGGAGAGGGCGCGGGCGGGGCAAAGCCGTGAAACTTTCCCCGGAGGACAAAAAGCTGCTTCTTTCCGTGGCGCGTGAAACGCTGGAAACCCACTGCCGCGGTGGAGGGGTCCTGTCTTTGGAGGGGCGTGATTTTCCGCCCGCGCTGGAGGAAAAACGGGGCGCCTTTGTGACGCTCCGCACCGGCGGCAGCCTGCGCGGATGCATCGGGTATCCCCGTCCGGTGGGAAGTCTTGTGAGCGCGGTCCGCGACAATGCCGTCAGCGCCTCCAGCAGTGATCCGCGCTTTGCCCCCGTGTCCGTTTCCGAACTGGACCGCATATCCGTGGAGATATCCGCCCTTTGCGCCGCGGAACCCGGCGGTTCTCCCTTTGTTCCGGTGAATTCCCCGGAGGAGATTGTCATCGGCAGGGACGGGCTTTATGTGGAATACCGGGGGCGCGGTGGCGGACTGCTTTTGCCGCAGGTTCCGGTGGAACAGGGCTGGAACCTTTCCCAGTATCTTGAGGGGTTGTGCCGGAAGGCGGGGATGACGAAAGAGCTGTTTTCGGGGGGGGATGCGCGGTTGTTCCGTTTTGAGGCGGAGGTGTTCGGCGGGGACGGAGACAGTTAAAAACGGAAGACCATGAGCACGGCGTCCTCGCTGCCGTTTTTGTAATAGCCGAAACGGCGGCCCTCCTCCACGAAACCAAGGGATTGGTAGAGGTTCCTGGCCGTCTCGTTCGTCTCGCGCACCTCAAGCCGCACCAGCGAGGCCCCCAGGTCAAAGGCCATTTTCAACAGGTGTTCCATCAGCGCGCGCCCGTGGCCCTGGCCCCGCATTTCCCGTGCGATGGTGACACGGGTGACATGGGCCTCGTCAAGCACCAGCCAGAATCCGGCGTAGCCCATCAGCATGCCGTCCCGGAGCGCCACCACCATGTGGGACAGGGGGTTCTCAAGCTCCTGCCGGTACATTCCATGCGTCCACGGCTCGGGATAGGAGTCGGTTTCCAGGAGCAGCACGGCGGGCATGTAGTCCGCGCTGAAGGGCAGGAATACGGTCTGCGTTTTCCCGTCCATCATTCAGTCCCCATGCCGCGGCTGATCTCGGCCTGCGACGCCCTGAGGTACACGGGATTGACAAGGGCCGGGTCCGTGGCCGGCGCGCAGCCAAGCAGGTGGAGCGCCTCGGCCGCCACCCCGGTGGCGCGGGGGGATGAAAGTCCGCCGGGACAAACCTGCGCGCGCGGGCAAAGCCCCCTGATTTCCCCGGCGTAGCGGTCCGCGCCGTCCCCCAGCACAAGCACCGTGCCCGCGTCCTCCGGAACGCGCGCCATCACCTCCCCGACGGGCGCAGCCATGTCCGCGCATAGTTTCTCGCGGACTCCGCCGCGCATGAGGCACACGGAGCCGAAGACCTCGCCCATGCGCGCGTCCAGCAGCGGCACGACACAGCCTTCGGCGGCCATGGGCAGCCGGGCCAGCGCGTCAAGGGTGGGCACCCCCAGCAAGGGAAGGGAACAGGCGTAGGCCAGCCCCTTGAACGCCGCCGCACCGATGCGCAGGCCGGTGAAGGAGCCCGGTCCGATGGAGACGGCGAGGCAGTCCAGGTCCGGAAGTGACACGCCGGACTCGCCCAGAATCCAGTCAACGGTTGAAATCAGCTTCTCGGAATGGAGCCGGTGCCGGTCAATGGAGCATTCGGCGAGAACCCGCATGGATGCGGCGTCTCCGGCGGTTCCCGAGCACACGGCCACCGAACAATGGCGCGTGCTTGTTTCCGCGGCGAGGATTAGTGCGGTGTTGGACGGTTCCAACATGGTGCGGGCGCTTTCCGTGGTGGGGGCCGCATGACAATTCAACGACCGCGCGGCGCCGCGGCGGCGCGGCGCGGCCCGGGTCATTCCTTGGGGGAGTCCGCCGCAGCGCCGGAAACCAGTTCCTTCATGCGCTTGCCCGGGCGGAAGGTGACCACGCGGCGTTCGGAGACGGGCACCTGCTCGCCGGTGCGGGGGTTTCTGCCGATGCGTGAGGCGCGGCTTTTCACCTCAAAAACCCCGAAGTCGCGCAGTTCCCAGCGTTCACCCTGCGCAAGGGACTTGGTGATGGCTTCAAAGGCGCCCTCCACAATGCGGGAGACGTCGCTCTGGGTCATGTCAAGCTTGCTCGCCACCTGCATGACCAGTTCGCGCTTGGTCATCGTCACGGGTCTGCTCCTCCTTCGCGCTTTGCCGGGGACCCGCGCATCCATGCGCGCCGCAGGCTCCACAACAACCGCATATGATCGGCAAGTAACTGGAAAACATTATCTTACAAAAGAAAGCGCCGCCGCGTCAAACTTTCGCGGGGGAAAGGGGCGCACTCAGGCGCCGTATTGCTCCGTGCTGTGATCCACATGGCGGGCGTTGCCCCCGCACCTTACCTGGAAGTCCTCGGGAACGCGCGTGGGGTACTTGGCGGTGAAGCAGGCCGTGCAGAAATGCCCCGGTTCGCCCAGGGTCGCCCGGAGCATCGCCTCCCGGTCCAGATAGGCCAGCGAGTCAACGCCAAGGAAGTCCCGTATCTCCTCAACGCTCATGTTGTGGGCGATGAGCTTGGTCCTGTTCGGCGTGTCGATTCCGTAATGGCAGGAGTCGATGATGCGGGGCGAGGCGATGCGGAAATGGACCTCCCTCGCTCCGGAGCGGCGCAGCATCTTGATGATTTTCCGCGCGGTGGTGCCGCGCACGATGCTGTCATCCACCAGCACGATGCGCTTTCCCTCCACCGTTTTCCGGGAGGGGTTGAGCTTGATTTTCACGCCGAAGTCGCGGATGCCCTGATCCGGCTCGATGAAGGTGCGGCCCACATAATGGTTGCGGATGAACCCCATGTCGAAGGGGATGCCCGACTCGTGGGAATAGCCCAGCGCGGCGGGGTTGCTGGAGTCTGGCACGGCCATCACCATGTCCGCCTCGACCGGCGCCTGTTTTGCCAGTTCCGCGCCCAGGCGCTTGCGCACCTCGTCCACGCTCTGGCCAAAGATGTGGCTGTCGGGCCGGGCGACATAGACATACTCGAAAACGCACTGCTGGGGTGTCGCCTCCGGGAAGGGCCGGACCGACTCCACACCCGACTCACAGATGGTGACCACCTCGCCCGGCTCCAGCTCGCGCACCCATTCGGCGTCAATGATGTCAAGCGCGCAGGTCTCGCTGGCAAGCACCCACGCATCCTCCAGCCGTCCCAGCCAAAGCGGGCGGAATCCGTGGGGGTCCCGGGCCGCGACGATGCTGCTGCCGTTGATGGCGAGCACGGAATAGGAGCCCACCACCTGGCCCAGCGCCTCAATGACGCGCTCGGTGAAGGTTTCCTTCTTGGAATGGGACACAAGGTGGATGATCACCTCGCTGTCGGTGGTGGACTGGAAGATGGCGCCCCGCTCCTCGAGATCCTCGCGCAGCACCGCCGCGTTCGTGAGGTTGCCGTTGTGGGCGATGGCCATGGAACCCTTCGCGTAGTCCACCACCAGCGGCTGCACGTTCTTCAGTATGCTGGTTCCAAAGGTGGAGTAGCGGACGTGCCCGATGCCCCTGTCGCCCGAAACACGGGCGAGCTTGTGGGGCTTGAACACGTCGGAAACGAGGCCCACGCCGCGGTGCGCCGAAAGGACGCCCTTGTCCGCGCAGACAATCCCCGCCCCCTCCTGGCCGCGGTGCTGGAGCGCGTAGAGCCCCAGGTAGATGAGCTTGGCGGCCTCGGGATGGCCGAACACGCCAAACACGCCGCACTCGTCCCGCAGATGGTCGCCGTCATAGGGGCGGCACAGTCCGCCGGAGTGGGGAAGATTTTCGATGCGCTCCTGGGGGGTGATGCTGTTGTCCACGGGTTAGAGTTCTTTCCTGCCGGTGAGGCGGGTGAAGGCTTCCATGTATTTCGCGCGCGTTTTCATGATCACATCCTCGGGAAGCGGCGGCTGGGGCGAGTTCTTGTCCCATCCGGTGGTCTCGAGATAGTCGCGCACGAACTGCTTGTCGTAACTGGGCTGGCTCTGGCCGGGCTTGTACTGGTCGGCGGGCCAGAAGCGGGAGGAGTCGGGCGTCATGGCCTCGTCGGCAAGCACCAGCCCGCCGTTGAGCACGCCAAACTCGAACTTGGTGTCGCACAGGATGATGCCGCGCTCCGCGGCGATTTCCCGGCCCCGGCCGTAGACGCGCAGCGCCGCGTCGGAGGCCTTGGCGTTCCAGTCGGCGCCGATGATCTTCGCGGCCTCCTCCGAACTGACGTTGATGTCATGCCCGTCGGTGGCCTTGGTGGCGGGGGTGTAGATGGGGGTGTCCAGCTTGCTGGATTCCACCAGTCCCTCCGGCAGCTTGATGCCGCAGACCGTGCCGGTCTGGCGGTATTCCTTCAGGCCGCTGCCCGCGAGGTAGCCGCGGATGACAAACTCCACCGGGAACATCTGGCACTTGCGCACCAGCATGGAGCGCCCCTCAAACATTTCGGGGTGTTTGCGGAACTCCTCCGGAAAGTCCCTGATGTCCGCGGAGATTAGGTGGTTGGGGCAGATGTCGGCCACCTGATCGAACCAAAACAGGGAAATCTGGGTGAGCACTTTGCCCTTGTCCGGGACGCCGACGGGGTTCACCCAGTCAAAGGCGGATATGCGGTCGGTGGCCACAATCAGCAGGTTTTCACCAAGGTCATAAATGTCGCGCACCTTCCCGCGGCTGTCGGGCTGGCGTCCTGGCAGGCTGGTTTCGCAGACGGCGTTCATCATCGTTGGTGTCTCCTGTCTGTTGCGGGTTGGTGATTTAAAAGAATGTCCCCTGAAGATGGGGGCGGTTAATCTCCAGCAGCTCGTCGAGCAGGGCTGCGCATCCGGTGGCGTCGGGCATGAGCGGGTGCAGCAGCATCGCCTCGAAGGCGGCCTTGCGGTCGCCCTTCACGGCCGCCTCCACGGTGAGCGACTCGTAGGCCTTGATGTTCTGCATCAGCCCCCGGATGACGGGCGCGGGCGCGGGCTGGGGGATGGCTTTCGCCCCCTCCGCGCCGACCAGGGCGGGCACCTCCACCGACACATCGCCGTCAAAGGTGGGGATGGCGCCGTTGTTGCGGCAGCACACAATCTGCCGGTTTTGGCGGTTGTTCTCGATGGCGTCCACCAGCAGGAAGGCCGCGGTGGAGTAATGGGCGCCGCCGCGCTTGCCGAGTTCCTCCGGCTTTTCCTTGAGTTCCGGGTCCTGGTACTTTTTGAAGAGGCTCTCCTCGACGGACACCACCTCCTCGCCCCGCGTGCAGGGCTTCGCCTTGATGGAGTCAAGGACGGTGGGCGTGCTGTAGTAGTACTGGAGGTAGTAGTTGCAGAACATGCCGAGCCGTTTCATCGCCTCGATCATGTTGTTGCGCGTGGCCTCGACCTCCCATTCCTCCTCCGCCACCTCGATGAACTTGTCCAGCACCTTTTGGGTGACGTCCTCCCCGGCGACCTTGAAGCTGCGCACCCAGGAAAGGTGGTTGAGGCCGACATAGTCGAGTTCGACATCGTCCACGGTGCCGCCAAAATGCTTGATGACCTGCATGATCATGCCGATGGGAACGTTGCAAAGGCCCACGGTGCGGATGGCGCTGTGTTTGAGCACCGCCTCGGTGTTGATGCCCGCCGGGTTGGTGAAGTTGATGAGGAACCCCTTCGGCGCGAGTTCCTCCATGGTGCGGGCCACCTCAAGGATGCGCGGAATGGTGCGCAGCGCGCAGGCGAAACCGCCCACCCCCGTGGTCTCCTGGCCGATGATGTTGTGCCGCAGGCCGAGTTTCTCGTCGTTGATGCGCGCCTGCATCTGCCCCGCCCGGATTTGGGTCACCACGTATTTGGCGTCCCTCACCGCCTCCCGCAGGTCGCTTGTGGCGTGAACGGTGAAGGGGTTGCCGTGTTTTTCGGCCATGCGCCGGGCAAAGGCCGCGTTGATGGAGAGGCGCGACTCGTCCTTGTCCATCATCCAGACTTCCGTGGCGGGAATGGAGTCAAGCCGGGAAAAGAGCCCGTCAAGCAGTTCGGGGGTGTAGGAACTGCCACCGCCGATTACCGTGATCTTCATGTCGTGTAATCCTTTGCAAACAATTCACTTAAAGAGAAAGACGCCACGGTTGGCGCTGTCGGGGGGCATCCGGCGCCGACGCCTTTCGGGAGCCGCCACCGAACATGCGTATGATACGCGCCAAAGATGAAAATGTCAAAAACCGGCCCCGTCGGGCGCGTTTTTGGGGATGCCGGTGCCGGTGACGGTGTTCGCGTCTTTTGGCGCGTTGAAGGTGACAAAATCGGAGGGGTCGAATTCGGGCCGGCCGTGGATGATGTCCAGCCGGTTTCCCTTTGCCGCCGCTTCGAAAACCACATCATTGGCCTTGGGAAATCCGCCGCGCGTCATGATTTCGAGCACATTATTGAAGCCCTCCAGCACAATCCCGCGCACTTCGGCCGCGCCCTGGTCCACACCGATGGTCAGTTGGAATTTGTTCTGGGAGCATTGCGGGCCCAGGGCGAAGAGGGTGCTTTTCGAGGCGTTGGTGTGCAGGTGCAGACAGTTGAAATGGTTCTGGGTGAACACGCCTTTGGCTTCGGCGCAGGTCTTGAAGTTCAGTATGCCGCCGATGAAGTCAAAGCGGCTGGCGGTGATGGGGGCCCTGGTGCCGTCCAGGAGCAGGCCTGTTCCCGCCTTCCGCTCGCCGGGCGTGAACGGTGCGGGATCGGCGATGCCCTGCGACTTGATCTCCGTTTCAATGAACACGGCGAAGCCGTCAATGGGCACGGGGTTTTCCGGGCGGATGCGCAGGGCCGCGCCCGCGCCGCCGTACACGAAAATGCCGAAGTGGTACTCGCCGTTCATGGTCGAGTCGATCAGCATGAGGTCCCGCGCCGGATCGTCCGCCGCGCCGATCCAGTTCAGCACGTACACGCCGCCGTCTATGCGGAAGTCCTGCGTGGCCGGGATGCGTATCGTCTCCGACACATTGTAGACGGGCTTGCGCCCGCCCCAGCCGCCCTTCACATAGAGGTCGCGCGCGTTGGCCACGCAGTAGTCTATCGCCTCCTGCCAGCCCGC
>JBHEKP010000222.1:0-13376 GCA_041859375.1 Candidatus Hydrogenedentales bacterium | reverse complement strand
GGAGCGCCCAAAGACGCGCCTGCGCGGGGTTTCGTCGCGGTGCCGCGTCAGTCGCAGAGCTCGAAAACGCCGGCGGCGCCCATGCCGCCGCCGATGCACATGGTCTCCAGCCCCCACTTCACGCCGCGGCGGCGCATTTCGTGGATGAGCTGGGTGGCGAGCTTGGCGCCGGTGCAGCCGAGGGGGTGGCCCAGGGCGATGGCGCCGCCGTTGACGTTCACGATTTCCTCGTCGAGCTTGAGGGTCTTCACCACGTAGAGGGTCTGCGCGGCGAAGGCCTCGTTGCACTCGACCAGTCCAAGATCGGCCACGGTGATGCCGGCCTGGCGGCAGGCCTCCTCGATGGCGGGCACCTGGGGCGGGCCCAGATAACCGGGATCGCCGCCCATGACGGCGTACCCGCGCAGCCGCGCAAGGGGTTTCAGTCCCAGTTCCTTCACAAGCTCGCCGGAGGCGACCACGGTGGCCGCTCCGCCGCAGCTCGTCTGGCTGGAGTTGCCTGCCGTGCTCACGCCCATCGCTGGCGACGCCGCAAAGGCCGGCCGCAGCGCCGCAAGGCCCTCAAGGGTGGTTTCGGGGCGGGGCCCCTCGTCCGTGTCGAAGATGTAGGTCTTGCCCTTGGGGCCCGTCACCTCAAGGGGCACAATCTCGTCCTTGAAGAGGCCCTTCTCGATGGCGGCAACGGCGCGCTGGTGGCTGCGCAGCGCCCAGCGGTCGCATTCCTCGCGGGTGATGCCGAAGTCGCGCGCCACATTGTCGGCGCACTGGCCCATGCCGGTGTAGGCGCGGGGCATTGTCTTCGTCAGCCCGGGGTTGGGGCAGGTCTTGTTCCCGCCGATGGGGATGATGCTCATGGACTCGAGCCCGCCCGCGACGGCGCACTCGATCATCTTGATTTCAATCTTCGCGCCCGCGATGGCCATCACGTCCAGCCCGGACGAGCAGAAGCGGTTGACCGTCTCGCCGGGCACCGTGTCGGGAAGGCCCGCCGCCAGCTGGGCGATGCGGCCCACGTTCATGCCGGCCTCCGCCTCGGGGAAGGCGCAGCCCATGATGCAGTCGCCGATGCGCTCCGCGGGGATGCCGGAGCGTTTCACCGCCTCGCGGATCGCCGCCGCGCCGAGATCGTCGGGGCGCACGTGCGCGATGGCGCTTCCCGCCTTGGACCTGCCCACCGCCGTGCGCACGGCCGAAACAACGTACACGTTTTCCATGCTGTCACTCCTTCTTCTAGTTGCGCAGCGGCTTGCCCGTGGCAAGCATGTGCTGGATTCGCGCCTGGGTTTTTTCAGTGCCGCAGAGGCTCACAAAGGCCTCGCGTTCAAGGTCCAACGCGTCCTGCTCGGTCATCGGCGTGCCCTGGATGCGGTTGCCGCCGCACAGGATGTTCGCCAGGTGCTCCGAAATCAGCGCGTCGTGCTCGCTCGCGTAGCCCGCCTGCTGCATGCCCCACACCGCCGCGCGGAACGCCGCCTTGGCGCTCTCGCCCAGCGCGAAGATGCGCGGCGGCTTCGGCGCCGTGTACCCCGCCTTGATCAGGCCCAGGCACACGTCCTTCGCCCGCTGCAGCTGGTGGTCGAAGTTCGGCAGCACGATGTCCGTGGGCCGGAAATAGCCCAGCTCCACCACCTCGGCGCCGCTGGTGCCCACCTTGGCCGTGCCGATGTTCTCGAAGGCGCGGCGCACGAAGGGGAAGGGGTCCGCCGCCACGTTCGCCGGGATGTTCTCCAGCGCGCGCACCAGCATTTCCTTGGTGCCGCCGCCGCCGGGAATGACGCCCACGCCCACCTCGACGAGGCCCGCGTAGGTCTCGCCCGCGAGGACGACTTTGGCGCAGTGCATGTTCAGCTCCACGCCGCCGCCGAAGGTGTAGTGGTGCGGCGCGCCGACCACCGGGCGTTTGCAGTATTTCATGCGCATGCCCGCGCCCTGGAGTTCATTGACCATGTTCGCGATGAAGTCCCACTGCTGCTGCATGGCCGCGCCCAGCACCAGCATCAGGTTCGCGCCCGCGCTGAAGTGCGGGCCCTGGTTGCCCACGACCATGCCCTCGAATTTGCCCTCCTCGAGCAGGTCCACGCCCGCGTTCAGCGCGGTGATGATGTCCGGGCCGATGGCGTTCATCTTGCAGTGGAATTCGGCGCAGACGATGCCGTCGCCCAGATCCACCAGGCTCGCGTCGTCGAACTTTTTCACGATGCGGGTGCTGTCCGTCTTGATGTTGGCAATCACCAGCTCGCGCGGGTTGAGCGGCACCGGCTTGTAGGCCTTCGCCGCGCCGTCAAAGTACATGCGGCGGCCGTTTTCCAGCTTGTAGAAGGACTTGCCCCCGCTGTCCTTGAGCGCCTGCGCCACGGGCGGCAGGGCGATGCCCTCGGCGGCCATGCGGTCGCAGACGAGGTCGAAGCCCAGCACGTCCCAGGTCTCGAAAATGCCAATCTCCCAGTTGAAGCCCCACTTGCAGGCGTTGTCTATGTTGACAATGTCGTCCGCGATTTCGGGGATGCGGTTGCCCGCGTACTGCGCCATGTTGGCGAAAAACTTGAACAGGAACTTGGAGCCCTTGTCCTCGCCCAGGTGCATGATGCGCAGCTTGTCCTCGAGGCTGTCCGCCGAGCGCGCCGCGCCGGTGCACTCGAAGCGCGGCTTCACCGGCGCGCGGTAGTCGCCCGCCGCCGGATCATAGCCCAGCACGATCTTTTTGCCCTTCTCGTCCTTCTCGTTCGTCTTCTTGTAGAAGCCCGAGCCGGACTTGTCGCCGAAGAGGCCCTTGGCCACCATCGCGTCGAACCAGTCCGGGCCGGCCATGATGTCCAGGCGCTCGTCGCCGGGGCAGCCGTTGCGCACGTTGCCCACCACCTTGTGCAGCGTGTCCAGGCCCACCAGGTCCGCCGTGCGGAAGGTTGCCGAGCCGGCGTGGCCGATGCTCGGCCCCGTAAGCGCGTCCACCTCCTCGGGGCTCAGGCCCTCGGCCACCATGTTGTGCATCACATACTGCATGGCGAAGGTGATGATCCGGTTCGCCACAAAGTTCGGCGTGTCCTTCGCGTACACGATGCCCTTGCCAAGCACGTTCTCGCCGAAGGCCGCCATGCCCGCCAGCACGTCCGGGTCCGTGTCGGGAAGCGGGATGAGTTCGAGCAGCTTCAGGTAGCGGGGCGGGTTGAAGAAGTGCGTGCCCAGGAAATGCGCCCGCATTTCCGGCTCCATCCCCTCCGCGATGGCCGAGATCGGGATGCCGCTTGTGTTTGTGCTCACGATTGCGCCCGGCTTCCGGTGCTTCGCCACGTCCGCAAAGACCTTGTGCTTGATCTCAAGCTTCTCCATCACCACCTCGATGATCCAGTCGCACTCGGCAATCCGGGCCATGTCGTCCTCGAAATTGCCGATCTCGATCATGTCGGCCAGCGATTTCGCGTACAACGGCGCGGGCTTGGCCTTCAGCAGGCCCGCCTTGCCCTTTTCGGCGAAACCGTTGCGTTTTTTCCGGTCCGCCTTGTCGGCGTCGGACAGGTTGGGCGGCACGATGTCCAGCATGATGCTGGGGATGCCGCAGTTGGCGAGATGGGCCGCGATTGTCGCGCCCATCACGCCGGAACCCAACACGGCGACTTTTTTGATGTCCCTCATTGCCTTCTTTCTCCTGTTTCGTTCACGACCCGGGGCCTCCGGGGGGCGGCCCCTACCTACTGTTCGTTATACACAAAACGGATCACGACTTGCCTGGCTGGAATCTGTTCGGATATAGCGGAAACACCGTCTTTATGCCGGACATTCCTGACGCCAAATCAAGAATAGTGAAAAATCATTATACCCATTTCCGGGCAAATTGCAACCTTTTGGGGGATGATTTATCATAATTCTGACAACGGGCAGGGGTGGGCTCAAAAAAAGCACCCCCCGCCCGCCGCAGTCGCGGGGGCGGAGGGCGCCCAATCGTTGCCTAGTCAGCGGCGGCGGGGCCCCCAGCACGGACCCTCGGCGCGCATGGCCACCTTGCCGATGCGTGTTTCCTCCCCTGTCTTCACGTTCACGGCATACAGTTCGCTGCCGCTGCGGGTGGACCCGAAAATCACATGGCGCGAGTCGGGGCTCCAGCTTGGCGACTCGTTGATGCCGCCGGAACCGCTCAGCTTGACCGCGCTGGCCCCGTCCGCCGTCATCGCGTAGACCTCGAAGCCCTCCCCCTTGATTTCGGAGATGAAGGCGATCATCTTTCCGTCCGGCGACCAAGTGGGGTCATAGGCGTTGCCGCCGTGGTAGGACACCCGTGTCTGGTTGCTTCCGTCCGCGCCCATGACGTAAATCTGCGGGCGTCCGCCGCGGTCGCTCACAAAGGCGATGCGGCTGCCGTCCGGCGAGAAGCAGGGCGACGTGTCCCCGTCCTTGTTGCGCGTGAGCCGCACCGGGTTCGAACCGTCCCGGTTGCGCAGGTAAATTTCGGTGTTGCCGTCCTTGCTCAGCGTCATGGCGATGCGGCTGCCGTCCGGCGACCAGGACGGCGCGGAATTGAGGCCCGACTCCTTGGACAGGGGCGTGGACTTTCCCGTGCGCCGGTCAAGGACGTACAGGAAGCAGAACCGGTCCTTGTAGGAGAGGTACGCCACATAGTTGCCGTCCGGTGAAATCTTGGGCTTGATGGAGACCGAACCATGGTCGGTCAGCTTGCGCGCGTTCATGCCGTCGTAGTCGGCCACGTAAATTTCCTTTGTGCGGCCCGTCACCCCGGTGAACACGATTTCCGAGGTGCCCGCGCCCGGCACACCGTCCAGGTACCGGAGCACCTCCTCCGAAAAGCGGTGCGCCGCGAGGCGCTGGCTTGACGCTTCCACCCGCACCTCCTGGCCGTAGACCTGGCTGTTGGAAAGCAGGTCGAAAAGGCGGAACTGGCCCACGAGCTGGCCGCCCTCCTGGAACACCAGCCCGTAGATGAGGTGCTGGGCG
Organism: Candidatus Hydrogenedentales bacterium; assembly: GCA_041859375.1. GTDB lineage: Bacteria > Hydrogenedentota > Hydrogenedentia > Hydrogenedentales > CAITNO01 > JBHEKP01. The sequence continues at coordinate 8,432 of JBHEKP010000222.1, read as the reverse complement.
CCCGTGGCGCGCCAGCCGTTGAAGTCAATGTTCTTCACGTTCGCGTCGAACCCGGCGAAGGTGGGCGGGTACATTTCGCGGCCGAGCACGGTGAACACGCCGCTGAACACGAGATCGTCCGCAACCACCTGGGCCATCTCGTTGGCCACGGCGCGCAGTCCGGGATCGGCGGTGGCGCAGGGCGGCACCGCGATGGGGATGCGCGCGTCAATCCCCTTTTGCACGTCCACAAGCAGGGGCTGCTGCGCGGAGGCCGCCGCCGCAAGGGCCAGCAGGGCCGGCAGCGCCAGGGCAAACAAGGTTTTTTTCACGGGTCGTTCTCCTCTTCTCCCGGACGGAACCCCGTCCGAAGCCAATGCCAGTGTGTCAGATTATTCCGCTTTCCGCAAGGGCGCGCCCCTACTCCCCGGGATCGCTGCCCAGCAGTCCACCGCCGCCCACGGGCACCGGAACCGGCGCCGCGGTGGTGCGGCCCTGGGACGTGAACTGGACCACCAGGGTCATTTCCATTTCCTGTATGTTCTCCGGGAACGGCGGTATGGTCGCGTTGAGCAGCGCCTGTATGCACGACTCGTTCAGCTCGTTGCTCGGTGACGGCTTTGTCAGATAGGGGCCGTCGATGATGCGCCCGTCCCGCGCCACCGTCACCGTCACCTGGGGGATGTATTCCGGATCATTCATGGGGATGCCGCCCGGCACCATCCACTGCAGGTACACCGCCCGCTTGAAGAGCCCCGGCCATGCGCCCATGATGGACGCCGCCGTGCCCGGCGTCGCCCCGGACACCTCCACCGCGACGGCGTCGTTCGTGGGGATGATGTTTTCCTTCGGCTCCGAGGGCTTCAGCGTCGGCTTGTCCGGTTTGACGGGCTTTTCCTTGGGGTCGGACGGCGTGAGCTTGGGCGGCTCCTTCTTTTTTTTCGGTTCCTCTTTCTTGGGCTCCGGTTTCTTTTCCTCCGGCTTGGGCTTGGGCTTTTCAACCGGCTTGGGCTTTTCCTCCACCTTCGGCTCCGGTTTTTTCTCCGGTTTCGGCTCCTCCTTCGGCGGTTCCGGGGGAGGGGGCGGCTCGGGCGGGGGAGTCGGCACGGGGGGCTGCGGGTCGGCCTGCGCCGGTGTGCCGGAGGGCGGTCCCGCCTCCATCACCATGGTCACGTCATACACCTGGACCGGTTTCATCGTGCGCCACAAATCCATCTTGAACCCCAGCACGATCACCAGCACGTGGATGACCGTGGAGACCACAATAATAATCGTCAGGGAATGTCTTGACTCATCCCTGAACGATTCGTATGGCGAACGGTTTGGCATAATTGGGGTTCACACAGATTGGTTCATGTTACCGGACGGGACCGCTGAAATCAAGGCAAAACCACAATCTGTTGTGTTTTTTAGGCGGATGCCTGCCAAACACAACCAGATTTAGAAGACCGCGTCCGGGGTATTTATACCCTGTGGCAAGCGCTTGGTTGCAGGAATCAGCGTGCTGCGTCACGAAATTAAAAACTTGAGCCCGCCCCTGGTTTCTTCCCCGCCCGCCTCTTCGGAGGATAGTGTCCAGTTTTTGGACACCATGGGGCCGTTGGATGATTATCTTGAGCCAGATGCCTGAATAATTCAGTTCTTTCGGGGAACCCAACAAAGAAATTGGGCCGCTTCCTCCCCATAATTCAAGATGAATGGACTTCGGGAGGGCTGCTTGATTGAGTTACGCCGTCCCCGATCATTCCTGCAACCGCCTTCAGAGACACAGATGTCCAGAATTTGGACAAATTTATGTCCAGATTCTGGACGAAAAGGAGGGCGCACATGCTTTTTTATTAATAAGAGACATTTTCAAAAAGATATATCTTCATTATTTTAAATTAGTTATGAAAAAATGGTGTCGCGCGACGGCCATTGGCGCGCCAATTGCTTTACTGGTTTTATTGTTTTGAGGCAGGGTTGTCTGACAACGGTTCCAGCCATGGTCGGGGAGAAGACCGGCTGGAACAGCGGCGTTGTCACAATCAAGCCAGAATCGTGATAGGGGGTATGAATGATGCATGGTTTGAAACGTCCGAGAGGACAGGATGAGATGATGAAGTTTGCGTGGGAACTAAATGACGGCGACGGTGTGACCACATCGTCCCGGTTGCGCGTGTGGTGGCTGGTCCACATGAACGGCTACGCGGTGAGCGGAACAAAACTCACGCCGCGGGTCACCATGCTTGGCGTGGTTAAAATGATGCCCACCTGGGTCCTGTATCCTCCGGACGCGCCCCAAGACGCGCGGGAGAACTGGGAGGAGGACAACTAGCATAGTTCATCCGCAGGGCGGCATTCGGTGCCGTGTGAACAATTGAATCCAGAGGGCCATGGGGGCGGCAGGCGGATTTTCCGGTGAGAAAAGCGCAGAGGAGCATTTTGGGGGCATGGCGAGCGGACGGGCCTTTCCCTTCCGCCGTCCGGTGGCGGGCCGGGCGCGGCAAATGTGCGGCTATGGGGTCTCAGAAGGAGGGATGGCAACGGGAGGCATCCCTTGGGGTTTTGCGGGGCGGCAGGAAAGGCCTGCGCCCCGCTTGGCTTTTATTTGCGCGGTCCGGCGGCGTGGTTGAAGCCGGGGCCGGTTAATCGTAGTATTCTCCGCAGCCTGTTGCGATGGTGAGCAACGGTGGAAAGGGCGAGGTTTGAAGTGTTTCAGTTGACGGTCAAGTCGGGCATGACGCGCGGCATGAGCTGGGAGATTGGCGCGGCTCCCCTGAAAATCGGCCGCGAAAGCGTCTGCGACGTGCGCATTCCGGAAACGGTCGTTTCGCGCCAGCACTGTGAAATTTACCTCTCGGGCGAGTCATTGCGCCTCAGGCATCTGGGCAGCGTCAACCCCACACTGGTGAACGGGCTGCCCGCGCTGGAATGCAGCCTGCACACCGGCGACGAGGTTCGCGTGGGCCATGTCGTTTTTCTCATCACGAGCACGGAGGCGGAGCCCGCGGAGGGGGGGGATGCGCCCCGGTTGTCCACGGACACCCTGGCGGAGGAGGACTCGGTGTACCTTTCCACCCCCTCCGACCGCGACGCCTCGGAGGTGCACCCCAAGACGGACGGCGATCTCACGGAACTCTTCCATATCAGCCGCTCCCTGAGCCGGGTGACCACGCAGTCCGCCTTGGTTGCCGCCCTTGCGGAGACCGTCCGGGGGCGGTTCCATCCGAATTCGGCCTGGCTTCTCCTTTCGGACCATTCCGGCACGGAGCACGAGCTGATTGATCTGCTCGGCCCCGAGCCGTCGGTGAGGGACGGGCTGCCGGAACTCCGGGAAAGCCTGTCGCGGACGCTTCGGGAGCGGCGGGGCATCCTCACGCCGGAGCGCGTGCTCACCGCGGAGGGCATGCAGACGCGGTGCGCCATGACCGCCCCCATCTTCTTCGGCGAAAACGACATCGGCGCGATGCTGGTGTCGCGCACCCACCCCGCGCGGGTGCTCCACAAGACCGACCTGCACTTTTTTGTCGCCCTGGCCCACATCATCGCGCCCTTTTTCCGGGCCATCGAGCGGGTCGAGCAGCTGGAGGCCGAAAACAGGAACCTGCGCCGCACCGGCGAGAAATTCGGCCGGCTGATCGGCAGCGGCAAGGCCATGGCCGAGGTGCAGCGGATTGTGCGCATGGTGGCTCCCTCGCTCCAGCCCGTGCTGATTCTCGGCCCCACCGGAACCGGCAAGGAGCTGGTGGCCGGGCTCATCCATGAGCTGTCCGGCCGCGCCAAGGAGCCGCTGGTCACGGTGAACTGCGCGGCCATCCCCCGCGAGCTTTTCGAGGGGGAATTCTTCGGCCACGAGAAGGGCGCCTTCACGGGCGCCGTGGCCCGGAAAATCGGGCTGCTTGAGCAGAGCAACGGCGGCACCCTGTTCCTCGACGAGATTGGCGACCTCAGCCCGGAGCACCAGGCGCGCATCCTCCGCGCCGTGGAGACGGGAAAGTTCCGGCGCGTGGGCGGCCAGGAGGAGATCAGCTCCGACTTCCGCATCGTCACCGCCACCAACAAGGACCTCCAGAACGAAATCAAGGCGGGCCGGTTCCGCGAGGACCTGTACCACCGCCTGCGCGCCGTGGAACTGCGCATCCCGCCCCTCAACCAGCGGCGCTGCGACATCCCCGAACTGGCCCAGCATTTCCTCAACGCCTCCCGCGACAGGGCGGGCACCCCCGAGCGGCGGCTCGGTCCCGACGCCATTGAGTTCCTTGTGGAGCTCTCCTGGCCCGGCAACGTGCGCGAGCTGAAGCACATGATCGAGGTCGCCAACACCATGTGCACCGGCAGTGTTATTGACGCGGAAATCCTGCGCGCCATCGCCCCCGCGCGCGACATCGGCGACGTGCCCGTGCCCCTGGACGAGCTGGAGCGCCGCCACATCATCAAGGCCATTGAGTACACCAACGGCAACATGGTCGAAACGGCCCGCCTTCTCGGCATCGGCCGCAGCACCCTCTACAACAAAATCACCCACTTCCACCTGAAAAGTTAACGGGATCCCCGACAGGGGAAGCGGAAGATTTCACCACCTATGAGCACCAATGGCCACCGTGGGGGATCATGCCGTCCGCAGTTTCCGGAGCCTGGGCGCATGGGAAGGTTGGGTGCCGGTATACTGTTACTCCAAAAGGACAAACGTGCCTTGGAGGAGTTCGGCAATGAGAAAACGGCTTTTTTTCGCACTGCTTCTGCCGGTGGCGCTGTTTGCGGCGGTTCCCGCGGCGGCGCAGTTTGGCGGCGGTCCCGAAGTTTCGGTCAGGGTTGTTCCCGAACAATCCGGCGTGACGCCCGGGGGCGTTCTGCGCGTTGCGGTCACTGCCACCCTTTCCGGGGGCTGGCATGTGAACGCGCACAAACCGCTGGAAGACTACCTTATCCCCACGGAGTTGAAGCTGCCCGACGCCGCCCCCCTTGCGGCGGTTAAGATTGCCTATCCGGCGCACAGCCTTTACACCTTCTCCTTCTCGCCCGAACCCGTTGCGGTGTATGAGCAGACCTTCACCATCGGCGTGGAGGTGCTGGCGGCCCCCGATGCCGCCCCCGGCGTTCATGTGCTGCGCGGCGCGCTCCGCTACCAGGCGTGCAATGACAAAACCTGCGCCCCCCCCGCACAAAAGGTGGTGGAGATTCCCGTGACCGTTGTGGCCGCAGGCGGCGCCGCGCCGGTTCCCGACGCAAAGGCGGCGGAACTGCTGAACGCGCTTCCCTGGGCCGAGGCGGTGGTGTTGAAGGAGGCCCCCGCTGCAACGGCTCCCGTGTCCGCGGCGGAATCCGTGCCGGCCCCGACCCCGGCCCCGGCCCCGGAGCCCGCGCCTGCGCCTGCGCCTGCGCCAGCCCCGGCCCCGGCCCCGGCCCCGACGGCATCCCCCGCCGCCGACTGGAAAACCCTTGCGGATGGTTTCAAAGAAACGGGACGGCTGGACGGCTACGCCAACACCCGCGATTTCCTGGCCTTCATAGACGCGGCGGAATCCGGCAAAGCGGAACAGGGCGGGTTCAAGGGAAAAAGCATCTGGCTGGTGATGCTGCTGGTGCTCGCGGGCGGACTGGCGCTGAACCTGACCCCCTGCGTGCTGCCGCTGATTCCCATCAACATAGCAATCATCGGCGCGGGCGCGCGCGCGGGCAGCCGGGCGCGGGGTTTTCTGCTGGGCGGCGCCTACGGCCTGGGCATCACGCTGGTCTACGGCGCGCTGGGCCTGGTGGTGGTGCTGGGCGTGTCCACCGCCTTCGGCGCGATCAACGCCACGGTCTGGTTCAACGCGGTGATGGCGGTGCTGTTTGTGCTTCTGGGTCTGGCCATGTTTGACGTGGTGGCCATAGACTTCTCCCGGTTCCAGTCCAAACTGGGCATTCGGGGCAACGAGCGCGGCAGCATGGCGGTGGCGCTGGTGATGGGTGCTGTGTCGGCGCTGCTGGCGGGCGCCTGCGTCGCGCCGGTGGTGATCTACACCATCCTCCACGCCCAGGACCTGTACAGCCAGGGCGGCACCGGCGCGCTGGCGCTGCCGTTTTTGCTGGGCGCGGGCATGGCCCTGCCGTGGCCCTTCCTGGGCGCGGGGCTGTCCTTCCTGCCCAAACCCGGCAAATGGATGAGCCGGGTAAAGCAGGCCTTCGGCGTCTTCATTCTCGCCTTTGCGCTGTATTACGGCCACCTTGCCTGGACCCTGTCGGGCGTTTCCGCGCCCGCGGAAAAGGGGGCCGGAGAGTGGACTGCCTCGCTGGAGGAGGGGCTGGCCCGGGCCAAAAGCGAGAACAAGCCGGTCATCATTGACTTCTGGGCCACCTGGTGCAAGAACTGCACCATGATGGACAACACCGTCCTGAAGGACGGCGAAGTGTTGCGCCGCCTCGGCGGTTATGTGAAAATCAAGTACCAGGCGGAAAGCCCCGAGGAGCAGCCCGCCCGGGAGGTGGTGGAACGGTTCAAGGTGCTGGGCCTGCCGGCCTATGTGATACTCAAACCGGAGGAATGAGGCCATATTAATCTTGCGCCTATTGTGGGATCACCTGCTCACCATAGCGGGGTTCCTGCTTGCCATGGCGCTGGTGCTCCGAATCATGGGGGAAAAACGCCAGCCGGGCGGCGCCATGGCGTGGCTGCTGGCCATCGCGCTGGTGCCCTACATCGGGGTGCCCCTTTTCCTGCTGCTGGGCGACCGGAAACTGCGCCGTGAGGTGCGCAGCAAGGGGCCGCTCTACACCCGGCAGGCGGGGGGCATCATTGACACCGACGTGATGACGGAGGGCGGGCCTGGCATGGTGCGCGCGGGCATGCCCATGCCCAGGACCGGCAACGCCACCGACCTGCACTTCAGCGGCGAGTCGGCCCACGCCGCGCTCATGCGCCTTTTTGAAAACGCGCGCCACTCCATCAATGTCACCACGTTTATCCTGGGCCGGGACGAGACGGGCCGGAGCGTGGTGGAGCTGCTTGCGAAAAAGGCGCGCGAGGGCGTGGAGGTGCGGCTGCTGCTCGACGGACTCGGCTGCATCCGCTCCAGCGGCCGCTTTACCGGGCCCCTGCGCGACGCGGGCGGACGGGTGGCGGAGTTCATGCCCGTGCTGCCCCTGCGCCGGAAATGGTCGGCAAACCTGCGCAACCACCGCAAGATAGCCGTTGTGGACCACCAGGCGGCGATGATCGGGGGGATGAACCTCGCCACGGAATTCATGGGGCCCGAGCCGAGCGATGCGCGCTTTGTGGACTCGGCGGTGTTTGTGGAGGGGCCCATCGTGGCGGACATTGAGACGGTCTTCTTCGGCGACTGGAAGTATGTCACCGACGAGGCACCGCCGAAACCGGACAGCCTTCCCGGGGCTTCGGGCCTGTTCGTGCCGGGGGAGGCCACTTCCACACTCCAGGTGGTGGCCAGCGGCCCGGACGTGCCCGAGGACACCTTCACCGACGCCATGCTCTGCGCCATCATGGACGCGCGGGAGCGCATCTGGCTGGTCACCCCCTATTTTGTGCCCGACGAGCCGCTCCTGCGCACCCTCGCCGTGAAGGCGCGCGCGGGCAAGGACGTGCGCGTGCTGGTGCCGATGCGCTCCAACCACCGTCTTGCGGACCTTGCCCGCGGGCCCGCGCTCAGGGAAATCGCGGCGGCGGGGGGGCGGGTCTACGCCTATCCCAAGGGCATGGTGCACGCAAAGGCCATGGTTTTTGACAGCACCCTCGCCGTCACCGGCTCGCCCAACCTGGACATGCGCAGCATGTACCTGAACTTTGAGATCGCCCTTTTTCACTATTCCCGCCCGGAGATAGAACGCGTGGCCTCCTGGACAGCCTGGATGCAGGCCCAGTCCATCCACTACCACGCCGAGCATTCCGGTTCCGGCCGGCGCTGGGCGGAGGAGCTTTGCCAGTTCATCTCGCCGCTGCTGTGACCGGCCGCCGCGCCGGGATTGACCGGCCGCCGCCCGGTGTTCTAAAGTCGGAGCAAACCATCAACCACGGACAACCGCATGGCACCTGAAAACAACCAACCCGGCCCCTCCCGGCGCAACGTCTGGCGCATGTTTGACCAGATTGCGGGCACCTACGACCTGGTGAACCGGCTCCTGTCCATGCGCCGCGACGTGGTGTGGCGGCGCAAAATGGCGGACATGCTGCCCCCCGGCAAGGCGCTGCGCGTGCTGGATTTGGCCACAGGCACCTGCGACGTGCTGCTGGCCCTGCGCAGGCACGCGCCGTCCGTGGCGGGCGGGGCGGGGGCCGACATGTCGGGCGGGATGCTGCGCGGCGGGCAGCGGAAACTGGCGGCGGCGGGACTGGCGGGCATGTTCCCGCTGGTCCGGAGCGACGCCACCCGGCTGGCCTTCGCGGACGGGGTATTCGACGCGGTCACCATCGCCTTCGGCATACGCAACGTGGTGGACACCGACGCGGCCCTGGGCGAGATGCTCCGCGTGCTCAA
>JBHEKP010000200.1:0-14471 GCA_041859375.1 Candidatus Hydrogenedentales bacterium | reverse complement strand
TGCTCTACGACGGCGGCTACACCGGATGGATCATGGTGGACGGCTGGAAAATCGTGGACGTCTACGACGCCGCCCGCAAGGGCAAAAAGGCCGTGGACGATTTCTGGGCCGGACTGGGATGAACCCGCCCCGGCGCGGCTCTCATGGGCCGGTCTCGCCGTGTGGGGGACGGGGTTTCCGACTGCGGCCGTAAGCCCAAACAGCAAGTCCGCCGAGCAGCAGCCCTGAGAAGAACACCGCCGGAACAACGGCTGCCTGCGGCCATTTTTGCCGATGTGAACCTGGAGCCCCGCCCATGGCCTTCAACAGTTCAGGTGGTGGTCCTGACTGCCGAACCACATCAGGCACAGGAAGCGGCGGCGGCGGCGGAACCGGCTGGGAGAGGGGCGCGGCGGATTCCACTTCCGTGTTCTCCTGCGGGGTGGGTGCCATCGGCCACCCTTCTTGACTCCGGGCCTGCAATTCCGCGAAACGGGCTGATTTGTCGGCGGACTGGTACAGGGCAAGAATTTGGGGATTCTGCGGGGGGTGTTGTTTGACCAGGCCGCTCAATTCCTCATAGGCCTGCTGCGCTTCCCGAAAACGCCTTAATTCGTAAAATGCCCTTCCCAGATGGTAAAGGATGTTCATCCGGCGCTCCGGATTTTCCGTGAGCTTTTTCAGCAATTCCGGCCCAAGCCTTGCCACTCGGCCCCAGTCATTCATGCCGCCGGAGGTATTGACCAGCTGAAATGCGGTCTGAACCTGCAACTCCTCCGGAAAATTATCGCGGAGTTTGTGCAATTCCTCCAGACGGGCCACAGCATCTTCCCTATCTCCAGCCGCAATGGCGTTCTGCGCCTGCATGTACCGCGCATGATAGTACCATTCCGGGGCGGAATCACCAGCCTCAAGAGCCAGCTCCTCAAGCCCCTCCGCCGCCAGTTCCGTCCGCCCCAGGTCGCGCTCATATGCCGAGCGCTGGTAGAGCATCCGAAAGCGCGCCTCATCCTCAAGGTTGGGCAGGAGATCCTCTGCGGCGGCAATATACGCCTCCCGTGACTCATTAGTGGCGCCGGCGGACTCAAGCACCGCCGACATGCCCGAAATGAAGGCGGCGCGCATTTCCCCGTTCTCCGCCGCCAGCGCCGCGTTTCCAAGAATGTCGAGCGCTTCCCGGGGTGCTCCGGAACGTGCCAGGGCGTTTGCCTCCTGATATTCCGGCGTCCCTGTGACCAGGGCCAGCTCCGAAGACAGCCGCTCCATATACTCGATTTGATGGGTATGCTGCGACATCAAAAAAAGAGAAAACATAACGCCAAGCATGATCTGTCCCCTTACGTATTCAATTGCAGGAGGGATTCATGGGATCCTGGCATTGCGGACAAGAAACGTATGGAACTCCACATACCCCTTCAACCTTGCAGTCAGACACCATGTACCATATTGATGAATACTTGCTATACGTTAAAAGCCCGCCGCAGTCCGTTTGATTCAGGTGTGTTCCTCCGTAATTTGAAGCCTCCATGTGTAAATGTAGCACAGAAATTATAATAAATCAACAATAATACTTATTAATAATAGTACGTATTACTTTTTCTGCCGAATTCAGGCAACGGATGGATCATGGTGGACGGCTGGAAAATCGTGGACGTCTACGACGCCGCCCGCAAGGGCAAAAAGGCCGTGGACGATTTCTGGGCCGGACTGGGATAGGGGGCGGACACGGGGGTCCGCCCCTACAGGGTGCGCGGTTATGGCGTGGTTTCCGCGGCGGTCTCCGCCGGTGCGGGTTTGGGCCGGCGGCGGAAAAGGCCGGTGAGGGACTCCATGTAGGTGTAAAGGACGGGGGTGATGTAAAGGGTGAGGAGCTGCGACACAATGAGCCCGCCGACTACGGCCATGCCGAGGGGCCTGCGCGACTCGGATCCCGCGCCCATGCCCAGCGCGATGGGCAGGGTGCCCGCGAGGGTGGTCATGGTCGTCATCATGATGGGCCGGAAGCGGATGAGGCAGGCGTCGTAAATCGCCTTCGCCGGCTCAAGGCCCTTTTCGCGCTGCGCCTCCACGGCGAAGTCGATCATCATGATCCCGTTCTTCTTCACGATGCCCACGAGCATGATCACGCCCACGAGGGAGAAGATGTTGAGCTCCATGCCGAACATCTGGAGCGTGAGCAGCGCGCCCACGCCCGCCGAGGGCAGCGACGACAGGATGGTGACGGGGTGGATGAAGCTCTCGTAGAGGATGCCCAGCACGATGTAGATGACCAGCACGGCGGCGATGAGCAGCGCCGCCATGCCCCCCATGGACGACTGGAAGGCCTGCGCCGTGCCCTGGAAGCTGGTGGTGATGCCCTGGGGCAGCATCTCGTCCGCGGCCCGCTGCACCGCCGCCTGCGCGTCGCCCAGCGCCGCGCCCGGCTTCAGGTTGAAGGACAGCGTCACGGACGGAATCTGGCCCAGGTGGGTGACGCTCAGGGGGCCCACGCCCCGCTTCAGCGTGGCCACGGTGTCGAGGGGCACCATCGCGCCGGTGGCCGATCGCACGTAGAGCATGCCCAGCGCGGCGGGATCGGCGCGGTGCTCCGGCGCGAGCTCTAGGATGACCCGGTACTGGTTGTTGGGCGCGTAGATGGTGGAAATCTGGCGCGATCCGAAGGCGGTGTAGAGGGTCTCGTCCAGCTTCTGCGCGGAGATGCCCAGCGACGAGGCCTTGTCCCGGTCAATCTCCACCTCCACCTGCGGGTTGGTGATGAAGAGGTCCGAGTTCACGTCCACGAGTCCCGGCAGGGCGCGCATGCGCTCCTCCAGTTTCGGGGCGTGCTCGTAGAGCAGCGCCGTGTCGGTGGACTGGAGGGTGAACTGGTAGAGGCTGCGCGTGGCCTGGCCGCCGATGCTGATGGCGGGGCGCACCATCGGGAAGGCGCGGATGCCCGGCACAGTGGCGAGTTTCGGGCGCAGCTCCTCCACGATCCGCGTGACCGGCGGACGCTGGTCGCGCGGCTTCAGCCGGATGAAAAAGCGCCCGGAGTTGGATCCGCCCATCATGCCCCCCGATCCGACGGAGCACATCATGCCGTCGATGTGCGGATATTCCAGCAGGATGTCCGCGAGGGCGCGCTGGTGTTTCACCATGTCCGCGAAGGAGATGCCCTGGGCGCCCTCGGTGGAGATCATGAGCTGGCCCGTGTCCTCCGTGGGCAGGAAGCCCTTGGGCACGGTCTTGAACAGGTGCGCCGTGCCCCAGAGCAGCGGGATCAGCGTCAGCACCGTCAGGAAACGGTGGCGCATGGTCACGCGCAGGGTCCGGTCGTAAACCCAAAGCATGGCGTCAAAGCCCCATTCCAGCGCGCGGTAGAGGGGGCCGTGCTTTTTGCCCGACTCCTGCCGGAGCAGGCGGCTGCAGAGCATGGGCGTCTGGGTCAGCGAGATGACCCCCGACATGAGGATGGCGATGCTGATGACGACGGCGAACTCGTTGAGGAGCCGCCCCGCGATGCCGCCCATGAACAGCACCGGGATGAACACGGCCACAAGCGAGATGGTCATGGACAGGATGGTGAAGCCGATCTCGCCCGCCCCCTTGTGCGCCGCCTCCATCGGCGGCTCGCCGTTCTCGATGTGGCGCACGATGTTCTCGAGCATCACGATGGCGTCGTCCACCACAAAGCCCACCGAGAGGGTGAGCGCCATGAGCGAGAGGTTGTCGAGGCTGTGCCCCAGCCAGGCCATGAAGCCGAAGGTGCCCACCACCGACAGGATCAGCGCGAAGGCGGGAATGATCGTGGCGGTGATCTTGCGCAGGAAAAGGAAAATGACGAGCACCACGAGGAGGGTGGTGAGCACGAAGGTGTGCTTCACGTCCGCCACGGACTCGCGGATGGGCTGGGAGCGGTCGTACAGCAGGTCCATGCCCACCGAGGCGGGCAGGCTTTGCCGGATTTCCGGCAGCAGTTTCATGATGTCGTCCACCACCCGAACCGTGTTGCTGCCCGGCTGCCGCTGCACCGCCAGCACCACGGCGCGGTCCCGGTTGTACCAGCCCGCGCCGCGGTCGTTCTCCACGCTGTCACGGACGCGGGCCACGTCGCCGAGGCGCACCGGCGCGCCGTTGCGCCAGGCGACCACGAGCGGCTCGTAGTCCGCCGCGTTTTCGAGCTGGCTCTCGGTCTCGATGGTGAAGGCCTCCTTCGCGCCCTGGAGGTCGCCGGTGGGCATGTTCACGTTGCCCGTCTGTATGGCGGCGAGAAGGTCCTCCATGCCCAGTTTCCGCGCGGCGAGGGCCTGCGGGTCGGCCCAGACGCGCACGGCGTACTTCTGCGACCCGTACACCTGCACCTGCGCCACGCCGTTCACCATGGACACCCGCTGCGCGATGTTCGTGTCGCCGTACTCGTCCACGTCGGAAAGGGGCAGCACCGGGGAGCTGAGGGCAAGGAACAGGATGGGCGAGTCCGCCGGGTTCACCTTGCGGTACGACGGCGGCGCGGGCATGTCGCGGGGGAGCGAACGGGTCGCGGCGGAAATGGCGGACTGCACGTCCTGCGCCGCCGCGTCAATGTCGCGGTCCAGGCTGAACTGGATGGTGATCTGGGTGCTGCCCAGGTAGCTCACCGAGCTCATGGAGTCGATGCCCGCGATGGTGGAGAACTGCCGCTCCAGCGGCATGGCCACCGAGGAGGCCATCGTCTCCGGCCCCGCGCCGGGGAGCGACGCCGACACCGCGATGGTGGGGAAGTCCACGTTGGGCAGGTCGTTCACCGGCAGGCCCATGTAACCCTGCGCGCCCACGAGAAAGATCGCGATCATCACGAGCGTGGTCATCACCGGCCGTTTTATGAACAGGCTGGAGATGCTCATGGCGCTTTGGGGCCTTCCGGAGCGGCCCCGGCCGCGGGCCCGTCCCCGGCCGGCCGGACCACCGCGCCCGGCGCGACGCGGAGGTGCCCGTCCACGATGACCGTCTCACCGGGCTCCGCGCCCTCGGTGATCACCGTCATCCCGTTCACCGATCCGCCGGTCTTCACGGGCCGCCGCTCCACCTTCATGTCCGCGTCCACCACGTACAGGTAGAACCCGTTCTGGCCCGCCTTCACGGCGGCGTCGGGCGCGGCCACGGCGTCGGCCAGCACCTCGGCGTCCATGACCACCCGCACGAACTGGCCCGGCCAAAGCGCCTCGTCCGTGTTCGGGAAGAGCGCCTTCATGCGGATCGTGCCCGCGGCCTGGTCCACCTGGTTGTCCACAAATTCGAGCACCCCCCCGGAGGGGCTGTCCTCCCGTCCCGGCGGGGCCGCGCGCACCCCCAGCGCGCCCTCCGCCATGCGGCGGCGCACGTCGGCAAGGTTGCGCTCGGGCAGGGTGAAGGACACCAGCGCGGGCTGTATCTCGTTGATCACCACCAGCGGGGCGGTGTCGTTCGCCTTCACCAGGTTGCCCGGATGGGCGAGCAGGCTGCCCGTGCGCCCGGTGACGGGCGCGGTGATGGTGCAGTAGCCCAGCTTCAGCCGCGCGTCCTCCACGGCGGCTGCCGCCGCGCGCACCGCCTCGTCGGCGGATTTCACGGCGGCGGCGCTGGCGGCGGCGGTTTCACGCTGCGCCTCGGCCGCCGTGCGGTAGCGGTCGTTCTCCTCCTGGGAGACCATTTTCTTTTCAAAGAGCGCGGCGGTGCGGTCCGCCTCGGTCTGGGAGTTTTTCGCCTGCGCGTTGTCGCGCGACAGGGCGGCCCGCGCCTGCGCCGCCATCGCCTCCGTCTTGGAGAGGTTGGCCTCGGCCTGGCCCAGCGCGGCCTCGTAGGGGCGCGGATCGATGCGGAAGAGCACCTGCCCCTTCGTCACCTGGTCGCCCTCCTTGAAGTCCGCCCCGATCAGCTCGCCCCCCGCCTGCGCCTTCACCTGAACCGTCGTGCGCGCCTCCACCGTGCCGATGGTGCTGTACTGCCGGGGCAGGGTGGCGCGCTCCACCTTCGCCAGCCGCACCGGCACGGGCATGCCCGCGCCGCCGGGGCCGCCGGGCCAGCCCGGCGCGGCGGGCGCGCCGGAGGGGTTGCAGCCCGTCGCCGCCGCCGCCGCCATGATCATGAGCCCTCGCAGTATCCACGGGGCGCGTCTGTTCCGGGATGCCATAAACAGGCTCCTATTCCGGGTTGTCCGCGGTTTCAAGGGTGACGCCGCGCCGCTCCAGCAGGGTGCCCTCGGCGGCGTGGAGCAGGGTGGCCGCCTGGATGTGGCGCACACGCGCCGTCACCTCGTCCACCTGCGACTGGATGAAGTCACGCTGCACGATCATGAGATCCAGGTCGGTGGTCCGGCCCGACTCGTTGCGGCCCTCCGCCACGCGGAGCTGTTCCGTGCGGCTCGCCACGGCCTGGCGCGCCGCCTCGATGCGCTGCCACTGCTTCTCCAGCTCGACGGCGGCCTGGCGCGCCTCCGCCTCCACAAGCTGCCCCACCGCCGCCACGTTGCGCTCCGCCTGGCTTTCCAGCAGCACCGCCCGGCGGTGGCGCGCCTTCTCGGCGCGGTTCAGCACCGGCGCCTGGAACTCAAGGCCGATCCGGTAGTTGTCATAAGCGAGATCGTCCAGGCCGCCCGTCATGGCGCCCTTGGTGCCCCCCCGGCTGGTGACGCCGTAGGCGCCGGTCAGGTCCAGGCTGGGCAGCAGGCTGTTACGGGTGCGGATCACGTCGAGCGTCGTGTTCGCCTCGGCCAGGCGCGCCTGGGCCACCTCGGGCCGGTATTGCAGGGCCAGTTCGCCGCTTTTGTCCCCGTCCACCGCCAGGGGCGCCGTCTCCGGCGGATCCTGCGGGGAAAAGGTGACCGCCCAGGGGTCCGCCGCGTCCGGGTTGAGCAGGCGCACCAGGGCGATGTTCTGCGACCTCACCGCGGCGCGCGCGTCCGTCAGGTCCGCCGTGCGCGTGGCCTTTTCCGCCCGCGCCGCCATCACGTCGCCCTCGATGGCCCGGCCCACCGAAAGCAGGTCCTCGTTGCGCCGGAGCTGGCGGTCCGCCAGCTCCACCGCGAATTCCCGTATCTTCACCAGCTCCTCCGCCAGCACCAGCCCCCAGTAGGCCGTCTCCACCTGGCGCACCAGCTCCAGCACCGCGGCGCGGAAGGCGTGCCCGCTCTGCGCGGAGCGGTTGGCCGCCTGGCGCAGCAGGGCAAGGTTCACCCGCGCGCCCGCGCCCTCCAGCAGGGGCTGGCTCACGCCGAGGGACCACGCGCCCTGCCGTTCCGCCTCCGAAAGGTTCGTGTGCGTGTCCGACAGCGACCCCGTCAGGAAAAACTCCGTGCCCGTGGGCAGCGCCTGCCGGAGCGTGAGGGATCCCCGCGTGTCGTCGGTGACAAGCGACGGCGTCTGGATCGCGTCCAGCGTCGTGCCCAGCTTCTTCGACTGCTCCACCAGCCGCTGCGCCTGCGAGGCCACGCTGCCGACGGTGGTGTAGGCCGCCGTCGGGAAGGCCGGGGCGGAGGGCGAATACTCTTCCAGGGGGCGCGTGTCGCGGCCCGCCGACACCGCGCCCAGCAGCACCGGATCAAAGGCCGCGCGCGCCTCGGGAACGAGGGTTTCGCCGATGCGCGGGCCGAAGGCCGCCACCTCGATGCCCCGGTTGTTCGTCAGCGCCGTCAGGATGGCCCCGTCGCGGGTGAGCGGCGCGGGGTTCGGCAGGTTGGGCGGGAGCGGCGCGGCGCACGTGTCGAGCGGCGCGGCCTGCTCAACCCCCGGCGGCGGCGAGGCGGGCGGGGCCGCCGTTTCGGGCGTCCAGCGCGGCTCCGGCCCGGTGGCGCATCCCGCCGCAATCAGCGCGGGCAGCATGAGGCAAAGCAGGCGCGGCTTCATTTTCTTTTCCCCCCCCGGGACGGCGCGGCCGCGCCGTGGAGAAACAGGGCCACCACCGTCTCGTGGGTGCGGAATTCCGGGGGAAAGTCGTCCAGCCCCCGGTTGTGCGTGCGCAGCATGCCCAGCAGGTGATGGGCCAGCACCGCCGGGGGCGTGCCGGCGCGGATCACGCCGTCCGCCGCGCCCCGCGCAAGGATCGCCGCCACCTCGTCCACCAGCGCGCGGCGGCGCTCCAGCCAGCGCGCGCCGAAGGAGCCCGGACCGCCCGGCAGGCGCGCGTCCTCCGCCTGGATCATCTGGATCAGGGTCCGGCGCTCCCTGAAATAGCCGCTGATGGCGCCGCACAGGAAAAGAAGCTGCCCGTCGAAGGGGATGTCGGCGGGCACCTGCCCCCGCACCACCCCGCAAAGCTCGTCGAAGCCGGAGGTGGCCACCTCGAAAAAGAGGTCATCCTTGTCCTTGAAGTGCAGGTAGATGGTGCCCTTGCCGACGCGCGCCTCTTTGGCCACGTCGTCCAGCGTCACCTCGTGGATGCGCCGGTGGGCCAGCAGCTTTTCCGCCGCGGCCATGATGTCCTGCCGTTTGTCCCGCGTTTCCATGGGAATCTCCCAATACTGACTGGTCAGTTCCAGCATACACAACGCGCCGTAACCGGCGCAACCGCACAGGCGGCGGATTTTTCGGACTTTTGTTATAATGGCGCGGGTTCCCCAGACCCGTCCGCCGCCGGGGAGCGGCGGGGGTGGGCCGCCCTCCCTGGGGTGGGGCGGCGGAGGGGGGGCACAACCATGAGGATGGCAGGGCATGTCGACGCACGGGGTGAAAAGGGCGGTTTTTTTTGCGTGTCTCGCGGTGGTGCTGCTGGCCGGGGCGGGGTGCCCCAAAAAGGTGGCCGTGCCGGATCTGACGGGACTCACCCGCGCGGCGGCGGAACAACTGCTGGCCGGGGCGGGACTGCGCGCGGGGAGCGTGGCCGAGGCGCACAGCACCCTTGTGGCGGCCGGCCTTGTCATGGGGCAGAGCCCCGCGGCGGGCGTGCAGGTTGCCAAAGACAGCGCGGTGGACATGGTGATCTCACTGGGCTCCGACACCCCGGAGGGTGAGGGTGAAGACGAGGGCGAGGATGAAGGCGAAGGGGAAGGTGAACTGGAGGGAGAGGACGAAGGGGAGGGTGAGGGGGAGATGGAAGGCGAAGATGAGGGCGAAGATGAGGGTGAAAGTGAGGGCGAGGGCGAGGGCGAGCCGGGGATGGCGTGGTTTGTGGTGGCCAATCCGGACGCGCCCGGACAGGGCAGCTACGTGCTGCCGCTGACCGAGGCGGACGACATTGAACATGCCCGCGCGGTGATTGAGGATCCGGCGGCTGCGGGCGCGCTGATTGTGGTGGCGCGCATCGAGGCGGGCACGGGCGTGGGGGATTACCGTAACTGCGACCCGGTGAACGACGGCCTTCCCTGGTCGTGGCATGTGGCCGAATTCCTCGGCTTCGCGGACAACACCATCGAGATTCTGGACGGGTGGGCGCAGTTTGTGGAGGACGACGTGGCCGGGTGGATGGCCAACACCAACAGCACCATCGGCTTCTGGAGCTACCGGGTGATCGCCGAGCTGGAGGCCCCCTGTCCGCCGCCCGCGGGCGGTGACGAGGGCGAGGGCGAGGCGGAGGGGGAAGGCGAGGGCGAGGGCGAGGGCGAGCCCGCCGCGTGGGCGGAGCTTGCGCCGCTGCCGGTGCCGCGCTTCTTCCTGGGCGTGGCCGCGGCCAACGGCAAAATCTACGCCATGGGCGGCTACTCCACCTACGAGGGCTACCAGCGCCGCGTGGACGAGTATGATCCCGCCACCGACACGTGGACCCGCAGGCAGAACATGAACTACTCCTGCCAGAGCCTGACCGCCGTGGCGCTGAACGGCCTCATCTACACCGTCGGCGGCAACCAAAGCGGCACCTACACCAACCGCGTCGAGGCCTACGACCCGGTGAACGACGTGTGGATTCCCAAGGCGGGCATGCACATGAGCCGGCACACCGCGTCCGCCGCCGCGCTGAACGGCAAAATCTACGCCATGGGCGGGCAGGGAACCGTCGCCGTGGCCGAATCGCTGGAGGAGTACGACCCCGCCACCGACACGTGGACCCTGAAGTCCGTCATGCCCGGCACCAAGTACGTCCACAACGCCGCCGCGCTCAACTTCAGCGTGCTCGTCCTCGGCGGCTACGACGTCACCGTGCGCCACTCGCCCGACGCCTACCGCTACAACGTCGTCTCCGGCGCGTGGTCCGACGCCGTGCCCGATCCGGTCTGGCGCTCCGAGGCCGCCGCCGCGTCGTCGGGTTACGCCGTCTACTATGCGGGCGGCTATTCCAACCGGACCGAGGCCCTTGTGGAAAAGTTCGACGGAAGCACCTGGTCCGCAATCACGCCCATGCCCGAGGGACGCCTCCGCCACGGCGCGGCCGTGCTGGACGGAAAGCTGTACATCATCGGCGGCCAGACCGGCTCGCCCGGCAGTTTCACCGACACCGGAAAGGTGATCGCCCTCGACATCAGCAGGTGACGGGCGGACGGTAGTGGACAGAAGTGGACGGGAATGGACGGAGCCCGCTGTTAAAATTATCTCGTCACCAAGTTGTAGTTCATCTTTGGCCTGTGGCGGGGTGTTGCAACAGTACTGATGGTTGCGAAGTGGAACTTCGGGAACGAGAGAAGATAACTTGGAGATGCAGGATTACAGAGGGCTCCTGCGCAACCATCTCCCGGTGCGCGCTACGACACCCCGCATGGGTCACCGCATTTAGCGTTGCCGTTTCGAAGAGTTGATTTAAGAAAAAATTTATAATATGATGTTCTGAAGATAAAGGAGGTATAGTCAATGGAAGAACAAATGGATAGTGAATTCATTCAAAAAATGCATGAAGAGATGTCTAAGTCTACGAAAGAATTCATGAATGGTGTATCCTGTATGTCTCGAGAAGATTGGAATTCGGCATTTTCGTGGTTTGATCGAGCTTGCTTAGGTGCTGAAAAATGTTGCACACCTATAGGCTCTCTTTTGAAAGCATCTCGAGAATGGCTAGACGCATATTGCGCACAGATGTTTTGTCGTATGTCTCAAGAGATTCACTCTGATGTTGTTCAAATGGACGAAAAATTTCACTATCTGCTCAACGGGAAGGCGATTCAGAGCATGACAGGACCACAAATAATGATTGGCGGCGCTTTGCCATCAGCCTGTGGCTGGGTGTGGTATTTCGATGCGACAGTTAGCAGTTATGACCAGCTAAATATGTTTGATGAAGCCATTAGACAAGCGAACATGGCAATCGGATATTTTGATACCGCCAATAGTTTTGGCAACAAAGGAAACTACCTTTTTAGAAAGGCCAGTGTTCTTCAACAAAGAGCTTCACTTAGGTCTCAATCTCCCGAAGCGTATGATACTGCAAGGCAAGATATCATCGATTCTGTCGAAGCCATGTATATGACCTTGGAGATCTGTTGCGATAACTGGGAATCGGATTGTGGACCATTGCTCGAGGTCCAAGCGAAAGTCTCAAAGCGGCTTGGCGTGACGAAAAGCGATTTTAGTTTTATGCGGTGGGATAGTCAAGCGGGTCAAATTATTTCCATATTTTTCCCCACTACGACCGAGGAAAAAGATGAATTGAATTTTTCGGAGGCAATTCGACACCTGAATTGTGCATGTCGCGCAAGGGATGATGGAAAGCATCAAGAGGCGGAAAATGAGTTCTTGCTGGCGTTCGAGGCGGCTACGGAAGTTAGTCCTCGCGTCAAGGCTTTAAAGGCGTTCATTTCCTACCAGTATGGAGTGTATCTTTTGAGGCGGTATGGACTCGAAAATAAAAAAGGATCTGATTTAAATGAAATTGAATTTGAGGTCTTACGCAAAATTAATAAATATTGGGATAAAGCATTGGTTCTTACGAATGATATAGATAATAACGTTTTAAGTTCGTTCGATTTCCCAATTGAGAATGCGATTCAATGCATCAAAGCGGATAGCAGAATTAGATATATGGGGCATGTTGTATGTGATGATAAGACAGGCAAACTGAAGATGCGTTCCTTGTCTGGACAGAATTCAAGCACCAGCGATCCTAAGAAGCCAAAGGGATTTTGGAAGAGGCTTTTTGGCGGCGATTAAGTAAGCGACATTTATCTCGTCTCCAAATTGCAGAGCCATCTCAAAACGCATTGTCCCATACCAGTAGTCGTTTGAGGTTTCTGCGCACGGGTTAGTTTTTGTGTATGCGGAAGTCCGTATGCGAATTTGATGGAAAAATAATGGCCTGCTGGCTGGCGGAGGCGGAATCGCTGATGCGCCGCACAGTTGTTGTTTTACGCATGTTTTTCGAGCGTACCGGGCATCAACACCCTCATTTTTTCGCGGCAGTTAAGAATTATCTTTACTTGCTCAGCACTATGAAGTTGCCTGCTGAGGAAGCCATACCCAAAGCGCTGGAAGCATCGGGATTGTCAGTAGGGCAACTCAAAGCCCTGTTGCAGAAAAAATAAGCAACGGCGGTCACCGGCGCGCAGGACCGGTGGGTGTGAGCGGGCGGACACGGGGGTCCGCCCCTACGGGGGATGCGGGCGGACGGGGCCTGCCCATTGAAGACGGGGGGCCGGGTTCCCTATATTCGTGCTGTTCCGAATGATCGGTCCAAACGAGAGGGGCGCGGAATCATGGAATACGATCTGTTCATCAGCTATGCCCGGCGGGACAACACCGAAGGGCGGGTCACCGAACTGGTCAACCGGATCAGGGAGGACTTCGCGGCCTTCGCCAACCGGGAATTGAACCCCTTCTTCGACGTGGACGAAATCGGGGGGATGGAGGACTGGCGGCACCGCATCCTCCGGGGGCTGCGCGAGTCGCGGCTCATGCTGGCCTGCCTCTCCCCCGCCTATCTTGACAGTGGTTACTGCGAGTGGGAATTCAACGAGTATGTGAAGTACGAGACGGGACGGCCCTACATGGGCGAGGGCGTCGCCCCGATCTACTTCGTCGAGGTGCCCGGCTGGAACGAGCCGGGCTTTGAGACGCGCTGCAAGGAGTGGGTTGCGGAGCTGCTGCGGCGCCAGCAGTTCGACCTGCGCCCCTGGCACCAGGAGGGCGCGGATGCCCTGCGCGACGGGGAGGTGCGCAGGCGCATGGGCGAGCTGGGGGAGCGGATTGCCGATCGCATCCGCCTCGGCGAGGAGGCCGGCCGGCGTCTTGGCAACGTGGAGACGCACAACCCGCACTTTGTGGGGCGCACGTCGGAGATGCGCCGCATCCACGAGTCGGTCATGCTGGGGCGGATGGGCGTGCTCACGGCGGTCCACGGCATGGGCGGCGTGGGAAAGACCGCCCTCGCCACGGAATACGCCCACGCCTTCGCCGCCGGGTACGGCGGCGGGCGGTGGCTGCTGCGCTGCGAGGGCCGGGAGGATTTGCCGGGGGCCATCGCCCTGCTGGCCGCCCCCCTCGGCGTCACCTTCACGGAGCCGGAGAAATACGACGTCACGCTCCAGTACCAGCGTGTCATCGCCGAGCTGCGCCGGCTTGCCATGGAGAACGAGCCGCACCACGCACTGCTCCTCCTCGACAACGTGGACAGGCCGAAACTGCTCGAGCCGGCCCAGACGGGACAGCTCCCCGACGGGGACTGGCTCCACCTCCTCGCCACCACGCGCCTGACGGAAAAAGAACTGCACAAGGAGGAAAACGAGGCCCTCTCCGACCGCGTCTTTGTGGCGGTGGACGAGCTGCCGGAGGAAGACGCCCTGTCCCTGCTCGAGTCCCACCAGCGCGGGGGCCGGTTCCGCGACGCCGCCGAGCGCGACGCCGCGCGGGAAATCGTCCGGCTGCTGGGCGGATTCACCCTCGCGGTGGAGGAGGCCGCCGTCTATCTGGGCCGCTATCCCGAAGTCACCTGCGCCGCCTTTCTGGCGCGGCTGCGCAGGGAGGGGCTGGAAGGGCTGGACAACGCCGCCGGACAGAGCGGCGCGGGGGTGCGCCACGGCGAAATCCGCCTGGGCGCGACCCTGCGCCCCATGCTGGAGCGCCTCTCCGCCGCCGAGCGGCTTGTGATGGACTACGCCGCCCTGCTGCCCCCGGACCACGTCGCCCTGCCGTGGCTGCGGGAGTTGGCGGCGGCCGCCCATCCCGAACTGGGCCGGGACGCCGAACCGGGCTATCCCGATCCGTGGCGGGATGTGCTGCGCCGTCTGATGGGCCTGCGCCTCCTTCTACCCGCGGGCGCGCCCGACGCCGACGGCCAGCCCCGGCTGGTCCGCGTCCACCGGCTCGTGCAGCAACTGGTGGGGCGGGATGCGCCCCCCGAACTTCGCACTGACCGGCAGAAGGCGCTTGACGCGCTGGTCGAGGCCCGTGTTGCCGTCCTCAACCAGACTACCGCATGGACGGAGGCCCGGTGGGAAGTCCTGCCCCTCGATGCGCTGGCCAATCTGTGGGGAGACATGGAACACCCGGATGCTTCTGAGTTGATGAGCTGTGTTGGAACGTATTGGCTTGCTCTGGCCGAATGGACACGGGCAGAACCGCTGATGCGGCATGCGCTGGCCATTGACGAGGCGGCCCACGGGCCGGAGCATCCCAAGGTGGCCATCCGCCTCAACAACCTGGCGC
>JBHEKP010000093.1:0-6097 GCA_041859375.1 Candidatus Hydrogenedentales bacterium | reverse complement strand
GGCGTTTCATGGTGATTTTGCGGGGGGCGTTGCCGCCGGAGGGGGGGATGACGCAGTAGGCGCCGTCTTCGGGGCTGGGCAGGGCTTCGATGGTGTGGCCTTTGGCAGCGGGTTCGAGGCTGACTGCGGCCGCGGCCCATGCCGGGGGCAGGTAGATGCGCGTGGGCGTGGTGACGGCGGGGTCTTCGCGCCAGGTGAGGGTGTATTCGCCCGCGTCCTGCCGCAGCTCCGCCGCGAGCGGCGCGCCCGCCACCACCTCCGGTGAGACCCGCCGCAGCGCGTCGAAGTAGGCGGCCTTTTCCAGCCCCCTGTGGTATTCCCAGTAGAAGTCGCCGAAGGTGTGCCGCGCCATGCGTTCGGCGGAGAGGTTGGCCGCGTTGCGGCATTCCTCCGAGCCGTAGAAGGCACCCCATTCGCCGATGAAGGAGGGCATTCCCAGCCGCGCGGCCTCAGAGGCGCGGGCCTCGATCATCACGTCGAGCCGGGCCGGGCTGGGGGTGCAGGTGTGCTCCGAGTCCACCACGATTTCATAAAAATGGGGGGCGTAGGCCTGCTGGGATTCGCGTCCGCCCGCGCCGTCGCCGAGCGGCTCCAGCGCGGAGGGCACGCCCGTGTTGGCGAAGAGGTTCGCCTCGATGAAGAGGATGCCGTCGGGGCGGGCGCGGCGTATGGCGTCGCGCACGCGCTGGTACATGGGCTGGAGTTTTTCGGTTTCAAAGGCGCGGGTGACCGGCTCGATGGCGGCGAGCATGCGGCGGTAGCGCGCGGGGTTCTCGAAGGCCCTCATGGCCCATGCGGGCAGGGGATGGCCGCCCAGGCTGTTGATGAGCTCCGAAAGGGTGCGCGGCATGGCCTCGGCGCCCTTGAATATCTCCGGGATCGCCTTCCACACCTCCACGCCCACCTTCCGCACGGAAGACCCCATGAAGGGTTCGTTGAGGATGTCAAAGCCGATGACGGCGGGCTCGTTGGCGTAGCGCCGCGCCACATGGGCCCAGGCTAGGGCGAAATGGTCCTGGATGCCCGCGCCGTCCGGGCCGGGGGTGTTGTCCCAGAAATTGTCGAAGGCGCGGTGCAGTTTCGGGCTGGCGTAGTAGGCGGTGCTCCACGCGCCGCCCATGGTGCGGTGGGGTTTGCCGTCGTCCAGCGTGGCCCACCTGGGCGCGCCGTCGCCGCCGGGGATGCCCGGGCCGTACAGGTCCTGGTGCATGTCGAGCATGACATAAAGGCCCGCGTCCCGCGCCATGGCCACCTGCCGGTCCACCCCCTTCAGGTAGTCCTCGTCGTATTTTCCGGGTTCGGGCTCGACGGCGGACCAGAAGATGAGCATCCGCACCGCGTTCATCCCCCAGCGCCGCAGGTTGTGGTAATCCTCAGCCTGCTGCCAGGGCACATGTTTCGCTGATTGTGACTTCTCGCCCAGGTTCACCCCGCGCAGGTACACCGTGCGGCCTGATTCGTCCACAATACGCGGACCGTCCACCCGGAGCCTGTCCAGCGCGGACGCGCCCATGCAGGGAAGCAACAGCAGCAACAGCAGCAACAGCAGCAAAAATGATTTGCGGGACGGGATGACGGGCATCATGGAACTCCTGGAACCGAACGCGGGGACCATCCCCGTTCAATCACCGCAATAAGACCCACACAAGGCCCTGCGGGTGTCAATGTGGGCGCGGCTTGTGATGGGAGGCAAAAAAAACATCCTCCCACCCCGCAAAGGGGGGGGGAGGATGAATGTTTTTGGCAAAGGAGGCTAGGGTTTTACGGCCACATGGACGGGGCTGTCGCCGATTTCCCCGGCGGTGGCGTCATCGGGCGGGGCGGCCAGGTATTCCACCGTCTTGGCGAGCACGGATTCCGCCACCTCCGGCTCGTATCTGCGCAGAACAGCCTCGACGGCGGGGTCCGGGGTGTGGACCAGCACGTTGATGCGCGCGTCATAGGCCACGTTCTGGTCCTTGCGCAGATCCTGCACCATGCGCACGAATTCGCGGACCCACCCCTCGTGGCGCAGTTCCTCGGTGATTTCGGTGGCAAGGACAACGACCATGTTGGCGCTTTGCGCGGCGGTGAAACCCTCGCGGGGCTGGAGGCGCACATCCACGTCCTCCGCGCCGAGTTCGAGGGTCTGACCGTCCACCGCCAAAGTGATTTTCCCCTCGTCACGCATCTGCCGGTAGAATTCCGCGCCGGAGCCCTGGGCCAGCGCCGCGCCCACCTTCTTGACCAGTGCGCCCACCTTGGGGCCGAGTGCCTTGAAGTTGGGCTTCACCGTGTAGGTGACGTAGGCGTCGGGGTTGCCGGTGAAGGCGATTTCCTTGATGTTCAGCTCCTCTTTCAGCAGGTCCAGGTTTTTTTCGAGGGCGGACTGGTGCTGTTCCGAGGCGACCACGATTTCGCAGAGGCCGAGGGGCTGGCGCACCTTGATGTTGGCGGTGCGGCGGGCGCTCAGGCCGAGGTTCACCGCCTCGCGGGTGAGGCCCATGGAAAGCATCAGCGCGGTGTCCAGGGGCCGGTCGGACTTTTTCGGAAAATCGGAAAGGTGCACGCTCTCCGGCGCGCCGGGCAGCGGCGCCGCCAGGTTGCGCCAGGTGGTTTCGGCAAAGAAGGGGGTGAAGGGGGCCATCAACTGGGCGAACTGGAGCAGGCATTCGTAGAGGGTCCAGTACGCGTCGGTCTTGTCCTGGCTCCATTCGGAGGCCCAGAAGCGGGCGCGGCTGCGGCGGACGTACCAGTTGGAGAGGCTGTCCAGGAAATCGTTGAGCGCGCGGGCCGCGCCGAAGGTGTCGTAGGCGTCGAGGGACTCGCGCGCCAGCGCCACGGTGTTGCGCAGTTCGTTGGTGATCCACCGGTCCAGCTCGCCCCGCTCCTCCTGCGCGCGCCATGCTGGCCGGTCCTCCGGAATCTGCGGCGCGGCGGGACTGTCGCAGCCCAGCGCGGCAAGGAAGTCCACCGGCGCGTCCACCGGCGCGAAGCCGTCGAGGTTGGCATAGATGACAAAGAAGGAGTAGCAGTTGAACCAGCGGATGAGCAGTTCCCGCTGCGCTTCCTCCACGTTGCGCTCCGCGAGGCGGATGCCCGTGGTGGGCGGGTTCTTGGAAACCATGCTCCACCGGAAGGAGTCCGCGCTGTACTGCTCGAAGAGGTCCATGGGGTTCTTGTAGTTTTTCAGGCGCTTGGACAGTTTCAGCCCATCCTCGCCGTGGATGAGGCCGAGGCAGACGCAGTTCTTGAAGGGATGCGGGAAGGCCGCCCGGTCCTTTCCAAAAATGATGGTGCTGATGGCGAGCAGCGCGTAGAACCAGCCGCGGGTCTGGTCGAGGGCCTCGCTGATGAAGTCGGCGGGGAAATGCCCCTTCAGCATCGCCTCCGAACCGGGCGCGTGGGGGTAGCCCCACTGGGCGAAGGGCATGCTGCCCGCGTCGTACCAGCAGTCAATCACCTCGGTGACGCGGCGCATCCGCGCGGCGGGATCCTTGGGGCTCTGGTAGGTGATTTCGTCAATGTATGGTTTGTGGACCTTGAGGTCGTCGCGGAGCGCGGGGTCGGCGGCCTTGGCCCGTTCCCAGACCTCCGCGCCGGAGACGCCGGGCTTGGCCAGCAGTTCCCCGTAGGAGGCGACGCATTCCATGTGGCCCGTCTTCTCGCAAATCCACACGGGCAGCGGGGTGCCCCAGTAGCGCTCGCGGGAGAGGGCCCAGTCCACGTTGTTTTCCAGGAAATTGCCGAAGCGCCCGTCGCGGATGTGGGCGGGCTGCCAGTTCACGCCCTTGTTGTTTTCCATGAACTCGGGGATGAACTGGGAGGTTTTGATGAACCAGGACTTGCGCGCGTACTGGATAAGCGGGTCCTTGTCGGAACGGGGGCAGAAGGGGTAGGCATGGCGGTACTGCTCGTGCTTCACAAGCATGCCGCGCTCCTTGAGCAGGCGGATGATGCCCTTGTCGGCGGCTTTGCAGAACTGCCCGGCAAATGGCGTCTTGTCAAAGGGATCGATGTCCGTCACCCGCTCGTCAAAGGTGCCGTCGGGCTTGACGAAACAGAGGAAACCGATGCCCTGCTCGCGGCAGACGCGGTAGTCGTCCTCGCCGAAGGCGGGCGCGATGTGGACAATGCCGGTGCCCGTGGCGAGATCCACGAAATCGCCCGCGATCACCTCCCAGTGGCGGGTGCTGGGGGCGTTGGTGCCGATTTGCGCCGGTGTGTCATAGCGGAACAGGGGCTCATAGGAAAGACCGAGCAGTTCCGCGCCCCTGACGGTGCGCAGCACGGCGGCGTCGGCACCGAAATTGGCTTCCACCAGCGGCGCGGCGAGGATGAGCACCCGGCCGTCCCGCTCCACCAGGGCATATTCGATGTCCGGGCCCACGGCGGCGGCGCAGTTGCCCGAGAGTGTCCAGGGCGTGGTTGTCCAGACCAGCAGCGACACGTCGCCGGAAAGGCCCAGTTTTGCCTTTGACGCTTCGGTCAGGTCCAGGCGCACGGTAATGGCCGGATCATCGGTGTCGCGGTAGCCCTCGCCCACCTCGCCCGCGGACAGGGCGGTGCCGCCTTGGGCCCACCACCACACCACCTTGTGGCCCTGGTAGAGCAGGCCCCGGTCAAAAAGCTGCTTCAGGGACCACCACACGCTCTCCACATAACTCTGGTGGAAGGTGACATAGGCCTCGTCCAGGTTCACCCAGAAGCCGATGCGGTCGGTGAGGTTCTCCCATTCGCGCTTGTAGCGAAACACGGACTCGACGCAGGCGCGGTTGAACCGCTCCACGCCGTACTCCTCGATGGCCGCCTTGCCGCCGTCAATGATGCCCAGTTCCTTGCACACCTCCACCTCGACGGGCAGCCCGTGGGTGTCCCAGCCGGCCTTGCGGTTGCACAGGTGGCCGTCCATCGTCTTGTAGCGTGGGAAAATGTCCTTGATGGTCCGGGTGAGGCAGTGGCCGGGGTGGGGCATGCCGTTTGCCGTGGGCGGCCCCTCGTAAAACACGAAATGGGGCGCGTCCTTCCGCCGCTCAAGGCTCTGCTTGTAGACACATTTTTCCCGCCAGAATGAAATGATGTCATGTTCGGACCGGGCGAAATTGAAGGGGGTGGCCACCGGTTCAAACACTTTTTTCTTGCCGCTCATACCCACACCTTTCGAGAATGGAACCGGGGACAACCGCCGGGAAAAGTTCCCGGAACCGCCGGTTCGGGATTGAAAAAACAGAAAACCGGCCCCATCCGCGCCACGGTTAGCGGATGGCGGGACCGGTAAAGCATTGAAGCGCGGTTATTTTCGCCGTTTTGCCCCCCCGGTTGCAAGAAAGCGCCTGTTTACAATAACGCTATTTGTAAAAAAAACCCTTTTCCCAAGACATTTTTTGCGTTATACTCAATTCGGTGTGAGGATAAGGCCATGACGATTCGCAAACGCATGCTCATTGTGTGCACGGTGATGATTGTCGTGATGCTGGGGGTGCAGTCGCTGGTCTCCATTCTTTTAATCAGGATGCGCTACAAGGATTTGGAAACAGAGGGGCTGCGCACCAACAACAGCATTGTGACCAATTATCTTGCCGAGGCGGAAAATAGCATGGGCGCCGCTGCGGGTGACTGGTCCAACTGGGACGACTCTTACAATTTTCTGCGCGGGGAAAACCCCGCGTTCATCCAGGAAAACCTGGGGAACAACAACCTTAAAAAACTCCGGGTGAACCTGATTGCCTTCTGCGGCATGGACGGGAAGGTGAAATTCGCACGGATGTACGACTACGAGTCCGACAAGGAAACCGCTCTTCCCGCCGGTTTTGGGCGAATGTTTGAACCGGGGGGGCTGCTCGCCCCAAAAAGCGATCCGGCGTGGTCTGTTTCCGGGATTGTGACGTTTGACGGCAAACCGATGATTATCGCCGTCACCCCCGCCCTGAGAACGGACGGGGGCGGCCCGGTGGCGGGCTCCGTGACAATGGGCCGCTGGCTGGTTGAAAAGGACTTGAACCGTCACCTGGTGAAGTCCGGCATCAGCGTCAAAATCCTTGCGACGGGGGATGCTTTGGCCGAAAACCCGCCGGGCAACACCGTGTTCAGAAGGGTGAACGCTTCGACCGCGGAGGCG
>JBHEKP010000389.1:0-36862 GCA_041859375.1 Candidatus Hydrogenedentales bacterium | reverse complement strand
GCTGAGCGAGCCGTCGGTGGTGGCGGTGAACAAGGACACGGGCCTGCCGCGCGCGGTGGGCAACGAGGCGAAGAGCATGATCGGCCGCACGCCGGGGAACATCGTGGCGATCCGCCCGATGAAGGACGGCGTGATAGCGGACTTCGAGGTGACGGAGGCGATGCTGCGCCACTTCATCCAGAAGGTGCACAACCGCAAGCGGCTGGTGTGGCCGCGGATGGCGGTGAGCGTGCCCTCGGGCATCACGGCGGTGGAGCGCCGCGCGGTGGTGGAGAGCGCGCTGCAGGCGGGGGCGCAGAAGGTGTACATCATCGAGGAGCCCATGGCGGCGGCGATCGGCGCGGGGCTTCCGGTGCAGGAGCCGCAGGGCTGCATGATCGTGGACATCGGCGGCGGCACGACGGAGGTGGCGGTGATTTCGCTGGGCGGCATCGTCTTCGCGAAGTCGGTGCGCGTGGCGGGCGACGAGATGGACCAGGCGATCATCCAGCACCTGAAGCGCACCTACAACATGATGGTGGGCGAGCGCACGGCGGAGGAGATCAAGATTGCCATCGGATCCGCCTTCGCGCTGAAGGAGGAGCTGGAGATGCAGGTGAAGGGCCGCGACCAGGTGATGGGCCTGCCGAAGGTGATCACCATCACTTCGGAGGAGATCCGCGAGGCGCTGCGCGAGCCGGTCACGTCGATCGTGGACGCGGTGCGCGTGACGCTGGAGCGCACGCCGCCGGAGCTTTCGGCGGACATCGTGGACCGGGGCGTGGTGCTCGCGGGCGGCGGCGCGCTGCTGCGCGGGCTGGACCAGCTCATCGCCAAGGAGACCGGCCTGCACGTGACGGTGGCGGAGGATCCGCTCGGGGCGGTGGTGCTCGGCGGCGGAAAATTCCTCGACGAGCTCAAGCACACCAAGCCCGAGGAGATTTGAGGCGCCCGGCGCGCCGGGGATGAGCCCGCGCCGCCGGCAGGAAAGGGTGTGTATTGTTGAACCCGGGTCGCATACTCAGCGAGCACAGGCCCGCCGTGGTCCTTGTGGTGCTCGTGCTGGGCTCGCTGATCTCCCTGGTGAGCGGCACCGAGGCCTCGCTTCTGCAGCGGGGCGTGGTCCGCGTCGTCTCCGTCACGGCCTACCCCTTCCTGGTGGCGAAGAACCGCGCCGCGCGCGCGGCGGGCGGCGCCTACCGCTACGTTTCCGACTATGAGGGGCTCCAGGGGAAAATCCGCGAGCTCACCCGCGAGACGGCGCGCCTGAGGACCGGGACGGCGCGGCTGGCCATGCTGGAAGGGGAGACCGCCCGGCTCCGGGACATGCTCAACTTCACGCGGGAGAACCCGCGCCTCACGCTGGAGCCGGTGTCCGTGCTGGAGAGCTACAAGGGCATGCTGCGCATCGACCGGGGCGCGGCGCACGGGGTGCGCCCGTCCATGTGCGTGATCAACGAAACCGGCGTGGTGGGCATGGTGACGGAGGTGGCCGACTTCACCGCCACGGTGGCCACGCTGCACCACATGGACTGCCGCGTGGGCGGCATGGTGCTGCGCAACCGGCTGCGCGCCTACGACGGGGTGGTGCACGCCAGCGGCAACGACCTCAGCCGCATCTGCACCATGGAGTACATTGACATGAAGGAGGAGGTGCGCCCCGGCGACGTGGTGGTGACCAGCCCGGAGAGCCTTTTCCCGGCGGGACTCCCCATCGGGCGCATCACCGCGGTGCACACCGGCGGCGGCTCCCTGTGGAAGAGCGCCGAGGTCGTGCCCGCCGTGGACCCGTACCGGCTCGACGAGGTTTTCCTCGTCCGCCGCGCCGTGGAGTCGCCGGAGTATTACTCCGGGCCGAAGGCTGATTTTCTCGAAATGACCGCGCGGCGGCAGGAGGCCGCGGGTGCGGCCGTGGCGGCGGGCGGGCCCGCGCCGGACACGCGGACGATTCAGGAGCGGTTTGCGCCGTGAGATGGAAGCAAAACCCGTGGACGCGCCACCTGGTGTGGCTGGGCAGCGTGATTTTCTTCGCGCTGGTCCAGACCAACTGGCCGGACATGCTGAAATTCCAGGAGGTGCTGCCCGACCTCGTGCTTGTGATGGTGGTTTACTTCGCCATCGCCGAGGGCGAGGAGCGCGCCATGTTCACCGGCCTGATCGGCGGCCTGTACCAGGACGCGGCCGTGGACACGGTGATGGGCCACCACGTGCTGTGCAACGTGGTGGCGGGCTACGTGGTGGGCCGCATCTCCATGCGCCTGGTCACCGGCCACGCGGCGGTGAAGGCCGGGCTTGTGCTTTTCGCGTCCCTCTTCCAGGGCGTGCTGTTCACGCTGATCCAGTACGTCATGCAGCCGCAGCGGGGCATCCTCTACCCGCTGGCCACGGCGGCCGCGCCGACCGCCTTCTACACCGCGCTGGTGGCCCCCCTGCTCTTCATCGCCCTTGACGCGGTCTGCGGCGGGGACGACCCGGCGCGCCGGGGGATCATCGCATGACCGGCCCGCGCGCGGGGGCGCGGTGATGCCCAACAAGAACGAGCCCCAGCGCTACGAGGGCGTCGAGACGCGCGTGCAGTTCTTCAGCCTGCTGCTCACCTGCGCGATGCTGGTGCTCTGCGGCCAGCTTTGGCGGCTCCAGGTGCTCAACCTGGACGAGTTCACCCGCCTTGCGGAGCACAACCGGGTGTGGCAGAAGCGGCTCGCCTCGGACCGGGGCCTGATTTACGCGCGCAACGGCGAGGTGCTCGCGGACAACCGCGCCAGCGCCGACGCCGTGTTCGTTCCGGGCGAATGCCCGGAGGAGCGCCGCCCCGACGTGCACCGGCGCCTGGAGGAGCTCATCGGGGTGCCCGCGGACTGGCTGGCGGCGCGGGCCGCCGAGTTCAGGCGCTCCCCCTTCACCCAGATCATCATCAAGCGCGACCTGACCAAGGCCGACCGCATCCGCGTGGAGGAGCACCAGCACGAGCTGCCGGGCGTGGCCATCGTGGTCCATCCCCAGCGCCGCTACCTGCAGGGCGAGACGGCGGGCCAGCTGCTGGGCTACCTCGGCGAAATCAACCAGGACGAGCTGGACGCGGCCCGGGACCAGAACTATTTCATGGGCGACCTGGTGGGCAAGGACGGGCTGGAGCGCATGTACGAGCCGCTGCTCCACGGCAGCGACGGCTACATGCTGGTCACAAAGTACGCATCGGGCCAGCCTCAGCTGCTCACGGACAAGTCGGGCCAGCCCTACATCGCCAAGCGCGACACCATCGGCCACCTGCTCGACCTGGAGGCGCCGCCCGTGCCCCCCGTGGCGGGGCGGCCGCTCCGGCTCACGCTGGACCTGGGGCTCCAGCGCAAATGCGAGGAAATCCTGCGCGGCGAGGTGGGCGCCATCGTGGTGCTGGAGGCCGAAACGGGCGCGGTGCTCGCCATGGCCAGCACCCCCGGCTACGATCCGGGCGTCTTTGTGAACCGGGGCCACGACGCGGAGCGCATGGAGCTGCTTTCCGGCGAAAAGCCGAACCGGATGACCCACCGGGCCTACCGCGAGGTGTACCCGCCCGGCTCGGTGTACAAGGTGCTCCTCGCCGCGGCCGCCCTGGAGGCGGGCGTCATCAAAAAGGGCACCACCCATTTCTGCCCGGGCTTTTACCAGCCCGAGGGCGCAAGCCGCCGCTGGCGCTGCTGGAAGCACTCCGGCCACGGCACCACCGGCGTGGTGGACGCGCTGGCCTATTCCTGCGACGTGTTTTTCTACCGCACCGGCCTGGATCTGGGGGTGGACAAGATTTCACAGTTCTCCCACGCCGCCGGCATGGGCGAGAAGACGGGGCTGGACCTGCCCGGCGAGATGCCGGGGCTGGTGCCCGACCGGGAATGGAAGGCGGCGCTGAACAAGGACAAGCCCGTCTGGGAGCAGAAGTGGTACCCCGGCGACACGGTGAACCTGAGCATCGGCCAGGGAAGCATGTCGTCCACGCCGCTCCAGAACGCGGTGCTCATGGCCTGCGTCATAAACGGCGGCTACCGGGTGCGCCCCCACCTGTGGGCGGAGTCGCCCGCGGAAAAGTCGCCCAAACTCTTCAGCGACGCCACCCTGGAGGTCGTCCTGGAGGGCATGCGCAAGTGCGTGGCGGACGGTTCGCCGCCCCCCACGGGCACGGGCAACAAGGCCGACATCCCCGGAATGGGCGTGGTCGGCAAGACCGGCTCGGCGCAGGTGATGTCGCTGGCCCACCACGAGCAGTACAAGAACGAGGAGGACATCCCCTACCACATGCGCGACCATGCGTGGTTTGTGGCGGGGGTGACGGACCGCGACCCGAAAATCGCGCTGTGCATCCTTGTGGAGCACGGGCACCACGGCAGCTCCGCCGCCGCGCCCTACGCGAAGGACGTGATAGAGTACTTCTATTCAGACCGCCCCGGCCGTGACGGCGGCGCGGCGGTCGCAGCCCGAAAGGAATAGCGCCGTGCCCCACAGCCGGCTAGACGTGCAATACCAGGACATCACGGTCCGCGTGTTCAACTGGCGCAACCTCAAGCGCGTGGACTGGATGCTGCCGCTGTTTGTCGTCGCCCTGGCCGCGGTGGGCTGGGTCACCATGTACAGCGCCGCGCGCAGCAGCGACATCACCTACTTCAACCGCCAGATCATGTACTTTTTCATCGGGCTGGCGGTGACGCTCGTCCTCGTCTGCATCGACTACCGCTTCCTGGTGTCCCTCGCGCCCGCCATGTACCTTGGCGGCGTGCTGCTGCTGCTGGCGGTGCTCGCCGTGGGCACGGAGGCCAAGGGCAGCGAGCGCTGGCTGGTGCTCGGGCCGCTGCGGCTCCAGCCCTCGGAAACCATGAAAATCATCATGGTCTACTCCCTGGCCTGGTACCTGTCCAGGCTGGGCCCGCGCATCCGGAAGCTCCACTGGTTCCTGCTCACCTTCCTGCTGGCCGGGCTTCCCATGGCGCTGATCCTCAAACAGCCCAACCTGGGCACGGCCGCCACCATGGCCCCGCTGCTCATCGTCATGCTCTTCGTGGCGGGGTGCCGCGTGTGGCACCTGGCCGTGGTGATCCTGCTCGGCCTTTCCATCGTGCCGGTGATGTGGTGGCAGATGCACAATTTCGACCCCGCCACGCCCGCCGAGCCGCGCGGCTTCTACGAGCTGAAGCACTACCAGAAGATGCGCGTCTACGCCTTCCTGCACCCCGAGTACGACCCCAAGGGCAGCGGCTGGCACACCATGCAGAGCAAAATCACCGTGGGCAGCGGCGGCATGAGCGGCAAGGGCTACATGAGGGGCACCCAGACCCGGCTCAACTACCTGCCCGAGCACCACACCGACTTCATCTTCTCCCTGTACGCGGAGGAGCAGGGTTTTGTGGGCTCCGTGGCGGTGATAGCCCTTTTCCTGGCTTTTCTTTTGCGGGGCCTCCTTTTCGCGAGGGACTGCCCCGACATGACCGGAACCCTGCTGGCCGCGGGCATTGTGACCGTGCTGGCATTCCATATTTTCGTCAACATCGCCATCACCATCGGCCTCATGCCCGTCACGGGCATCCCCCTTCCCTTTCTCAGCTTCGGGGGCTCCTTCTACATCACCACCATGGCGGGCGTGGGCATCCTGCTCAACGTTCCCGCGCGCGGCAGGGGTATAATAGCGGGATAGGCCGGCGGCAACGGCGCGCCGCCGGACGAAACCCCGGCGGCGGGAGGACACATGAAAGAATTCGTCATCAACGTGAACCCGCGCGAGACGCGCATCGCCCTGCTCGAGGACAACCGCCTCGCGGAGCTTGTCATCGAGCGCGAGGAAAACCGCAGCATCGTGGGCAACATCTACCGGGGCCGCGTGGACTCGGTGGTCCCCGGCATCCAGGCCGCCTTCATCGACATCGGCCTGGAGAAGAACGGCTTCCTCTACGTCTCCGACATCGCGGGGGCCGAGGGCACCGGCGACATCGAGCTGATTGACGGCGTGCCCCGCGCCAAAAGCCGCGCGAAGCGCGCGCGCCAGCAGGCCATCGAGACCATGCTCAAGCGCGACCAGCACGTGATGGTGCAGGTGGTCAAGGACCCCCTGGGCACAAAGGGGCCGCGCCTCACCAACTTCATCACCCTGCCCGGCCGCTACTGCGTGCTCATGCCCACGGTGGACACCCTGGGCGTGTCCCACAAGATTGACTCGGACAGGGAGCGCGACCGGCTCCGGAAGGTGCTGCGCGAGCTGCGCCCAAAGGGCGTGGGCGTGATCACCCGCACCGCGGGCGAGGGAAAAAGCCGCGAGGAGTTCAAGAACGACATCGACTACCTGAACCGCATCTGGGAGCGCGCCCGCGAAAAATTCGACCAGGGCCGCGGCGTCGGGCTCCTGCGGGAGGATCTGGGCCCCATCATCCGCGTGGTGCGCGACCAGTTCTCGGCGGACTTCGAACGGCTGACCGTGGACGACGAGGCGGAGTACGAGCGCATCATCGGCTTCCTGGACCACTTCTCCCCCGCCCTCAAGCGCCGCGTGAGGCTGTACGCCCACAAGCAGCCCATCTTCGAGAAGATGGGCATCGAGGAGGAAATCACCAAGGCGCTGCGCCGCAAGGTGTTCCTGAAGAGCGGCGGCTACCTCTGCATCGACCAGACCGAGGCGCTCATCGCCATCGACGTGAACACCGGCAAGTTCACCGGCAAGAAGCAGCTGGAGGACACGGTGCTCCACACCAACCTGGAGGCGGCGGAGGAAATCGCCCGCCAGGTGCGCCTGCGCGACCTCGGCGGCATCATCGTGATCGACTTCATCGACATGGAGTTCCCCCAGAACCGCCGCAATTTGCTGCGCACCTTCACCGAGGCGCTGAAAAACGACCGCGCCCGCTACACCCTGTCGGAAATCAGCGAGCTGGGCATGATCGAGATGACCCGCAAGCGGGTCAAGCACAACCTGGTCAAGGCCCTGTCCCAGCCCTGCCCCTACTGCGAGGGCGGAGGCGTGGTGCGCAGCGTCACCACCATGACCTTCGACGTGCTGCGCAGGCTCCAGAGCCTCTTCTGCCGCAGCAAGGAGCAGCACGTCATCCTCCAGCTCCACCCCGACGTGGCCCGCAGGCTCGAAACGGAGGACCGGGGGCTGCTCGACCTGATGCTGGAGAAGTTCGAGCGCCAGATCACCATCGAGCCCAAGGACGCCTTCCACATCCACGACGTGCGGCTGCTCCGCTCGCGCACCCGGCAGGAAATCACCTTCTGACGGGCCGCCTCAGTACTCCTCGTCCTCGTCGTCAATGCCGGGGATGTAGGTGTCTTCCCGGTTGATCGCCTCCTCCCAGGTCATCAGCGGCGGCGCGGCGTCGTCCGCCGCCTCCTGCTCCGCCCACTGGTCCAGCGTGCGCCGGTTGCGGCTGCGCACCCGGAAGAAGGCGATGATCACGATGACCGCCGCGGGGGTGAAGAAGGAGCCCGACGCCAGCGCGCCCACCACGGCCACCAGCCAGAGCGAGCGCATGTAGCCGTCCCAGAACTCGAACACGTCCACCCCCGCGTGCTCCCGCAGCGCGTCGGCAAAGTGTTTTTCCCGCGTGGCCAGCACGATGCGCCAGAATGCGTCCGCGCCCGCGCGCTGGTGCAGGTACCGCGTCATGGAAAGGGCCTGCGCGTAGGCGTCGCCGAACTGCATCTCCTCGCCCGGCGTGAGAAAGGCCATGTCCAGCCGCTGGTACGGGATGATGCGCCCCTCGAACATCATCGAGGCGATGGTGATCGGCGTGGCAAACTGGTATTCCCGCGCCAGGAACATCGCCAGGCCCTCGTTCAGCCAGTTCGGCAGGTACGCCGGGTTCGTGTTGCGGTCCAGCAGGATGTGCACAAGCTCGTGCCGGATCGTCCCGCCGTACTCATACCCGTGCCGACGCATTTTCGGCGGCTGCAGCACAATCAGCCCCTGCGCCGGGCGGGCCAGCGCGCTCACCTGCCCCGGCAGAAACGAGGAGGCGTGCCGGTTGAACTCCGCCGCGTTTTCGGCGATCAGCACATAAACCGGCTTGTCCCCCGGCGGCAGCCGGTCCCCAAACTCGCGCAACCCCGCCTGTATCTCCGCCAGCGCGCGCCGCGCCGCGTCCTCATTGCCCGGCGGATAGGCCACCGACACCAGCCCCTCGCGCAGCTCCAGCTTGGACGGCGCGGCCAGCGCCGCGCCGCAGCACAGCAGCACCGCAAGAACCTTAAAAAAACCGCGTTTCATGCCCCTATCTTACCCGACCGGGGGGGTGAAACCGGAACGCCCCCGAAACGGGTCTTTTGAAACACGGGCGCGCATGGGATACACTAGCCCGGTTTTTGGCATGAATCGCGCCCCCGGGGCGGAGGACATCAACGGTTTCAGGAGACCCTACCATGGCAGACGTGAACAGCGAATCCCGTCCGGACGGGCGGCAGGACAAGAGCGGCATCTCGCGCAGGCACTTCATCACCGCGGCGGTGGCCGGGGCGGTGGCGGCGGGCGCGGCCCCGAAGCGGGCGGAGGCGGGCGTGTACAAGTCCATCCTCCCGGCCTCGGTGCTGGGCGCGAACGAGATCATCCGCACGGGCCACATCGGCCTGGGCGGCATGGGCACGGCGGACCTCAAGTTCACCGTGATGAACGGCGGCTTCCAGCCGATCATGCTGTGCGACCTGCGCATCCCGCACGTCGAGCAGCGCGTGATGAAGATGTTCGCGTCGAAGATTCCGGACGCGAAGATCGTGTCGGACTTCCGGCAGGTGATTGAGAACCCGGACGTGGACGCCGTGGTCATCGCCACGCCGGACCACTGGCACTGCCTGCCCACGCTCTACGCCGCCGAGGCGAAGAAGAACATTTACTGCGAGAAGCCGCTGAGCACCACCATCGCCGAGGCGCACGCCATGCTGAAGGCGGTGAAGGACAGCGGCGTGGTGTTCCAGGGCGGCAACATGCAGCGCAGCGGCCAGCACTTCCGCAGGGCGGTGGAGATGGTGAAGGGCGGCAGCATCGGCAAGGTGGCCCGCGTGGAAACCTTCTCGCTGGACAACACGCCCCTCGCGGGCATCGGCATGGGCGACACGGACGCCGCCAAGTACGTGCCCAAGGGCCTCGACTGGGAGGCGCACCAGGGCTGGGTGTCCCACCGCCCCTTCAACACGAACCGCTGGGTCTACAACTTCCGCTGGTACCTGGACTATTCGGGCGGCAAGATCACCGACTGGGGCGCGCACCTGATGGACATCGCCATGATGGCCATGGGCGACACGCTCCAGCCGAAGTCCGTGTCCACCGTGGGCGGCAAATACCTCATGCAGGACAGCCGCACCACCCCCGACACCCTTGAGGTGGACTACCGCTTCGACAACTTCATCCTCTCCTTCACCAACCGGGTGTGGAACCCGCTCACCTTCGACGGCCAGCAGCCGGACCACGGCATCGTCTTCTACGGCGAGCGCGGCATCCTGCGCGTCAGCCGCAACGGGCTGAACGTGTACGCGTCGCCCCAGAACCAGTCCGAGGCGGCCAAAACCGTCGCAGAGCGCGTCGAGCCGGAGGTGGAGAACCAGGAGGAGGCGCTGAACAAGCCGCACTGGCAGAACTTCGCCGACAGCATCCGCGGCACGGCCACGCCGAATTCGCCGATTGACGTGCTGTTCAACACCACCCGCGTGTGCCACATCGGCACCTGCGCCTACGTGGCCGGGGCGCATTTCGCCTCCGGCGCGGCCTTCGACGGCACGGAACTGCCGGACGAGGCGCCCACCCACGGCGCGGCCACCCTCGGCTGGGACGCGGAGACGCAGAAGTTCACCGGCGGCGACGCCGAGGCTGTGAAGAAGGCGAACAACTTCGCCTACCGCGCCTACAACAACGGATGGAGCCTGACCGCCCCCCACAAGGCCTGAGCCTGAACCCCATGCGCGGGAGCGGTCCTGTCCGGGCCGTTCCCGCGTTTTTTTCACGCGGAGGTGACGACATGAAGCGCGAATTCGCCCTTGACCGCAGAAGCTTTCTGAAAAGCGCCGGGATTGCCGGAACAGCCGCCCTCTTTGCGGGCGGGGTTTCGGCGCGGACGGCGGAGCCCTTCCGTGTGGCGGTGCTGGGCTGCGGCGCGCGGGGCCGGATGCTGGTGTCCGCGCTGCGGGGCCTGGGCGCGGAAATCGTGGTTGCCGCCGACCCCCATGCGGACGCACCGGAGGGCGTTCCCATGGTCCGGGACTGGCGGGCCGCCGCGGAAACAAAAGGGGTGGAAGGGGTGGTCGTCGCCCTGCCCGATCACCTCCACGCGCCCGCCGCACTGGCGGCGCTGGCCGCCGGAACGCATGTGTTCATCGAAACCCCCATGGCCGTGAACAGCCGTGAAAGCGCCGAAATACAGGCCGCCGCGCGCCGCGCGGGAAAGACTGTGCAGGTGGCCGCGCACGCCGCCGCCGACCCGGCGTGGCGTCTGGCGCTGGGCCTGGCGCGCGCCGGGGAGATTGGCCCGGCGGGCTGGTGCCATTCCGTGGCGGCGGAAAGCACCCGCGGCGGCGCCGGCGCGGACGGCTGGCGCTGGTGCGGCGACTGCTCGCCCGGTCCGGCGGCGCGCCTGCATTTTGAGCAGGCGGCGGCCTTTGCGGCGCTCACGGAGGGGGAACCGCTGCGGGTTTCCTCCGCCTCAGGGCGCTGGAACTGCGCCTGCGCCACGCCCGACAGCCTGATTTCCACGCTGGAATACGGCAACGGCGTCACCCTGCACCTCACCTCGGCCCCGTCGAACCCCACGGGCAACCGGCCCGTCATCCGGGGTGAAAATGGCTTTATTGAGATTCACCCGGACACGGTGGTGCTGTCCCGTTATGACGGCGTGGAAACCCGCATGCCCGCGCCCGTCCTGGAATCCCCCGAAACCGTGCTGCTCCGCGACTGGATGGATGCGGCGCGCACGGGCGCGCCAACCCTGTGCGGCGCGGACCGGGGCCACGCCGCCGTGCTCGCCATGGAACATTCACTGACCGGGGCCGCGCGGACCTGTTAACCCGCCGCCGCCCCGCCGCGGAGGATTCGGTCATGGGACGCTTTTCATTGATTGCGGCCTTTCTTGTTCTCGCGGGAACCGCCCCCGCAGCCCCCCCCGCGCCGCTGGCCCACTGGCCGCTGCTGGAAAACGGCGCGGACGCCTCCGGCAACGGGTGCGATGCGGAAAACCACGGGGTGCTCTTCGGCGGCAAAGCACCCGACGGCGGCCCGGCGGCGCGCTTCAACGGACGTGACGCCTTTCTGGAGGCATCCGCCGACGCCCTGCCCGGTCTTGGCGCGGGCGATTTCACCCTGTCCATGTGGATTTGCACTGAAACCGCGCTGGACGACGCCGTGGGCGACCTGCTGGGCAAGTTTGACCCCGAAACGCGGCGCGGCGTCAACCTGTCCGTGCCCACCCTCACCGGCGTGTCCAATTCCCAGCCCAACCACCGGACCCTCCATTTCGGTATTGACAACGGCGCGGCGGAGCCGCAATGGACCTTCCGGGGCAGGCCGGGCAACGCCGTGTTCGTCTTCGGGTTCGCGGTGCATGATGGCAGCCTGTACGCCGCCACCTGCGAGCCGGGGGCGGGCCAGGCGGGGCATGTTTACCGCTTCCTGGGCGGCGCGGACTGGGAGGACTGCGGCAGCCCGGACGGCAGCAACGCCGTGGCCGCGCTGGCGGTCCATGACGGCGCGCTCTATGCGGGCACGTCCTGGTACGACACCACGGGTTCCTCGCTGGAGGCGTCGCCGAACACCACTCCGGGCGGCGCGGTGTACCGGTATGGTGGGGGGAAGTCCTGGGCCTTTTGCGGACGCCTGTCCAACCCGGAAACAGGCACGGCGGCGACCATGGGCGGGCTGGCGGAATTCCGGGGGACACTGTATGCGACCACGCTGAAACAGGACGGTTTTGGCCTTTACCAACTTGTAAAAGACGGGGAATGGCGGTACTGCGGCAATCCGGGGCGGCG
Source organism: Candidatus Hydrogenedentales bacterium (assembly GCA_041859375.1). Classification (GTDB taxonomy): domain Bacteria; phylum Hydrogenedentota; class Hydrogenedentia; order Hydrogenedentales; family CAITNO01; genus JBHEKP01. Next base: position 24,922 of record JBHEKP010000389.1, on the reverse strand, counting down.
GGTGCTGAACCCCTGCATGTTCAACGGATCGCTGTACATGGTTTCCTATGACGCGCCGGGCGGACCCTTCCGCCACGACGGCAACGGATGGGCCTATGTTGGCGGGGGCATCACCCCGCCCATCCACCAGGACTACGCCTTCGCCGTTTACGGCGGGCGGCTCCACCTGTCCACCTGGCCCGAGGCCCATGTGTACCGCATGGAGCGGGACGGAACTTGGACCCTGCGCGGCAGGCCGGGGGAAGAGCTGGAGACGATGGGCATGATGGTTTACAACGGGAAGTTGTACACGGGCACACTGCCCTCATCCAAGGTGTACCGCCTCGACGGCGATGCCTGGACGCCCATCGGCGCACAGTTGGACTCGGCGGGCGGCAAGTACCGCCGTGCCTGGTCCATGGCGCTGTATGACGGAAAATTGTTCTGCGGCACCCTGCCCTCGGGCAATGTGCACAGCCTGGACGCGGGCCTGAACACGACTTTTGACCGCGCCCTGGAACCGGGCTGGCGGCACATCGCGGCGGTGCGCGACGGAAACACGCTGCGGCTCTGCGTGGACGGGAAGACCGTGGCGGAGCACAAGGCCGAAGACGGGCCGCTTGACGCGTCAAACGGCGCGCCGCTGAAAATCGGCTTTGGCGCGGGGGACTATTTCAACGGCTGGATGCGCGATGTGCGCGTCCACGGCGCGGCCCTCACAAACGGGCAAATCCGCTCCCTTTACAGGGCTGGTCGCGGGGGACGTTAATCCCCGCGCCGCTCAGTTTGTCTGCCACTCCAGGAACCACACGGAATAGGGCTGGGACGGGCTGCCGGTAAAGACCACGGCGGGCCGGGCGGGCAGAACCTGGCTGCTTCCCTGCAAAATGCCGTGCATGAAGTTGATGGACAGTCCCTGGGAGGAGAAACTGCCCGCCGTGAGGGGATTCCAGGTAAAGCCCGCGTCCGTGGAGTTGTACAGCGCAAGCCGGTTGCCCGCATGGCGCGTCAGCCACAGTTTTCCCGGTTCCGCGGGGCTCTCAAATATCGCCGTGTAGGACGAGGAGAAGCCCAGCGGGGCGAGTGAGGTGTGGGTCCATGCGCCCGTCCCCGCGTCGCGGCGGTGCACCAGCGTGTCGTTCACCCCCCCGTTGATGTTGCGCCCCATGACATACACGGCGTTGTCGCTGCCCACAATCATGGAATCGTGGGAAACGAAGTTGGTGATGTAGGGCGGCGGCACAATGTCCACCGTCTCCGGGCTGATCAGATAGTTGAGGCTGTAGTCGAGCTTCATGTACTTGAGCTCGTTGTACAGGTTGTTCGCGTCGGCGTTGTTCATGACCACCATGTGGAAGCCGTCGGCGCGGGGCACGATGGTGGGGTACAGCCAGCTCACCTGCGGCTCCGGCGCGGCGGGCAGGTGCTGCGCCAGCATCTTCGGCGCGGTCCACACGCCGGTGGACACGTCCACGGCGGCCACCCAGAAGCTGTAGGTGTCCGGGTGGTTGATGTAGCCGAGCACGAGCTTGTTGCCGTGCATGGCCGCGCCCATGTACCCCGCCCAGGAGATTGTGGAGGCGTTGATGGGGGTGAACGCGTTGATGTTGCCCGGGGTGGTGGAGCGAAGGATGGTGGGGGATGACCAGGGTGCATTTGCGTATACGATGACCAGGCGGCCCGTGGCGTCCACCATAATCATGGGCGGCTGGTAGTTCAGCGTCCATTCATAGCCCTTGGTCCAGACGCCGCCCTGGTACTTGTATACCGCGCCCGTGGCCGCGCCGTAAAGGCCGCTGAGACTGACGGTGTAATAGGCGGAGCCGTCATAGGCCAGCTTCGGGGCGGTGTGCCCCCAGAAGGAGCTGACCCACGAGTTGGAGGCCGTGTCGGCCACCTTTTTAATGTCAAAGGTCACGGCAAAGTTCGCCGTCACCGTGATGTCACCCGTCACACCGGTGTCGGTGCGCGGGTTCTGGGTGGAGCCGTCGCTCCAGTCCACAAAATGGTAGTGCGTCTCCGGCACCGCCGTGACCGTGGCGCCGTTCGCGCCGTGGTTCACCGTCTGGGGGCTGGCGCCGGTGATGGAACCGTTCGGACCCGCCGTGTAGGCCAGCGTGTAGACATTCGGCGCGAAATTGGCGGTCACCGTGACATCCGCAACCACATTCGTGTCGGTGCGCGGGTTCTGGGTGGAGCCGTCGCTCCAGTTCACAAAGTGGTGCCCCGTGGCGGCCGCCGCCGTCACCTGCGCGCCGTTCGCGCCGTGGTTCACCGTCTGGGGGCTGGCGCCGGTGATGGAACCGTTCGCGCCCGCCGTGTACGTGAGTGTGTGGGTTTGAATGAAATTCGCCGTCACTGTCCGGTTGGCGGCCACGTTCGTGTCGGTGCGCGGGTTCTGGGTGGAACCGTCGCTCCAGTTGAGGAACCGGTAACCGGAATTGGCCACGGCGGTGACCGTGGCCGCGCCCGCGCCGTGGCTCACCGTCTGGGGGGTGGGGCCGGAGATGGACCCGTTCGGACCCGCCAGATAGGTGAGGGTGTAGGTGTTGACGGCGAAACTGGCCGTCACCGTGATGTCGGCGGAGGCGTTCGTGTCCTTGCGCGGGTTCTGGGTGGAGCCGTCGCTCCAGTTCACAAAATGGTGGCCCGTGTTCGGCAGCGCCACCACCTGGGAACCGTCCGCGCCCTGCGCCACCACCTGGGGCGTGCTTCCGAGGATGACACCGTTCGGTCCGGCAAGGTAGGTGAAGGTGTGCGTCACCGGCGCGGCGTCGTCGGCGGTGACGCGGATGCGCGCCTGGGGAATGGCCTCGTTCGGGTAATCCGCCGCAATGTTCCAGTGGATGGTGCGGCCCGGGCCGGGGGCCACGTCCGACACGTCCCCGGAGACGGAGGTCACGGGGTGGGGAAATCCGTCAATCCCGCCGTTTTTGGACAGGGACACGGTGACGCCGCAGGCGCCGCCGGGGGAGTCAAGATCATAGGTGATGACCACGCGCGTGCCGCCCGCACCGTCGCTCTGCTGGACGAAGGCCACATTGGACACCACCGGTCCGGCAGCCACGGCGGCGGACGCGGCAGCCAGCACCCCCAGCAGCACCGGCAGGACCCGCACCGCGCGACGCCGGACAAGGGCAAGAAGGGCGGCGGCGGCCAGCGCCGGCGCGGCGGGCCAGGCGCGCATGGGCATGCCCGCGGTGGCGCGCACGATGGCCAGGGCGGCGGTGTCGCTGAGCCCGCCCGTGTTGCCCGCGCCGTCAACGGCGGTCACGGACACCGCGGCGGGGCCGAGGGGATCGCCGATGTCCACAATGTAGGTGTAGGTGTAATCCCCGTCCTTGGCCAGGCCGGTGAAAAACGCCGGATTCCCGTTGACCGTCACCGTTGGCTCGGCGGGCAGTGTCTCGGAAACGGTGAAGGAGATTTCCACCGCCTCGCCCGCGCCCGCCTTTTCAGGGGTTGCCGAAAGGCCGGAAACCACGGGAACGGAGCCAATGCCGGTCGTTGCGACGGCCGCCGCCGCGGGATTGACGGGATTGCCCGCGAGGTCCTGCATCCCGGACACGGTCACGGTGACCGGCGCGCCGTCCAGCATTTCCCCGGCGGCCCAGTGCAAGGTGAAGGGGCCGGAGCCCGCCACCCCGTCGGGATGGGCGGCAAGGGAGCCCGCGCCCGGCATGGACAGGGTGTAATTGGCGGGGATGGTGACGCCGGGGGCGAGCATGGGCTCACTGAAGGACACGGAAATGCTTTGTTCCGTCAGCGCCGCCGCCGACTGCGCCACCGGTTGAACCGTTTCCAGCGGCCCCGTTGCGGAATCCCCGCTGCCGGAGACGGCAAAAGCGCCGGAACCAAGGCAAAACACCACCATCAGGACGGGCGCATAAAGACGGAACATGGGTATGAATCCTTGTTTTAAACCTTCTGCCTGCAAAAATTTACGCGATCTTATCACAAAACCATTTTTTCGTTTTGCACAAAAAAAAGGCGGCGCCGCATCGCGGCACCGCCCCAAAAGGATCTGATTAACGCCGCCTGCGGGCGCGAAGCGCGCCCCCAAGCCCCAGCGCCGCCACCAGCCCGGCCAGGCCCGCCAGCGTGGCGGCGGGAATGGGCGGCTCGACGGTCAGCGTGATTTCGGGCGACTGCGCCGACTTCTGGTGGTCCGTGCCGACGCACACATACACGCCCGCGTCCGTGTCCGCGACGGGGTTCAGAACCAGGGCGGCGGCGGTGGCATCGTCCACGGGGTCAAGCGCCTTGCCCGCGGACATCTTGTACCACTGGTACAGCACCGGGCCGACGTTTCCGGTGGCGGTGACCTCAAGGCGCGCCTCCGTGCCCTCGACGGCGTTCACATGCGCAGCGACGGCGGCAAGCGCCAGGGTGCTGACCGGCTCCACCACCACGGTGTGCGTGGCGGTTCCGATGTTTGCGCCGTCGGTCACGGTGTAGTTCAGCACATAGGTGCCGAGGGTGCCGGTGTCCACCGTGCCGGTGACCACAACCGCACCGGTGTAGTCCGCGCCGCCGCAGGCGTCAAGCGCGCTGTAGGCGGGCGGCGTGTAGGCCGCGCCCTGGCCCACATACTCCACGGCCGGGGCCTGCACGGTGATGACGGGGCCCGTGGTGTCCTGCACGGTGACGGTGCGCGCCACCGGCACGGCGTTGTTGCCGTTGCCGTCGTTCACGTTGTAGGTGACGGTGTACACGTTGGGAACCGCCGTGTTGACCGGGTTGACGGTCACGATGTTCGCGGTGCGGTTGCCCGCGCACGCATCGGAGGCGGTCGCGCCCGCGTCATTGTAAACAGCGCCGCATTCAACCGTCACCGACGCCGCGCCGTTCAGGGTGATGACCGGCTTGGCGGTGTCCTGCACGGTGACGGTGCGCACCACCGGCACGGCGTTGTTGCCGTTGCCGTCGCCCACGGTGTAGGTGACGGCGTACACGCCGGGAACCGCCGTGTTGACGGTGCTGACGGCGGAAAGCTGCGCGGTGAGGTCGCCCGCGCACGCATCGGAGGCGGTCGCGCCCGCGTCACTGTAAACCGCGCCGCACTCCGCGGTCACGGAAGCCGCCCCGTTGAGCAGGATAACCGGTTTGGCCGTGTCCTGAACAGTGACGGTGCGCGTGACCTGGTCGGCGTTGTTGCCGTTGCCGTCGTTCACGTTGTAGGTGACGGTGTACACGTTGGGAACCGCCGTGTTGACCGGGTTGACGGTCACGATGCCCGCGGTGAGGTCGCCGCCGCAGTTGTCCAGGGCGGTGGCGCCCGCATCGCTGTAAACCGCGCCGCATTCCACCGTCACGGAGGCCGCCCCGCCGCGCGTGATCACCGGTTTGACCGTGTCGGCATCCACGGTGACGGTGCGGGTGACCTGCGCGGCGGCGTTGCCCGCCGCGTCGCTCACGTTGTAGGTCACGGTGTAGGTGTTCGAGAGCGCCGGGTTCACCGGGTTGACGGTGGTGATGTTCGCGGTGAGGTCGCCGTCCACGTTGTCGAGGGCGGTGGCGCCCGCGTCGGTGTAGGCCACGCCGCACAGCACCGTCAGCGGGTCCGTCCCAAGGCGCGTGATGACCGGCGGAACGCCGATGCCCGCGCCCGCGTCGGTGCCGCTGGCCGGCGCGCCCACGGGGTTGCCCGCCGCGTCCTGCGCGTTCGCCGCGGTGACGGTGATGTCGCCGCCGTTGAACATCTCGCCCGCCAGCCAGGACAGGCGGTAGGTGTTGCCGGCGGAAAGCGCCACCCCGTCGGGGCTGGCGGCCAGCGAGCCCCGCCCGGATCCGGAAAGGGTGTAGTTCGCGGGGGCGGCCACGCCCGCGCCCATGGTCTCGCTGAAGGTGATGTCCACCTCGCGCGGCCCGGCCACGGCCACGGAGACAACCTGCGGCGCGATCTCGTCCGCGTCAAGCACGTTGACCGTGAGCGTCTCAAAATACGTCAGGCCGGTGCCGCCCATGTCCTGGGTCAGCACGGTGACCGTCAGCACGGGCTCGGTTTCAAAGTCGAAGAGGCGGCTGGTCCTGAGTTCCCAGACCAGGCCGTTCAGGTTGACGTTGAAGTCGGCCCCGCCGGAGAGGATGGAGTAGGCAAAGGTGTCGCCCGCGTCCGGATCCACCGTGGCCAGGGTGCCGACAACCGTGTCCGGGGCGGCGTTCTCAACCACCGTGTCGCCCGTCAGCACAATGTGCGTGGGCGCGCGGTTGAAGGTCACCGTGATGCCGTCCGACGCGGACTCATTCCCCGCCTGGTTGCGCGCGGTGACGTTGAAGACGTTCGCGAAGGGCATGGTCAGCGTCGTGGTGTAGGTCCATGTGGTTCCGCCCGGCGTGTACGTGACCCCCGCGGCGAGGCCGTTCACCAGAATGGCGCTGGTCTCGGCGGCGCAGGTGCCGCCCAGGACGAGGGGCGCGTCGCTGGTGGAGAAGTCGTTCCCGCTGTTCGGAGAGGTGATGACCGGCGCCGCCGCCGCGCTTTTGTCAATGGTGAAGGTTTGGCCGTTGTTGTAGAGGGGCGGCACATTGTTGTTGGCGTCCGCCGGGGATCCGGAGGCGGGCGCGTAGTCGCAGCGGATGGTGCCGTTGCCGGCGCCCGTGTCCACGGTGATCGTGGCGATGTTGTTGAGCCCATAGACGTTCACGATGGACGGCGCCGAGGTGAAGCCGGTGGTGGCCAGCGTGAAATTGGCCGCGCTCACCCTGGCCACGGACTCGCTGAACACCGCCTGGAACTGGACGGCCTGCGCGTTTGTCGGGGTGGTGGTGGGGGTAAGGCGGTTGATGGAGGTCACCGTGGGTGTGGTCGCCGAACTCTTGTATTCATAGGCGCCCATGTCCACGGAGGCACCCTGGGGCCGCGCCGTGCCCACCACGTCGTCCGCGGGCGCGCCGGTGCCTGTTCCCTTGTCCCTCGGCATGGTGGCGGAGACGGTGCTGACAATGCGCAGCGTGGCCGCGCCGGTCGCAACGTAGGGGGTGGTGGCGCCGGGATTGATGTTGCCGGTGCCCGCATAGCCGCCCTGGACCGCGCAATAGGTGACGGTGACAACTCCGGGCGTCGTGCCGCTGCTGTCAATCTCCTGGCCGCCCGCTGCAGAGGTGTCGCCCCAGAGGACGCTGTTGGTGATGAGGGTGGGGCTGCCCGCGGTGCCGGTCCAGTTGCGGATGGCGCCGCCGCCGCCGCCCGCGCCAAGGGCCCTGTTGCCGTTGAAGGAGCAGTTCATGACCGTGTTGGCGCTGGCCAGCCCCGCGCCGTTGAAGAGGATCGCGCCGCCCAGCGAACCGTTGGCGGTGTTGTCCTTGAAGACGCAGTTGGTCAGGTTCGCCTGGGCCTGCGTCTCCGTGAAGAGCGCGCCGCCGTAGAGGTTGGCGGTGTTGCCGATGAAATAGCACTTGGCGGCGGTCAGGCGCGTGCCCGACTGCTGCATGTAGATGGCGCCGCCGTGGCTGGCGGGGCCGCCGGTGCTCGTGTTGGACTGGAAGCTGCACCCCGTCATGCTGACATTGTTGTTAGACCCGAGCAGGAACAGGCCGCCGCCGTAGGGGCTGCTGTTGTTCGTGAAGGTGCACTGGTTCAGCTGGATGTTCTGGCCGTTGTCGCCGAAAATGCAGCCCGCGCCGCCGTACTGGGTGTTTGTGTTTCCATTGAACACGCAGCGGCGGAAAAAGGTGGTGGCCGCGCCGGAACCCGCGCCCTGCACGTAGAGCGCGCCGCCGCCGTAACCGGTGCTGGAGTTGCTGTTGAACCGGCTGTCCCGCACGTCCGGATAGGCGTTGGTGGCCACGGCGATGGCGCCGCCGGTGTAGTTGGTGCTGTTCGTGGTGAAGGCGCAGCGCAGGACGAAGGGTGCCGCCCCGTCCTCCACGCAGATGCCGCCGCCGTAACGGTTGTTGCCGGCGCTGCCCGCCTGGTTGGAGGTGAAGACGCAGTTGTTTATCACCGCCGCGCTCGTGGTGCCCGCGCCGCTGGCCAGCAGACCGCCGCCGTTGCCGTGGGTGGTGTTGCCGGTAAACGCGCAGTTTTCCACCGTGGACGCGCTGTTGCGGAGCGCCGCGCCGCCGCCGCCGCGGATGCCCGCGCCGGTGGCGGTGCCGCCCGCATTGCTGCTGAAGGTGCAGCCGGTGACCAGGAACCCATTGCACTGGTCCATGTAGAGGCCGCCGCCGTCCACCGCGCCGGTGGTGGTGTTGTTCGAAATCACGCAGTTCGCGATGCGGCTGGTGCCCTCCATGGACAGGCAGTAAATGCCCGCGCCCGGGGCGGCGCTGCGGCCGCCGCTGATGTTAAATCCGTCCAGGCGGACATTCACCAGGGTGTTCATGGAAATGACCCGGTGGGTGTTGCCGCCGGAGATCGTGGTGGTGTTAACCGACGGGTTGCGCTGGGAAAAGAGGGTGTCCCCCGCGGTGAAGCCGCCGTAGGCCCGGACATTGGAGGCCCACACCACGGTGGCCGGCTCGTTGTACACGCCCGCAGCCGCCCAAATTTCGTCACCCCCCGGCTGCACCGCCGCGGCCGCGTTCACCGCCGCCTGGATGGAACCCATGGCGTTGGCCCAGCTCGTGCCGTCCTGGCTGCCCGCGCCGCCGGGAACGACATACACCACCGCGTGCGCCGGGAGCGCCGCCGCAAACACGGCCAGCAGTGCCGTCACCATTGCAGGCCGGAACCCCGGACCGCCGAACAAGCCCCGCATCTTCCCTGTGATTGACATTGTCCTTGATTTCCTTGTTGGTCGGATTGGTTTGACCGGGAAAACCAGGCAGGGGAAAACACACCCCTCGGCCCGTGATTGTTTGCACGGCAACGCCGCGCCAGTTCAACCGCCTCACGTAAAACACACCATTCTGCCCTTTAGACTCTTTAACTCTAGCACAGGTTTTGGTTGTTTTGCCAAAATGCTCACTTTTAAAAAGGTCTTTTTGCCTGTTCTAACAGGCCCGGCGCGGTTGCTATAATGGGCGGCCATGGCTGGAAACTGGATCACCACTGAAAACCTGTCGCAGTCGGACATCACGCCGATGGTGCGGCAGTATTTGCAGGCGAAGGCGGAATGCGGGACCTCCCTGCTCTTCTTCCGCATGGGCGACTTTTATGAACTGTTTTTTGAGGACGCCCTGGAAGCGGCGGAGCTGCTCGGCCTGACCCTCACCTCGCGGGACGGCGCGGACAAGGACGCCCGCGTGCCCATGTGCGGCGTGCCCGTGCGGGCGGTGGACGCCTATGTGGCGCGGGTGATACGCGCGGGGCGCACCGTCACCATCTGCGACCAGGTGGAGGATCCGCGCACCGCCAAGGGCATCGTGAAGCGGGAGGTGGTGCGCACCATCACGCCGGGCACGGTGATGGAGCCGGAACTGCTCGACGAGCGGGCCAACAACTATCTCGGCGCGCTGGCGTGGCTGCCGGAGGGGCGCGGCGCGCTGGCCTTCCTGGACGTCACCACCGGCGAGACCCTTGCCGCGCCCGTGGACGGAAACGCGGACCGGGTTTTCCAGGACGAGATCACCCGGATGGCCCCCGCGGAAATGCTCCACCCGGACGACGCCGACGCGGACAGGCTGGAGCGGCTGCGCCGCATTTTTCCGGAAATGACCTTCACCCCCCGCCCACCTGAGCATTTCGACCCCGAACTGGCGGGTGAGCTGGTGATGAACGTGTTCGGCCTGGGCACGCTGAAGGGGGTCGGGCTGGAGGACGCCCCGGAGACGGCGGGCTGCCTGGGCGCGGCGCTGGCCTACATGCGCGAAACCCAGCGCGACTGCGCGCCCCGGCTGCGGCTGCCCCGCCGTTACAGCCCCTCCGGCTATGTGGTGCTGGACGGAAACACCCAGCGCAATCTGGAACTGGTGGCCACGCTGGCGGGCGGCGGCAGGCGCGGCTCGCTGCTGGGCGTGCTCGACCGCACCCTCACCAGCATGGGCGGCCGCAAACTGCGCCACTGGATACTGCACCCGCTCGTGGACGTGGACGCGGTGAACGGACGGCTGGATGCCGTGGCGGAGCTGGCGGCGGGGGTGGAGCTGCGCATGGCCCTGCGCGAGCAGCTGCGGGGCGTGAGCGACCTGGAGCGGCTCACCGGCCGCATCACCTCGAAAACGGGCAACGCCCGCGATCTGCGCGCCCTCGGCCAGTCGCTGGAGCGCGGCCCGGTCCTACGCGGCCTCCTTGGCGGCGCGGAGTCGGCGCTGCTCCGGGAACTCCGCGACCTGATGGATCCGCTGGAGGATGTGACGTCGCTCATCGCCCGCGCCGTGGTGGACGAGCCACCCCTCTCCGTGCAGGAGGGCGGCATCATCCGCGACGGTTACGACGCCGAACTGGACCGGCTGCACGGACTGGTGCGCGGGGGCCGGGACTGGATCGCGCAGCTCCAGCTGGAGGAGCGGGAGCGCACGGGCATCGCCAAGCTGAAGGTGGGCTACAACCGGGTCTTCGGCTATTACCTGGAGGTGAGCCGGGGCCAGTCGGCGCAGGTGCCGGAGGACTACCAGCGCAGGCAGACGCTGGCGAACGCGGAGCGCTACGTCACCCCCGCGCTCAAGGAACGTGAGGAGGAGATGCTCAGCGCCCAGGAGCGTATGCACTCCCTCGAATATGATATTTTCTGCGCGGTGCGGGAAACCGTCTCGGCGGAGTCGCGCCGCATCCAGCAGACGGCGGACGCCGTCGCCGCGCTGGACGTGCTCCTGTCCCTGGCCGAGGTGGCCACCGCCAGGGACTACTGCAAACCCGAGGTGGGCGCTTTCGGCGCGCTGGCCATCCGCGACGGACGCCACCCCGTGGTGGAGGATCTGATGAAGCGGGGCGAGTTTGTGCCCAACGACACCGTGCTCGACCCCGACAACGCGTCCATGCTCATCGTGACCGGCCCGAACATGGCGGGCAAGTCCACCTACCTGCGCCAGACTGCGCTCATCACGCTCATGGCCCAGATTGGCTCCTTCGTGCCCGCCGCCTCGGCGCGCATCGGGGCGGTGGACCGCATCTTCACGCGCGTCGGCGCTTCGGACAACCTGGTGCGCGGCGAGAGCACCTTCATGGTGGAGATGATCGAAACCGCCGCCATCCTCAACTCGGCCACCGAAAAGAGCCTGCTCGTGCTCGACGAGATCGGCCGGGGCACCAGCACCTTCGACGGCATCAGCATCGCCTGGTCCGTGGCGGAGCACATCCACGACACGGTCCGCGCGCGCACGCTCTTCGCCACCCACTACCACGAACTGACCGAGCTGGGCGCCAAGCTGGAGCACGCAAAGAATGTGAACGTGGCGGTGCGGGAGTGGGGCGATCGTGTGGTGTTCCTCTACCGCATCGTGGACGGCGGCGCGGACCACAGCTACGGCATCCAGGTGGCGCAGCTCGCCGGTCTGCCCCCGGCGGTGCTCCAGCGCGCAAGGGCCATCCTGGAGTCGCTGGAGGCGGGCAACCCCGCGCCCGCCGGACTGCCCGAGCAGATGTGGCTCTTCGGCGCGGCCGCCGACACGGGCCCCACGGCGGTGGAGCTGGAGCTGCAGAAGATCGACCCCGACAGCCTCTCCCCCCGGGAGGCGCAAAACCTCATCTACCACCTGAAGCACCTGGCCAACAGGCCCCGCAAGGGGAAGGGCTGAGGTCAGGGGGATTGCTTCAGCTCCCACCGCAGCATGTTGCCCGGCAGGGACGAGCGGGCAAAGGTGAAAAACACCCCGTCCACCGCGTGGCGGCTCCCCTTGGAATAGGTGAACCCGTCGTTGTTGCGGTCGGGCAGCACGGCGGCGCGGGTGAACGCGCCCGATTTTGAGATGACCATGACCTCGACGCCGGGCCGCCCCGCGCCGGGAACCTCCCGGCCGTACTTGTTCTCAGTGATCATGACAAAACCCGCGTCGGTGGCGATCAGGTTGCGCGCCGGGTTGACCGCCAGCCCCGGCAGGGATTCAAGCGCAACCGGCTCGCCGCGCCTTATGGACACAAAACCCGTGCCGGTTTTGCCCATGTTGCCGTCGGTAGCCCAGCAGATGCGGTCCGGTTCAAAGGCAATGGCCGTGTACCGGTACGCCGCCGCCATGGGCAGGCCGCCCGCGTTCACCTCCAGCCAGACACCGCCGTCGTCCCGCCCCAGCCAGAGGTGGCACTCCTCCGGCGCGTCCCCCGAGGAGAGGTACCAGTCACCGGGACGGAAGGGATCGGGCTGGAGGGTGTGCAAGTGGCGCACCAGCTTCCAGGGCTCGCCGGCGCCCGCTTTGGTGTGCGCGGTGAAGGCACGCTCCCACGTGGCCCCGTCGTCGCGGGACCGCCACACATGCCCCTCCGGCCGAGCCTTGTCGGTCCAGTATTCGGCGAACATGATAACGCCGTCCCGCTGGCCGATGCCCTGCGAACCGTGCCATGCGAATTCCGGCAGGGGTTCACCCGACACCGGCAGGGGTTGCCAGGCGGCGTCATACCGGCAAAGCCGGTTCGCCGTGTCAAAACAGATGTGGACGCCGGAGGCGGTGGTGAACACCTGCACCGGCGGCTCGGAAAGGGAGGCGGCCTTCACAAAGGTCGCGCCCATGTTCTCCGACACATATATCTCGCCGGGGGCGTTGGCCGCCGCCGCGATGACCGTGCGGGTGTGGCGGTTTGCCGCATAATCGAAGACATGCTCATGGAACAGCAGTGGATGCCCCTCTGCGAACACTGGTTTGGCGGCAAGCGTCCAGGCCTCCCCCGTGTCCGATGTCTTGAAGGGAAACTCCCATCCCGCCGGGGCGGGCGGTGCGGGCGGAGGCATGGGGGTTTGCGGTTTCGGCGGCGGAGCCGGTTCAGGGGCGGAGCAGGCCGACAGAATCCCCAATGCCAACACCACCAAGAGTGCGCGGCAACCCCATGGCCCTATTGTACCGCCGTAAGCGTCCAAGTGTTTCCCTCTTGTTTCACGCTCCATCCCGCCGGGGCGGGGCCTCCGCCAAGGTTCCATTCCTGACCGCCCGGTGCCAGCCGGACCACCGGCGCGGCGCCGGTCTCACTGGTGATCTCAACATTTCGGAGCGCGCCATCCTTCCGCGCCGCCGAAACCACAAAGGCCCCCTGGGCGCGGAGGCGGTGGAAGCTTGCGTCCTTCCAGGTTTCCGGCACCGCCGGGAAGAGGGCCACCACGCCGGTGTGGCTTTGCAGCAGCATTTCCTGAAGCCCCGCCGCGGCGGCAAAGTTGCCCTCCAGCGTGAAGGGCCGGTAGGTGAAGGTGCTGTGACCCTTGCCCGACTGGTCGCCGTTGCAGTGGAACCCGTTCCGCAGCACAAAGGCCGTGGCAAAAGTTTCGAGCGCCTTTTCCGCGCGGGCACCGTCCCCGGCGCGGGCCGCGAGGTTCGCCAGCCACGAGAAGCTGTAGCCGCACCACATGCCGCCGCCGAGCCGGTCCAGTTCGGCAAGCGCGCCGTCCATGGTCCTCTTAGCGGCATCACCCATGGACGGGTCTATCAGGCCCAGGGGGTGCAGCGCCATGAGGTGCGAAAAGTGGCGGTGCGACTCCTTCAGCGGGTAATCCGCCGCCACCAGCAGCCGCCCGTCGTCGCCCAGCGCGAATTCCGGCATCTCGCCCAGCACGGACTTCCAGTGCGCCGACTCGTCGGCCAGACCCAGTTCGCCCGCCAGTTCAGCCGCCGCGCCGAAGGTCCAGCGGATGAGCGCCAAGTCATAGTTGGTGATGCTGGGGAACCATGCGTCGGGCCGGTTGTCGTTGATTTCCGGCGACGAGCTCAGCGGCAGCGTGCGCAGGCCCTTCGCGTCGCGCTCGTTCGTCACCGCCTTCAAAAACACGGCGCAGTCCCTGATCCACGGCCAGGCGCGGTCCTGGAGGAAGGCGCGGTCCATGCTGTGCCTCCAGTGCAGGTAGAAATGGTGCGCCAGCCACGCGCCCGTGGTGGAGGAATGGGTGTACTGCCGCCAGCCGCCGATCTGGTTGTTGTTCAGGTCCGCCGTCATCGGCACGTTGATGCCCGGCATGTTGAAGAAGCGCCTGGTCCAGTCCCGGTTGTTCTCCCGGTTCTTCCAGAGCCATTCCAGGTAGCCCAGCCCCTCGTCGAGCCGGTTGCCGCTGTAGCAGGGCCAGTAGCTGAGCTGCGTGTTCAGGTCGTGGTGGTAGTCGCCCTTCCACGGCGGCAACTGGCCGTTGTCCGCCGTCCACGGCCCCTGCAGGGTGATGGGCGGCGCGTCGCGCCGGGCCGCCGCGCCGAACTTGTAGGTGTCCAGGTACCACTGCCGCTCCACCGCCTTGTTGGGCACTTCCAGCCACACCGCATCCCACCAGGCACGCCACCAGGCATGGTGCGCCTCGCGGGCGGCGTCAATGCGCGCAAGCGCTTCGGTGGCCCGCGCCTCCGCCAGCGCGGCCGGGTCGCCCCCCTCGTTCGACGTGGCGATGGACCACGCCCCGGTCCACGCGCCGTCCTGTTCCCGCCAGGCAAGATGCACCGCGAACCGGAACCCACCCCAGCCCTCCTGCAGATAGGCGGCAAAATTATCCCCCGCCCGTTCCTGCGGGGCAGGATAGCCAAGCTGGTCCAGACTGCCCATGGAAATGGCGGGTTTCGCCTCGCCCGGCTCCCTGCCGCCGAAGGCGGGCGCGGCCAGTTTCACCGCCATGTCCCCGGCGTTGCTGATTTCGATGAATCCCACCGGCTCCACCGCGCTGATCCACACCCTTGCCCGGGTCTTTTTGCCCAGTGACATCGCCGCTTCGGCGGTGGCAAGGTCCAGTGAGGTGTTCTCAAACTTCGCGCCCTTCACCTCAATGAGAATGCGGCCCGCCGGAATTTTCGTGGGTGCGGGCCGGTTGTAGGGATTGTCATACATCGCCTCCAGTTCTTTTACCCGGCCCTCCTTCTCCCATTGGCGCATCTTCGTGTAGGTGTAGTCCTCAGAGTGGTATTCCGGCACGGGCCGCAGATCCCAGAGATCGGTCCGGTCCAGGGATATCTTCAGCGGTGTGCCGTCCCCCCAAACCAGCGCGCCCAGCACGGCGTTGCCCAGGGGAAGCGCCTCGTCCCACACCTTCACCGGCTCCGTGAACTGCAGGCCCTGCTCCGGGCGGGGCGGCGCGTCCGCCGCGGCCATCACAACCATCACCAGCGTGGCAAGCATCATGGGGCGTCTCCTTATGTTGTCCCGGCACAGGAAATGAAAGGGCCGGAATTCCGGGGGGCCGGGCGGGGGGGCTGCTCTAAGTGTGGGCGTTGGCGGACTTGAACGGGGTTCCGCAGCCGCGGCATATCAGGTTCGCCGCGATGCGGCCCGACTCGTAAATCGTCGGCAGCCCGCTGCCCGGATGGGTGCCCCCGCCCACGAGGTAGCAGTGGTCCAGCTCCTCAAATTTGTTGCGGGGGCGCAGGTAGATCATCTGTCCCAGGTTGTGGGCGAGGTTGAAGGTGGCGCCCCGGTAAACATCGTAGTCATTCTCCCATCCATCGGGGGTGATGACAAGCTCCTGCCTGACATGGCTCCGGATGTCCGTGAGCCCCATGCGCGCGCCGAGCTTGTCCAGGACAAGTTCCCGGCAGGCGTCCCGCTCCGCGGGCCAGTTGATGCCGCTGCGCGTGTTCGGAACCGGCACAAGGATGTAGAGGGAGGAGCATCCCTCCGGGGAAAGGGTCGGGTCCGTGACGTCCGCGTTGCGCACGTAAAAAGAAATGTCCTTGCGCAGCGACTTCCCGTGGAACACCGAGTCCACGTTGGCGCGGTAGTCCTCCGCGAAGCAGATGGTGTGGTGGGGCAGGTCGTACCGCTTGTCGAGGGCCAGGTACATCATGAAGGTGGAGCAGGACAGCTTGGTCCTCTCCAGGCGCTCCGGGGTGTACTTGCGGAGGGTGCCCGGCTCAAAGAGGCGCGTCGCGGCATGGCCGAAATCGGCGTTGATCACCACGTCATCCGCGTCCACCCGCTCCCCGTTCTCCAGCAGCACGCCGCACGCGGCCCGGTCTTTGGTGAGAATCCGGGCCACGGGCGTTCCAAGCCGGATTTCCGCGCCGTTGCCCGCGGCCACCCCGGCCATGGCGTCGGAAATGCGGCTCAGGCCGCCGATGGGGTGGAAAATGCCGAAGGCGTGCTCGATATAGGGGATGATGGCGAAAAGGCCGGGGCACTCCCAGGGGGACATGCCGAGGTATTTGGACTGGAAGGTGAAGGTGAGGGCGAGCTGCTCGTCGCTGAAGTAGCCGTTCATCACGGAGAAGAGGCTGCGGCCCAGCGCGAGATGGGGCACCGCCCGCGCGAGATCGGGATGGAACAGGGTGGACAGCCTGTGGTAGGGCTTTTGAAGGCAGGGAAACAGCCGTTCAAACCGCTTCCCCTCCCGCGCGCGAAACACGTCGTAACGGTCCTCCTGGCCGGGGAAACAGCGGCGGATTTCCGCCTTCATGCGCTCCGGATCGGAGCAAGGCTCGATGGCCTTGTCGGCGAACTGGAGCCGGTACATCGGATCGATGCGCCGCATGTCCAGCAGCTTGTCCGTCGCGGATCCGGCCTCCTCAAAGACCTCGTCCAGGACGGAACTCAGCATCAGGAAGGTCGGCCCCGTGTCAAAGGTGTGCGCGCCAAGCTGGATGGCCGCGTTTCTGCCGCCCACCCGCGCCTTGGACTCGAACACCGTGACCCGGAAGCCGCGGTGCGCGAGAATCATGGCGGCGGTCAGGCCGCCGGGCCCCGCGCCCACCACCACAACATGCCTCTCAGACGCCTTTGTCGCACCCATGCCCGCTAGCCTCCAAGCAAGAAACGGTAGATTTTCTTGAGCCGTTCAAGCGGCAGCGCCCCCGGCGAGTACCGCATTTTCGGATCGATGCGGAGCGACCGGCGCATGACGCTTTTGTGGTGGGAGAAGGTGTCAAAACCCGTCCTGCCACGGTAGGCGCCCATGCCGCTGTCGCCGACACCGCCGAAGGGCAGCTCCTTGTTGATCATGTGGGAAACCGTGTCGTTGATGCAAACACCGCCGGACGAGGTCTCCGCGATTACACGCCGCTGCACGGCGCGATCCTCCGTGAACAGGTACAGCGCCAGCGGCTTGGGGCGGCGGCGCAGGAACTCAAACACCCAATCCAAACAGGTGAAGCCGGCCACGGGAAGCACCGGCCCGAAAATTTCCTCCTCCATCACCGGCGACTGGAAATCCACGTCCGCAAGGATGGTGGGCGCGATGAACAGGTCGTCCCGGTCCAACTCCCCCCCGCAGACAATCCGGCCCTGGGAAAGATAGGCTGCAACCCGGTCGAAGTGCCCCCGGTTGATGATCCGGCCATAGTGCGGGTTGTTCCGCCCGCGCCCCCCCGCAAACGGCTCCAGCGCCGCCGCGAGGGCGCGCAGCAGCGGCTCCCGGACCGCCTCCTCCACCAGCACATAATCCGGGGCGACGCAGGTCTGGCCCGCGTTCATGCACTTTCCCCAAAGAATGCGCCGGGCCGCCGTTTCAAGGTTCGCGTCGCGGCAGACCACCACGGGCGATTTGCCGCCCAGTTCCAGCGTGACGGGGGTAAGCGTCTCCGCCGCCGCGCGCATCACCGCCCGGCCCACCCCCGTGCTGCCCGTGAAAAACACATGGTCGAAGCGTTCCCGCAGCAGCGCCTCCGCCGTCTCCCGCCCCCCCTCCACCACCGAAATGTATTCCGGGGGGAACACGGACTGAATCATCCGGCGGACCACCGCGGACACGTTGGGAGCCAGCTCCGAGGGCTTAAGGCACACGCAGTTGCCCGCGGCCAGCGCGGCGACCGCAGGGGACAGCAGAAGCTGGAAGGGGTAGTTCCAGGGGCCGATGATCAGCGCAACCCCCCGCGGCTCCGGAACGACACAACTGCGGGCGGGCCAGGCAATCAGCGGCGAGCGCCTCTTTTGGGGCCTCATCCACCGGGGCAGGCGCCGCATGGCATGGCGGATCTCGGACTGCACAAACCCCGTCTCGGTGGCGAAGGCCTCGTGCGGCGCCTTGCGCAAGTCCGCATGGAGCGCGTCCCAGATGTCCCGCTCATGCCCGCCGACGGCGTCCAGCAGCGCCCCGAGCCGTTCCAGGCGGACTGAAAGGGGGCGGGTGGCGTGGGTGTCGAAGTGGGCGCGCAACCGGTCCGCCGTGCCGGGGGGAACAAGGGGCGCGGCGGGGGTGTTTTCCATTTCGAAGCCAGCAGGCGGGGGCATGTGTGTTCCTCTGCCATGACGGGCGTGTTTGCCTTCACATCGGGCGCGTGCATGATATGTTCAATCCGGCGGGGAGTCAAAAAAATACTCTTCTAATCGGCGCGGCCGCGCTGGTCCTCGCCGCCGCATGCGCCGCCGCCGTCCCTTCCGCCGAAGACGCCGCAACAGAACTCCTCCCCGGAGTGGAACAGTTCAACGCCGCCTATCTGGCCTGGGACCTGGCGGG
Organism: Candidatus Hydrogenedentales bacterium; assembly: GCA_041859375.1. GTDB lineage: Bacteria > Hydrogenedentota > Hydrogenedentia > Hydrogenedentales > CAITNO01 > JBHEKP01. The sequence continues at coordinate 6,563 of JBHEKP010000389.1, read as the reverse complement.
ATTCCAGAGCGCGGCGGCGGTCTTTGAGAAGGCCTGCGCCGCCCATCCGGACTCCCCCGCCGCCCATTACTGGCTGGGTGCGGCCCGGTTCCATGTCTTCCTGCACCGCCACCAGGACGCGGCCAACCCGCCAAAACGCGATGAATTCAAGGAACTGGCCCTGGGGGCAGAGGCCCCGCTCCAGCAGGCCGTGGCTCTCGACGGAACCGACAGTGAAAGCCACGCCCTTCTGGCCACCCTGTACGGGATTCAAATCTCCCGGAGCCCGTGGCGGTCCCTGGCCCTGGGGAAAAAGGTGTCGGCGCACTCGCGCGAGGCGATGAAACACGGCCCCGGCAACCCGCGCTGTTATTTCCTGCTCGGCACGGGCCACTTCAACGCCCCCGGAATTTGGGGGAAGCCGGAAAAGGCGCTTGACTTTTTCCTCAAGGCGGAAGGATTATTCAGGGAGGAGGCGAAGTCGGACAGGCCGCCGCTCGCGCCCGCATGGGGCAGGGGCGCCTGCCTGACCTTCGCCGCCATGGCCTGCCAACGCATGGGCAGGGAGCGAGAGGCGGCGGATTGTTTCAGAAGGGCCCTCGAAGTGAACCCCCTGGATCGCCGGGCGCGGGCGGGGTTGGACGCCGCGGACGGGACCGGGGAACGAAAGTGAGGTGACGCATGGCCGGAGGAAAACGCGGCGGGGTGGCGGTGATCGGCGCGGGCTTGGGCGGCCTTTCAGCGGCCATATCCCTGGCCCAGGAGGGCTACGAGGTTGACGTATTCGAGAAGAACGCCAAAATCGGCGGCAAACTCAACGTACTCACCGACCAGGGCTATTCCTTCGACCTCGGCCCCTCCATCCTGACCCTGCCGCACATCTTTGAGAGGCTCTTTGAGCGCTCGGGACGGAAGATGTCCGATTATTTCACCATCCTCCCGCTGCGCCCGCACTGGCGCAACTTTTTCGAGGACGGAAGCGTCATAGACCTTTATCCCGAAAAAGACCTGATGGCGCGGGAGGCCGAAAAGGCCGGGGAAGCCCCCGGCAATGTGGAGGCATTTCTTGAATACAGCGGCCGCCTCTACGATCTGGTTGATCGCGGGTATTTTCAGGCGGGCCTGGACAACTCCCGGGATTTCAGAAAATTTTACGGTCTGGCGAATTTCCTGAAGTTTGACCTCTTCCGCACCATGCACGGCTCGGTGGCGCGCCACCTCTCCAGCCCGCACATGCGGGACATCTTCGACTTTTTCATCAAGTACGTGGGCTCCTCGGCCTATGACGCGCCCGCGTTCATGAACTGCATGCCCACCATACAGTTCCGCCACGACCTCTGGTATGTGGACGGCGGCATGTACAACATTGCGCTGGGCCTGGGCCGGCTGATGGACGAACTCGGCGTCCGGGTGCACCTCAACCGGGAGGTGTCGGAGATCCGCACGACGGGCGGGCGCGTGACCGGACTGGTCTTCGCGGACGGGGAGACGGTGGCGGCGGACATTGTGGTGTCAAACATGGAGGTCATTCCCGCGTACCGCGACCTGCTCCGGGAGGACCGGGAGTTTATGCGGAGCCTGCGCCGTTTCGAGCCGGCCTGCTCCGGGCTGGTGCTGGATTTGGGGCTGGACATCCAGTATCCGCAGCTGGCACACCACAATTTCTTCTTCTCCGGAAACCAGCGGGAGCATTTCAACGCCGTGTTCCGGAAAAAGGAGATTCCGGGCGATCCGACCATTTACCTGGTGGCCGCGTCAAAGACGGACCCCACCGTGGCCCCGCAGGGTTGCGACTGTCTCAAGATCCTGCCGCACATCCCCCACATCAACCCGGAACGTCCCCTGGCGCAGTCCGACTATGCGGCCCTGAAGGAACGGCTCCTGGACAAGCTGGAGCGCATGGGCCTCACGGACCTCCGGAAGCATGTGGTCTACGAGCATTTCTGGACGCCGCTGGACATTGAGCGGGAGTACCGCTCGAACATGGGCTCCATCTACGGCGTCGTCTCGGACCGTTTCAAAAACCTGGCCTTCAAGGCGCCCAAGCAGAGCACCAAATATGACAACCTCTTTTTTGTGGGCGGCTCCGTAAACCCCGGCGGTGGAATGCCGATGGTGGTTCAATGCGGCCAGAACGTGAGCCGTCTGGTGGCGGCCTGGGACAGGCGATGATCCCCGTCCTTGCCCTCTTCGGGTTGTGGTGCCTGGGCTTTCTTTTTCTGTTCCGGATTCCCGCATGCCGCGCCGCCGACCCGGGGAGGCCCCTCCCGTCCTTCGCAATCATCGTGCCCGCGCGCAACGAGGAGCGCAACCTGCCGGTGCTTCTCGGCTCCATCGCGCGCCAGGACGCCGCCCCGGCGGAGGTCATCGTGGTGGACGACGGCTCCACCGATCAGACCGCGCGGGTGGCCGCGGAGCACAAGGCGCGGGTGCTGGCGCCGGAACCGGCGCCGCCGGGATGGCGGGGCAAGAACTGGGCCTGTTACCAGGGCGCGCGCGCGGCGTCGGCGGAACTGCTGATCTTCGCCGACGCGGACACCCGCTTCGAGGACGGCGGCCTGCGACGCATCCTCAATGCCTATCTTGACGGGGAGGGCGTCCTTTCCATCGGGGCCTACCACCGGGTGGAACGGCCCTATGAGGAGTTGTCCGCCTTTTTCAACCTGATCATGACGGCGGGCACGGGAGCCTTTACGGTGTTCGGCGAAAAACGCCGGCCCAACGGCCTCTTCGGCCCCTTCCTGATGCTCGACCGCGGCACCTATTTCAGCATGGGCGGCCATGAGCGGGTGCGGGACAAGATTTTGGAAAATTTCCACCTTGGGGCGGTGTTTCGCGGCGGCGGCATCCGGACGCGCTGCCTCGGCGGGCGGGGCGCATTCACCATGCGCATGTACCCCGACGGGCTGGAAAGCCTGGTTGCGGGGTGGAGCAAGGCCTTCGCCGACGGCGCGGCGCAAACGCCCCCCCTGCTGCTGCTGCTCATCACCGCATGGCTTTCGGGGGGCATGGCGGCGGCCCTGATGCTGGTGTGGGCGCTGTTCCACACCCACGCCCCGGCCTTCGCGCCCGCGATGCTCACCTACCTGCTCTTTGCGGCCCAGATTCATTGGATGTTACGCCGCATTGGCTCTTTCCGCGCAGCCACCGCATGGCTCTATCCAATCCCGATGGTGTTTTACTTCTGCGTGTTCACCCGCTCGGCCCTCCTGTCCGCCCTTGGCAGGCCGGTTTCCTGGAAGGGCCGCCGGACCGGGGCGGCCCCGCCTGAAGAGGGGGGCTGACCATGCTGGTGCAGCTCCATCCGGGGATGCTTGTGGCGGTCAACATCGCGGCGTGGCTGGCCGTCCACCTGGGCGCGGCTTGGCTCGGCACCCGGATGCCCCGCCGCTGGTTTGGCCCGGGGCAGTGGCTTTACCTGCCAAGGCGCTGGGAAAGGGGCGGACGGTTTTACCGGCGCGGCCTGCGCATGAACGAATGGAAACGCCACCTTCCTGACGGCGCGGCCCTGTTTCGCGGGGGGTTCCGGAAAAAGCGCCTGACCTCAGCCGAACCGGCCTATCTGGAGGCGTTTGTCCGGGAGACCTGCCGGGGCGAGGCGGTGCACTGGGCTGTTTTTGCCTGTTCCCCCCTCTTTTTCCTGTGGAATCCCTGGTGGGCGGGCCTGCTGATGGTCGGCTACGGCGCGGCGGCAAACCTGCCCTGCATCGTGACGCAGCGTTTCAACCGTTTTCGCATGGTGGAAATACTTGCCCGGCGTAAAATGGTTCATGCGGACAACGCAGTGGATTAAGGCATGCAAAAACAAAGGAGGCACATGCCATGTTGACCCGTATTTGCACGAGGCGCCTGCTCCCCGCGCTGTTGCTGGCCGTGTCATGCGGCGCATGGGCGCACAACCCGGTGGTCATCAACGGCGGCCCCACGGACGCGGAAACGGCGCACAAGATCAAGGACATCTCCGTGAGCCGCGTGGCCTACCACCACGCGAAACCGGGACAACCCCACCTTTGGCTTACCTTCGACGGGGGAATGGGCCAAAAAATCGAGTTTCAGATGGGCGTGCCCAAGATAGAACGTTATTCGGCCGTGCGCCCGGCCACCGCCCTGCTGGGACCCGGCCTTCCCGCCGCGCCGGATCTGCCCTTTGCCGTCCCGGAGGGGATGGGCGCGGTGGTGTTCACCACCGAAGGCCTGGACCCGGCGGTGTTCAACGAAGAATTCACCGGAACGGTGGACTGGCAGTTTTCGATGGAGGACTACATACTGCCCCAAAGCGGCAAGTATTACCTGGTTACCTATCTGCCCGCGGGCGGGGAGGGCAAATTCTGGATCGCGCCCGGCAAGTCGGAGGTCTTCGGCGTGTGGGACATCATCCGCATGCCCGTGATCATCATCCAGGCGCGCGCCTTCCATGAAATCTCCCTCTGGGGCGGGATTCTGGGCTGGGCCTACCTGGCGGTTGCCGCACTCGTGTTCGGCGTCGCCGCAGCGGCGCTGGGCCTGGGCGCGGGCTGATCTCACCCCGCGGAGGCGCGCTTTTTCTCCTCGCGCTTGCGCTCCTCGGGATCGATGATGGCCTTGCGGGGCCGCACCGACTTGGGGGTGACCTCAAGCAGTTCGTCAGGGGCGATCCATTCGAGCGCCGTGTCCAGCGTGAGCTTCCGGGGCACGTCCAGGCCGACGGTGTGGTCCTTGCCCGCCGCGCGGTGGTTGGTGAGCGCCTTGCGCTTGGTGGGGTTGCAGGTGATGTCGTTGGGCCGGGAATACTCGCCCACGATCATCCCCGGGTAGACGGGGTCCATGGGGGAGACGAAGAGCTGGCCCCGCTGCTGAAGGTTTTCAAGGCTGTACGCCGTGGCCTCGCCCGTGTCCATGCTGATCATGGAGCCGCGGCTGCGACCGGCAATCTCGCCCGTCCAGGGGCCGTAGCCGGTGAAGCGCGACGCCATGATGCCCAGGCCGCGCGTGTCGTTCAGGAAATCGCCGTGGTAGCCGATGAGGCCCCGCGTGGGGATGCGGAATTCGAGCCGGACGATGCCGCGCCCCTCGTTGTACATGTGGGTGAGCTCGCCGCGCCGCTGGGAGACCTTCTCGATGACGATGCCCTGGTGCTCCAGGGGCACGTCTATGGTGAGATCCTCCATGGGCTCCAGCAGCCGGCCGTGCTCGTCGGTGCGCGTGATCACCTCGGGCGGGGACACGCAGAGCTCCATGCCCTCGCGGCGCATCTCCTCTATCAGGATGGCAAGGTGAAGCTCGCCACGGCCGGAGACCTTCACGCCGTCGCTGCGGTCTATGTCCTCGACGCGCAGGGCCACGTTGGTGCGCAGCTCCTTCTCAAGGCGCGCGCGAATCTGGCGGATGGTGACCGCCCGGCCCTCGCGGCCCGCAAAGGGGCCGGAATTGACCAGAAACAGCATGGATACCGTCGGCTCCTCGATTTCGAGGGGCGGCAGCGCCTCCTGCCCGGCGTCGGGCGCGGCGAGGGTGTCGCCGATGCTCAAATCCTTCGGCCCCGCAAGGGTGACAATGTCGCCCGCGCCCGCCTCCTCCACCGCGACGCTGTCGAGGCCGTGGGTCATCCACAGGTAGTTTGCCCGCTCGACGGTGGCTCCGGTGCATTCAAAGTCGTCGGGGGAGGCCTCGTCCCCCACGGCGGTAATCGCGGTGGGGTTGGTCCAGCGGGTGGTCATGCGCAGGATGTCCTGGCCCCGGCGCAGGGTTCCCTGCAGGATGCGGCCCGTGGCGGTGCGGCCGATGTGGTCGTTCCAGCCGATGGTGCTCACTTGCATCAGGAAGGGGGCGTCGGGTTTGCCCGAGGGCATCGGCACCTTCTCAATAATCGTCTCAAAAAGGGCGTCCATGCCCTCGTGGGGATCCTTTTCCAGGTCGCGCACCAGCCAGCCGTGCAGCCCCGAGCCGTAGAGCACCGCAAAGTCGCACTGCTCGTCCGTGGCGCCCAGTTCGATGAACAGGTCAAAGGTCTTGTGCAACGCGTCCACCGGGTTGGCCTGGGGACGGTCGGCCTTGTTCACCACCACGATGGGGCACAGGCCCAGGCGCAGCGAGCGCATCAGCACATAGCGCGTCTGGGGCATGGGCCCCTCGTTCGCATCCACCAGCAGCAGCACCGAGTCCACCATGGAAAGGATGCGCTCCACCTCGCCCGAAAAGTCGGCATGGCCGGGCGTGTCAATAATGTTGATTAGGTGGTCGTTCCACTCAACTGAACAGTGCTTGGCGCGGATGGTGATGCCCCGCTCCCGCTCCAGTTCGTTGTTGTCCATCACCCGCTCGGCGACCCGCGCGTTCTCGCGGAAGAGGCGGGTGGCGCGGAAGATGCTGTCGATCAGCGTCGTCTTGCCGTGGTCAATGTGCGCGATTATCGCCACATTTCGTATGCGATCAATGGAAATCATTCAGAACCTGTCCTGCCCGGGTGGTTGGGGGACCGCCCCAAAAAGGGCGGACGGGGATTGCAAGGAGACCTAAAGTATAGCAAACAAGGGGCTTGAAACACAAAGGACGGTTGGTTTTGTAAAAAATCAGCAATAACAGACCGATCTCCCCCTCCCCGCCTC
>JBHEKP010000186.1:0-3306 GCA_041859375.1 Candidatus Hydrogenedentales bacterium | reverse complement strand
TGGATCTGCATGCCGTTGATGCGGTTGCCAATGAGGTTCGGCCATTTCTCTCCTTGTCCAGCGAACAGAGGAATCGGGGTTTTCTTGACTTTTTGGCGTGAAAACCGTCATGCTATTGCCTCACGGTTTTCACGCCGTTTTCTTTGATTTCTCCATGAAAGACACCAGACAGGAGCCCCTAGCATGTACAAAATCGTTTTGCTGCGCCACGGCCAGAGCACTTGGAACCTGGAAAACCTTTTCACCGGCTGGACTGATGTGGATCTCAGCGACCAGGGCCGGCAGGAGGCGAAACAGGCCGGCGTCCTCATGAAAGAGGAGGGGTTTGATTTCGACCTGATTTACACCTCCGTGCTCAAGCGCGCCATCCGCACCATGCAGCTTGCGGTGGACGAAATGGATCAGATGTGGGTGCCCGTCATCCGCGACTGGCACCTCAACGAGCGCCACTACGGCGCGCTCCAGGGGCTGAACAAGGCCGAAACCACCGCCAAATACGGCGAGGAGCAGGTGAAGATCTGGCGGCGCTCCTATGATGTTCCGCCGCCCCCGCTTGAGGAGAGCGACCCCCGCTTTCCGGGCCACGACCGCCGCTACGCCGGGCTGACAAAAGAGGAGCTTCCCCTCACCGAAAGCCTCAAGGAAACGGTGGCCCGCTTTGTGCCCTATTGGGAGAATGTGATCGCGCCCCAGGTCAAGGCAGGAAAGCGCATCCTCATCGTCGCCCACGGCAACAGCCTGCGCGCGCTGGTGAAGCACCTCGACAACATTTCCGAGGCGGACATCATCAACCTGAACATCCCCACGGGCATCCCGCTGATGTACGAACTGGACGCCAACCTGAAGCCCATTTCGAACCGCTATCTGGGCGATCCCGAGGCGGCCAAAAAGGCGGCGGAGGCCGTTGCCAACCAGGCCAAGGCGAAGTAGCAAACACACCACCCAAAGCCGCCGCATGCCGCCGGGCATGCGGCGGCTTTTTTGTTGCAGACTGCGCCCTTGTCATATAAGCAAGGCATTTTTCGTATACTGTTGCGGACCTCCTTAGGATGCAAGGAAACTATATTTATGAAGATAACATCCATGCTGCGCGTGCGGGGCGTTCCTGTCGGCGGAAGCGCGCCGGTTGAATTGCTGATTGAAAAGGGGGTGGTTCGCAAATGCGCGAAACCGCCAAGAGACACCGTCCCGGACCTGGGCGACGGGGAAACACTGCTTGCGCCCGTGCTCTTTGATTTTCAGGTGAACGGCGCTTTTGGCATTGATCTCCAGCGGGACGGATTCTCCGTGGATGATGTGGTGGCGCTTTCGGGGAAACTGGCGGCCCGGGGCGTGGGTGCCTGGCTGCCCACGCTGATCACCTCGCCTGTGGACTCGATGGCCCGCCATGCGCGGGTAATCGCCCAAGCCGCACCCCTGTGCCGCAGAAGGGGGGCGTCGGTTGCGGGCATTCATTACGAAGGCCCCTTCATTTCGCCGGAGGACGGGCCGCGCGGCGCGCACCCAAAGGCGCACGTGCTCGCGCCAAATCCAAAGGCATTGAAGACACTGCTGGACGCGGCAGGAAGACTGCCTGTATGCATGACCCTGGCCCCCGAACTTGACGGGACTGTTGGCGCTATAAAAACGCTGGCAAAGCGCCCCCGCACCGTGGCCGCACTTGGCCACCACGGTGCGAATGCGGAACAAATAAACGCCGCCGCAGACGCGGGGGCGCGGCTGTGCACCCACCTGGGCAACGGCATCGCCACAACCCTGCACCGGCACAACAACCCGATATGGCCGCAACTGGCGGACACCCGGCTGCATGTCTCCCTTATCGCCGACATGCACCACCTCCCCCCCGCCGCCCTCACCGCAATCATCCGTGCCAAGGGCGCGGACAGGGTCGTGCTGATCTCCGACGCGGTGTCGCTGGCGGGCATGCCGCCCGGACACTATGACCTTTTCGGCGCGCCCGTTGAAAAGCGGGCGGACAACAAGGTCTGCCTGTCGGGCACGGAACTTCTTGCGGGCAGCGGCTCCCTGCTGTTTGACTGTGTCATCAACGCGGCCAACCACGGCGGAATGACCCTGCCGGAGGCGTTCGCCGCCGCCTCGGCCAACCCCGCACGGCTGCTCGGCCTGCCCAGACCGGCATGGCCCCCGGCAACAGGCAAACGTGCGGGGTTCATCGCCTTCAAAAAGAACGGGCGCGACGCACGGGCATCCGCGGAGCTTTTGTTTTGTTTCATCAACGGAAACCTTTACCGGAACACCGGGGACTGACATGGACGGCACGACACACCTCAAGGTGACCATTAGCGGCACCGGCTTTGCGGGCGATTACACCGCCCGAGTTTTCGGCATGATTCCCCACAGGAACGGGGTGCGCATCGAACTGGCGGGGGTCACCTCGGGGCACCTGGGAAACGCGGAACGTTTTGCGGCCAGGCACGGCATCACCAAGGCCTTTGAAACCCACCGGGAAATGCTCGCCATCGTGGGGCCGGACATTGACTGCATCGCCTGCGCCAACCACGCCCACGCGCAGTATGTCATTGAGGCGGCGGAGGCGGGGGTGAAGGTAATCGTGCTGGAAAAGCCGCCCCTCATCTGGCAGGGCTATTCCCATAACCGGGAGGCGGACGCCGCCACGCGCCGCCGCGAGTCCATGGAACAGATGGAAAAGATGCTGGACGCCGTGGAGCACCACAAGGCAAAGCTGCTCTACGCGGAGAATTTCACCTATGTGGACGGCGTCTCCGCGCTGGCGGAACTCATGCGCGAGGCGCAGCCGTCCGGCAAGGGGCGGGTCCTGCTTCAGCAGGGGGTCTGCGCGCACCAGGGTTCCCACGCACCGGCCTATGACACGCCGTCCAAATCCGGCGGCGGTTCCCTGCTCAACAAGGCCTGCCACCCGCTCGGCCCGGCGCTCTACCTGAAGCAACTGGACGGTCTGCTCCGCAATGGAAGTCCAATACGCCCCGCGCGGGTGTCGGCAACGACACTCCAGGTGCTCAAAAATCTTCCTCCAGCCTCGGGCGAGCATTTCCGGGTGATGCAAAACGTGGACGACTACGCAAGGGTGACCGTGGTGTTCGATGACGGCACGGTGGCGGAGCTGTTTGGGTACGATTTGAGCATCAGCGGCATCCGCAACGCCTTTTCGGCCATCACAGATTTCGGCCAGTACGACATGCGCATCAACCCCGCCGACGAGAACGAATTGTTCCTGCCAAGCGGCCTGGTCGCGGGTGATTTGCTGATGCGGGAGAAACTGCCCACGGCGCAGGGCACCTCCTTTCCGCGCCCCCGCCAGTTTCA
>JBHEKP010000041.1:0-3966 GCA_041859375.1 Candidatus Hydrogenedentales bacterium | reverse complement strand
AACAACGGGGACAAGCCCCGCGAGGTGCACATGCGCAGCCACACGGAGTACGACCTGGGCAAACTCATGGAAACAAGGGTGGCGTTCACCGACCGGCGGGGCAGGGATGTGCGCCGCGCGATGCGGCCCATTGTGGACGGATTCCGCGAGGGCGAGCACTACCTCGACCAGGACGCGCCGAAGGGCGCGTGGACCCTGAGCGGCTCCAAGGGGCTCCAGGTGACCCAGTCCTTTGACGACGCCAAGCTCGACTATGCGTGGCTCTACGCCTACCCGGAATACCTGAACGTGCTGGAGGCGGAGCTGTGGATGCGGCCCGTGACCCTCGCCCCCGGCGAAAGCGCCTCCTTCAGCCACTCCGTCACCGTGGAGCCGATGCCAAAGTAACCGGGGCGGGCGGCGTTTTCAGCCAAGCTCCGGCAGCCCGTAGCCCGCGCGGTACTCGCGGGTGAAGAGGCGCGCCGCCTCGTCGTCACCGGTGCATGCGCATTTCACGGGGTCGAAGGCGAGCTTCCTGCCCGTGCGCGTGGCGATGTTGGCGAGGTGGCAGAGGATGGTGGAGTCCGCGCCCTCGCCGATGCCGCCGTTGAGCCCGGCGGGGTTGCCCGCCTTCACGCAGTCGAGGAAGTTGCGGATGTGGTCCTCGATGCTGGCGTAGGGGCCGAAGGACTTGGTTTCCCCGCCGATGAGCCGCGCCTCGCAGCCGTTCCGGCCGATGTCCAGGCGGCCCTTGTCCCCGTAGAAGACCACGCCGTTGTCGTGGCCCTCCATGGGGTAGTTGGTCCACAGGCGCATCTCGTAGAGAAGGTAGCACTTGTCGTACTCGAAGGTGACCACCTGCGTGTCCGGCGTCTGGTGGTCGTCGTCGTAGAAAAGCTGGCCGCCCGAGGCGCTCACCCCGTTGGGCAGGCCGACGCCGAGGCCCCAGCGCGCCTGGTCAATCTGGTGGATGCCGTCGTTGCCCGCGTCGCCGCAGCCGAAGTCCCAGTGCCAGTGCCAGTTGTAGTGCCAGCGGTTTTTCGTGAAGGGCCGCTTCGGCGCGGGGCCGAGCCACAGGTCGTAGTCAACGCCCGCGGGCGGGTCGCACTCCGGCTCGCGCCCGATGGGCTCGCGGAACTGGTGGTTGATCGCCTTCGCCATGCGCACCGCGCCCAGGCCGCCGCCGCGCATGAACGCCACCGCCTCCATGATGGAGGGGCAGCTCCGGCCCTGGGTGCCCTGCTGCACGCATTTGCCCGACTTCGCCGCCGCCTCCCGCAGCAGTTGCGCCTCGCGGATGTTGTGGGAGCAGGGCTTTTCCACGTACACGTGCTTGCCCGCCTTCAGCGCCGCCAGCGCGAGGGGCGTGTGCCAGTGGTCGGGCGTGGCGACGCTCACCGAGGCGATGGACCCGTCCTCCAGCACCCGGCGGTAATCGGCATGCGCGGCCGCGCCGGGAACCGCCGCCGCCGCCTTTTCCAGGCGCGCGGGGTCCACATCGCACAGCGCCGCCACCTCGCAGTCGGGGAAGGAGGAGAAGACCTGCGCGTGGCGGCGGCCCTGGCCGCCCAGACCGATGACGGCGTGGCGCACCCGGCCGTCCGCCGCGGCGCGCGCCGTCCCCGCCGCCGCCGAAAGGGCCATGCCTGCCAGCACCCCGCGCCCCGCACCGCCCAGAAAATCACGCCTGCTCTGACCGTTCATCGTCCGCTCCTCATGATTGCGGCGGCGGCAACCGCGCCGCCGCCCCGGCTCCCGCCAACAGTCAAAGCATAGCAGTTTTTGGCGTCTTGGGGAATTTGGGACGCGTCGGCTATTGGGCGCGAAGATCCTTTTGGAGGGCGGCCCGAAGGGCGTTGAACGTCTTCAAGAGTTCCGGGTCGGCGAGTGGCACCCCGGATAATTCCGCGATGACGGATTCGGCGTTGGCTCTGTTTCCGTGCCGGATGGCGCAATCGAGGCGGCGCAGGGTGCAACTTTGATACTCGATGCCATTTGCGCCCTCCGGCCAGCCGCCAAAATACTCCTGGTAAAGACCCAGAAATTTCCAAAGCTGCGATTCGCTTGCGCCTTTGGCCGTAAGGTATTCCTGACCCAGCAGCGCCTCGTCCAATGAAAAAGGCTCCGGGCCTGTCAACCGCTTCAGGGTCTCAGCCGCCGCTTGGATGTATTCCTGCGGGGAAAAACGCATTTGCCGTGCCAGAAAGAATGAGAGGTTGCCGACATTCCATACGGAAAGGCCAAAATGGGCGGATATTTTTTCATCCCCCCACTTGAAAAGATTCGTGGCGGTGGCATGGTCCATTAACGCCATGTTGCAATCGAAGGCGCCCTGATAATGCCGCCGCACCGCATCCGCCGTCGCATCGTCGGCGAGCGCCAGGGCAAGGTGCATCCGCACAAGCTCCGCAAGCACGGCTTCTTCCTCACACGGGCAGGTGAAAATGTCGGGCTTTCCCCTGAGTCGCTCACGCTCGGCGCGCCCGTCCTCATAAAACTGTTGCAGCTCCCGGAGCGCAGGTTCGTAGCGTCCCGATTCTTTGTATATCATCGCCCGCTCATAAGGCGCGCAAAGCACCTCGCCCGCGATAAAGTCCCTCGCCATTTCGTTGCCCGGCATCACATATTGGACGGCCTCCGCCTGGGCGGTCATGAGCATGATGAGATCATCCTGCCGGTCGGGAGATTTGTATTTTAAATATTTCACCGCGTCTAACAATATTGTATAAGTCACCGGCGCGTTGTACCGCCAACCATCAGCCGAATCAAAGGCGAGCGAGACAACCAAGTCCGTGTTCTTTTCAGCCACCGCCTGGTTGAATTGCTCATGCCGCACTTTCCACCATTCACGGCTGAACCGGACGTCGGCGGTGCCGTTGACCACGTTTGGATCCCGGGCGGGCGGCTCCTTGAGGGGCCGCATCTCGGCCACGGCACAAAACATGGCGAGAAAAAGGAAAAAGGCTCCGATTGCAGACCCCGCTCCTCCCAGAAAACCACGCATGCCCCGACTGTTCATCTCCCGCTCCTCATGGTTGCGGCGGCGGCGTCCGCGCCGCCGCCCAGGTTCCCACCAACAGTCAAAGTATACCAGTTTTTGGCGTTTTTGGGTATTTGGATATGCGGGGGAGGGCGCTAAAAATTTGCCCCGGCGATTATTTCGGAGGCGAATTCCAGGATGAAATCAGGCCGTTGGTAGAGGCCGTCATTGCGGCCGGCAAACCTTGACGGGATCACCCGCGCATACAGGGACATCTGGGCGGCAAGGGATTCGCGGGAATCGAAGTCCATCCCCTGGATGACGCTTGAGGCGCCGGGCGACGGGGCTTCGGCCTGTTCCCCCATTTCCCCGAAGTGTGACTCAAATTCGGCCTCATACACCATGTATTCCTCCAACACGGCCCGGCCCTGTTCGGTGAGCGCCGCGCGGCAATCCCCGTCGCCAATGAGGGTGTTCAGGCACAAACAGGCTGCATAGCCCAGAAAGGTGCGTGACGCCGTGTCGTAATTAACAACAAGACGGCCGGAATCAAAGAGGGCAAAATCACCGGCGGCTTGGAGGTTGTCCTGAAACTGCTGTTCGATGAGGGTTTTGACCCGTTCCCCGGCGGCAAGGATAATCCTGAGGTTTTCCGGGCCTGGATCCAGCTTGGCCAGCAGATAGGGCCATGCGTGGGCTCCGTTGGCATTGTCCAGAAAGGGATTTCCGTTAATGATCCTGCCGGTGCCGTAGTTTGCCATCTGGTCCTGAAGCAGAAGAATCAGCTCCCCAAAGGCGGCCGGGTCTTCATCGCGCAGACGGTTTCCCTCGTCCAAAATCCTTCTGACCCGGGGATCGTCGCCAATTTCCCCAATCAGCACCCCGGTATGCCCCTGGATGAGTATCTTTCGCAGGCTGGGCATAAACCCTTCTGATAAACTTGAAACGCCAAGCTCCGCAACAAGCGCCACGGCGTCCTTGTTTTCGCTGGCTGATTCCAGATCCCG